>DAORGN010000100.1:0-2294 GCA_035340095.1 Pseudomonadota bacterium | reverse complement strand
CGTCCGTTAGTACGTCAGCACAAGCTGCGCCGCTGCGGCACTTTGCAGCCACAGTTCGATCAGATCGGACTTGAAATCAACCGGCGTGCTGGCACGGATGCGAAACTGAAACCGACCCGCGGCGGGCATTCCCAGCACGATGGGAGGAATCGCAATCACCAGCCTGTCTCCGTCGCGTGCAGGTGGCGCTACGCTGGCGAACCCGGCTGTGGTTGGGGCCGCTGCATAGTCATCCAGGCCAAGCGATCCATCGCGACCAAACACCCCACGCTTCAGATCGAACAGCAGCGAGCTGACTGCGCCAGTCATGGTCTTGCGCGAAATCACAAGCTCTGCACTGCGCGGAGCTGTCGTCGGTAGTGCCGAGGTATCAAACGACAGAATCGCGCGGAAGGTGTCACCATTATACAGTCCTTTGTCACCGATTTTGGCCGTTCCCGGACCGATTCCATCGGCAGCAACCTGACCGACAAAGCCGCTCTCTGTTGCGACCACGGAAAGCACATATCTCGTCGGGGGAAGCGCAAGATCGGGAGTCGCCAAGTCACGCACACCAAGATCCGGAGTCGCGAGATCAGGAGTCGCCAAGTCACGCACACCAAGATCCGGAGTCGCGAGATCGGGAGTCGCCAGATCCGCTGCCAAGTCAGAAGGAGTGCGCATGTCGACGGGTCCACCACCATCGGTCCCACCGTCGAACGGCGGCATCGTGGTTGGCATCGGATGGGCGCGGAAGAACTCCCACGACAGCGCGGTGGCATCGGGTCCGCGCGGATCGGAAAAGGAACCCGCGCTGCTGCCGCCCGACCATGCGTGTCCCATGCCTTGCACGATGACTTTGGCCATGACTTCGCTGCCGGATCGTTTGTCGCGGTAGCTTGCACGGCTGTAGCTGCGACCAGACGGAACAGTGCCGGTGCTGGTCAGGTCCGCGCTGTCGGTGATGTTGCCGTCTTCGCTGCCGTCGGACGCCAGGTCATTGGTCTTGGCCCACTGCGCAACAATCTGATCGGCATTGACCGGGGCAACCGTTGTGTCAGACGAGCCATGAAACACAATCACCGGCACCGTGCGGGCGGCCATTCCCATTGCGCGATACGCGGTGCGGCCTTGTGATGTTGGACTGGGTCCACCACTGCGCATCGCCGCAATCGCATCACTTGCGGAACTGGCAGCGCGGAATTCCAGACCGGAACCGACGGCAATCGCGGCAAACACATCGGGATAGGTCGCGCCCAAGATCACCGACATGGCCGCGCCCGCCGACAAACCACCAACGTACACGCGGCCAGAATCGATGCTGTAGTTTTTGCCAATGTCGGCCACAAGTCCTGCGAGCCACTGCGGCTGTCCCGCGCCGCGCGACTGATGCGCGGTCTGAAACCAGCTCCAGCAGCGGTTGGCATCTTCGCTTGTTGGCTGTTCCGGATAGACCACCAGAAAGCCCTGCGCTTCCGCCAGCGCGTTGTACTGTGTCGAGCTGGCAAACTGCGCCGGATCTTGGGTGCAGCCGTGCAGCATCATCACAAGCGGCATCGCGCGTCCGGCGGAATATCCCGACGGCACAAACAGCTTGTAGCGGTGACTTCCGAACGTTCTGTCGACAAACAGAGACTCATGCTGCGTCGCCACTTCATGCGATGTCTCGGGGACGCACGCGAGTGAGCCGAACAGAAGCAGGGCAGGGAACCAAAGCCGCAGCGAGCGGCAAGTCTTTGCGAAGTTCATTTGTTTCTCCAGGGGCAGCGGACGTGGGCTGCGGAGCGATTGCGTAGTGCGGCACCGCAAGTTTCGTCAAGCTGGAATCGGGCCTTTCCTTCCCATTTCGGGTGCACGCGATCTGCAAAGCGGAAAGCGAAGGCCAGCATGAAGTCGATTTTGGCAAAAGTACGGAATGGACTTTGCGATCTGTCCGTTTCCACGGCTGCATGAGCAATTTTCCTGGCGAACCAAAATTGAGAACCAAAGCTTGCAATTGGGAAGGGGCCTTGTTATGTGGGGAAGGCTTCTGCGGTCGGTCCTCTGTTTGGAGGTTTTTGCGATGAGTTCGTCGCCTCTACCGTCGTGCGAGTCTGCGCTGCCAGCGCTGTCAAAACAGCCAAGCGCTCAAGCTGAGTCCGCTTCATGTTGGACTCAGTCCTATCCAAACGGACTTCGATCGCAGCACAACGTGCAGCTGTTCACGAGACAGTCCGGAACGGGCAAAGCTGTCTCTTTTTCAACATAAGGAGCAAGGACCATGGCACTGCAAGCGCATATGACCGTCGAGGGAACCGAGCAAGGCAAGATCGAGG
>DAORGN010000099.1:8804-16967 GCA_035340095.1 Pseudomonadota bacterium | reverse complement strand
GATGCGGAATTTGAGCTGCTCTATGGCGTGGGCGTGAATCGCGCGGGGGAACTGCTCGACCTGGCGGCTTCGCACGGACTTATCGAAAAGAGCGGAGCGTGGTATTCGCTCGAAGGGGAGCGACTGGCGCAGGGACGAGAGCGGGCCGCGCTGTGGCTGGCCGAGCATCCCGTGGTGATGGAAAGCCTGCGTGAGCGCTTGCTGGCTGCGCTGCGCCGTGGTGAAGTCAGCCCGCGATCGGTGACGCCAGCCGAAGATGCCGCCACCGCGGATGAGGAGGCGAGCAGCAAGGAAGCGGCCTAATCCATCGTCCGATTTTGGCTCACAGGAGGCGCGCTACTTCGGTCATGTTTTCAAGCCCTTGACAGCACCTACACCGTGCCATTAGGCTTGCCGACTCGCGAGCGACCTAGACGAACGGACCTTGAACTTCTGTAGTTTCCGTCAGGTCGCATACAAAACGTATTCCTGCTTGGGTTCGTCCGTACCCGGTAGCAGGTGACTCCGTCAGACGAAATAGATAGGACCAAGAAACATGGCCGTAAAGATGCGACTGGCTCGTGTTGGAGCGAAGAAAGCACCGTTCTACCGGGTCGTGGTGGCAAACTCCCGTAGCCCCCGTGATGGACGCTTTATCGAGCACGTTGGGGTTTACGACCCGACGCGGACTCCGGCAGAGATTCGCTTCAAGATGGAGCGCGTGGACTACTGGCTGAGCCAAGGGGCTGAGCCGTCGGACACGGTGGCGTTCCTGATCAGCCAGGTGAAGACCGGCAAGGCTGCTCCGGCGGCTGCGTCGAAGTAAATCGCACTCGCACTGTCCGCGAGTCCGCGGCGCTGCCGATTTCCTGACTGACCAAGCCTCCTTTCTGACCTAGGCGCCGTCTTTCCCGTGGATAGACGTTGCTTGGGTACCGGCTTGCTTTTGTCTATAGAAATTACTTGGCGGTGTCGTGGAGCTTCGAACCGAACAGCTCGCTGGATGGTCGTCTCTGTCCACATCTGACCAACGCCAAATCGATGTCGCGCACGCTTCTAGAGATCGGTGCAGTCTGTCGACCGCATGGGTTGCGGGGGGAGCTTCGAGTGAAGCTGCATGACCCTGCGTCCAACGCGCTCGACATGGCGACGCATTTGTGGACAGAAAAAGAGGCTGAGCGACCCAAGCAGTGGCAGATCACAAGCTGCCGTGGCGAGTCGAACGGCTTTTTTGTGGTGTCGGTTTCAGGCATTGCCGATCGCACCGCAGCGGAAGCGCTGACCCGGCAGAAACTTCTGATGGAACGCGCCGACCTGCCGGAACTGGAGCCAGGGGAGTTTTATCTGGCCGATCTGCCGGGCTGCGAGGTGCTGACCACAGATGGAGAACGAGTCGGCGTCGTGCAGGAGGTGATGACGGTCGGCGCCCAGCCGCAGCTTGTCATCGCACGTCCTCCTCGCGAGTCGGCGTTGATACCGGCCATCCCTGAATTTTTGGCGTCGTTTGATGCTGATCGTCGGCAAGTGGTGATCTCGCCGCCTGCTGGGCTTTTGGATCTGGACCAGCCAGAGAGCCTCTGATGGCGCAGTCAATCGACATCGTTTCGATATTCCCGGAAATGTTCGATCCGGTCTTGCGCGTCAGCATAACGGGTCGTGCGATAGCCAAAGGCGCGCTTGTGGTTCGTGCGCACAATTTGCGTGATCACACGACGGACAAGCATCGTACGACAGACGATACGCCTTACGGTGGCGGTTCGGGAATGGTGATGCTGCTCGAACCGATGGTGCGGGCACTTCAGTCGATTGAGGCTGCGCATGGAAAGGCGCGCAAAATTGTCCTAGCACCGACGGGAAAGCCGCTCACGCAGAAACTTGTACGAGAGCTTGCCACGGAACCGCGGCTGATCTTTATGTGCGGTAGATACGAAGGAATGGATGAACGTATCTACCACTATGTCGATGATGAGATTTCAATTGGTGATTTTATCTTAACTGGTGGCGAATTGCCCGCCATGATACTGGTTGATGCGCTTTCTCGGTTGATTCCTGGCGTGCTGCATAACGAGCAGTCTTCACAAGATGAGTCGTTTGAATGCGGATTGCTCGAATATCCACAATATAGTCGCCCGGCGGAAGTGGCGGGTCTTCCGGTGCCTCCGGTGCTGCTCTCGGGCAATCACGAGCACATTCGCCGCTGGCGACGACAACTGTCTCTGGTGAGGACTCGACAGCGTCGTCCTGACCTCTTTGGGTCGGTTCAGCTTACCGACGAAGATAGGCGCTTGCTCGCGGCTTGGGATACGGAACACAGCCTGCGTGAAAGCTCGGAGGCCCCGACATGAGTGTCCAAGCTACCAGTGGTTTCGCGACCTTGGCTGCGCGATCATTTGTTGCACTTGTTCATCACCCCGTGTATGACAAGCAGCATCAGGTCGTAAGCACTTCAGTTACGAACCTTGACATCCATGACATTGCTCGATCGTGCTGCACATACGGCGTGGCTGGTTACTACGTCGTTCATCCCGTCGCTGCCCAGCGCCAGTTGGTCGAGCGAATTTTGGGCTATTGGCACGAAGGCCCAGGGCAAAGTCAGAATGATTTCCGTCGAGAAGCCCTTGCGCGCGTGCGCGTGGTCCAAACGACGGATGAAGCAATCGATGCAATTACCCGAGAGCATGGACAGCGGCCAATCGTGGTTGGAACAACCGCTCGTCCATCGGTGTTGGCCGTCTCGATACCCGCTCTCCGCGCCCAGCTGCTTCGCGAGGCGCGCCCGCTGTTCTTGGTGATGGGGACTGGTTGGGGTCTCACTGACGAGTTTATGTCCAAAGTCGATAGCGTGCTTGAGCCGATTCAGGGAACGGCCCCGTACAATCACCTCTCGGTGCGCTCTGCGACGGCAATCATGTTAGATAGGCTCTTCGCCGAAGAAGCCGGAACGTAGGAGAATTTTGAGATGAGCGATGTTGTCCCCGCTGTTGAACTGCTAGAGAAGACCCTTCTGCGCAAGCAGGCGCTGCCTGAGTTCCGCGTGGGTGACTCGGTCCGCGTGTGGGTGCTGATCAAAGAAGGTGACAAAGAGCGTGCCCAGGCGTTCGAGGGCGTTGTGATCCGTCGCCATCACCACGGTCTGCGCTCGTCGTTCACCGTTCGCAAAATCAGCTACGGCGTCGGCGTCGAGAGAATTTTCCCGGTTCACTCGCCGCGCATCGATCGCGTCGAAGTGGTGAGCCGCGGTGAAGTCCGTCGCGCCCGTCTGTTCTACCTCCGCGATCTTTCGGGCAAGGCCGCTCGCATCAAGGAGCGCACGACCAAGCGCACCGAGAGTGCCGCGGCTGAGCCGGCGCCTGCCGCTGCTGAAGGCTAGCCCTTCGACTGTTTCGCTGGCGCAGCGTTTTTTCTGTGCCAGCCAATCTTGCCGTTTCCGTGCGCGCTGCGACGTCGCTTCGCAGCCATAGCCTGAGTTGTATTCGCAGGCTTCCTGTCGGTATCTACGCTTTCAAACATGGAATTTGCTGTCGGTGTCTTCGCAGCTGATGCGCTGTGATGCCGGTCGCGCAGCTAGAATTTCCGTGCAGCAGAGGGCCTTCATGTCTATCTCGAAGTCGGTGGGCGATTTTGGTGAAGAGCGTGCAGCGATCTACCTCGTCGAGCATGGGGCGGAGGTGCTGGCGCGGAACTATCGGACGCGACGGGGTGAGCTTGACATCGTCGCTCGCGATGCTGAGACGCTGTGTTTCGTCGAGGTCCGCCTGCGCGAAGATGATCGCTTTGGCGCGCCGAGCGAGACCGTGTCTGTGACGAAACAGCGGCGCTTGTATTATGCGGCAATGGAATATCTACTGAAACAATGTCAGCACATGAATGCAGTGGCCTGTCGATTTGATGTCATTTCGATAGAAAGAACGGCAAGAAAGATTACGTGGATACGGAATGCATTTGTTTGGAATGGTCAATCTAATCGACCGATGTGATTGATTTTCCTCTCGAATGAGGCAATTCGGCTGGCCACATGTGTGTCCGTAGACTCGATATCAGGGTAACGGAATGTTGGCTTTTTCATCCGGTGTCGGCTGGACCTCGACCGATACTGGCATGGCCGCAATGATTCCAATGTTCCCGTCGACAATCGCGGCGAGTTGACCACTGGAAAGGATCGCTTCTAACATGCAGACCATGAAAAAAATTGCTGTCCTTGGTTCGGGTACTGTGGGTGAAGTCCTGGCAAATGGTTTCCTAAAGCATGGCTTTTCTGTCATGCGTGGCACGCGCGAGAGCGCAAAGCTGGCGAATTGGCAGACCCAAGCGGGAGAGCGGGCATCGGTTGGTTCGTTCGCCGAAGCTGCGGCGTTTGGTGATGTCGTCGTTCTCGCTGTCAAGGGCTCGGTCGTCGAGGAGCTGGTGACGTCGCTTGGAAGCGTGCTCGACGGGAAAACTGTGATCGATACGACCAATCCGCTCGCGGAAGCCGCGCCGGAACATGGTGTGCTCAAGTTTTTCACCGGCCCAAACGACTCGCTGCTCGAGCGGATTCAGAAAGCAGCCCCCAAGGCGCACTTTGTCAAAGCGTTTTCGTGCGTCGGCAATGCGTTTATGGTGAACCCGGACTTTGGCGGTCAGAAGCCGTCGATGTTTATCTGTGGCAACAACGCGGCGGCCAAAGAGCAGGTGAGCAAGATCCTGGACCTGTTTGGTTGGGAGATCGAGGACATGGGCCATGCGACGGCGGCGCGCGCAATCGAGCCGCTGTGCATGCTGTGGTGCATTCCCGGCATGATCCGTGGACGCTGGACCCACGCATTCAAGCTGCTTCACAAGTAGCCGCAGCGTTTGCGAAAGACCGTCGCGTTACTTGCGCTGACGGATGCTGTAGGCGGATAACCAGCGCTTGCGGGGCGGGTCGTCGACCGATGATGCGATACGCACGTCGTCGACGACATAGAAACACTGCGGGTCCAGCCGACGAGCTTCGTTGAGAATGAACGGAATGCGGCGACGCTCGGTTTCGACATAGAGCATGTGCACAGGTCCATCGCGGCCTAGCCCGTGGAACAGGGTGACGCGGAAGCCGTGCTGTCGCAGCTCGTCGGCGAGCTGTTCGCCGCGTCGTGAGAAAACCCGAACAACCTGATTGCCCATCGCTGCCCACCGCTCCAGCGTGAGGCCGACGTAGTTTCCGCAAGCGAAACCGGCGGCGTAGGCCACTGCGAGCTGTGGCTTGCCAAGGCTGCCGATGACCCGCGATGCGGCGAATACCCAAATCAGGACTTCAAAGAAACCGAGCATCGCAGCGCGGCCACGACGGCCTTGGGTCACCATGACGACACGCAGCGTGCCAAGAGAGACGTCACCGACGCGGGCGAAAAAAATCAGCAAGCAACTAAGAATGATCGAATCGGGCATCAGCGCGCGCAGCTTACCAAGCAATTGGCGTCTTTCTGGGTTCTTGTTAACGTAGCGAGGCGCTCCTTTAAATAGAGATCCCTGCGAGTCCGTCAGAGGAGCAAATGGCGCGGACTCAAGCGATAAAAACCCTTGGCGCAGACAACCGACAGCTCCGCAAAAGTCATCCCGCCACCGACACCCGTCGAGCCGGGGAAGCCGAGCGAGGCGACCGACGAGCAGCGACGCGCCGAAGCCGAGCTGGTCGATCGCAGTCGCCGCGGCGACCAGAAGGCTTTTCGGATTTTGGTCGAACGCTATCAGCGGCGCGTATTTTCGCTGGCGTTTGGGCTACTGAAAGACCCCGACGAAGCGCGCGACATCTCGCAAGAGGCGTTTTTGAAAGCGCATCGCCACCTGGGTTCGTTTCAGGGCACGGCGAGCTTTTACACCTGGCTTTATCGCATCACCGTCAATCTGTGCATCGACCGAAAGCGCCGGGTTGGCCGTGGCAGCGAAGTCGAGCTCGACGAGCGCTTGTCCCATCGCCAGGTTGGCAGTCCCGCCGATGTGCTGTCGGCGCAGAAGCTGTCGTTCAATCCACAGCGGGTGGCGCAGTCGAGCGAGCTGCGCCAGCGGATTCTCGTCGCACTTTCGCAGCTTTCCGATCAGCATCGCACGGTGCTCATCCTGCGCGAGGTCGAGGGGTTATCCTACAAAGAGATTGCCGATTCGATGGACTGCCCAGAAGGAACGGTGATGAGTCGACTGTTTCATGCCCGACGGCAGATGCAAGAGCTGCTTTCGGATTTCGCCGAGGACGCAGAGCAGGAGGGGGCCGAATAGGCCCGAGCGACCATGGCTGTTACCGATGACAAGCTGCACAAGCTGTTTGATAACGAGCTAACCAGCGACGAAGCGGAAGCACTGCGCCGTGAGCTTTCTGACGAAGAACTGGCGAAACTCGCAGTGCTGTCGGCGCTGTCGCAATCTGTCCACGACGCTGTTGAGACGGAAGCGGCGGCGCACTCGATCGATGTGTGGTCGCAAATTGAAGGCAAGCTGGACGACAGACCGACGAGCAACGTGGTGCCGCTGCGGCGCAAAGTGCTTCGTCGAACGACGGCTGTGTTGTCGGCGCTCGCACTTGCGGCAACGCTCCTGTTTCTGCTGCGACCTTCCGCCTCGCGGGACAATAGCTGCGACGTCGAAGAACTCGAAGTTGTCGGCGGCGGGGCGACCGTGCTGAAAGTTGCCGACGAGCATGGCAACGACACAACCTTGATTTGGTTCGATCATCAGGAAGAAGACGAATGGGAAAGCCTGTGAAAAAACGACGGCAACTGCTCGCCCTTGCGATCGGTTTGTGCTCACTGAGCCTGCCGCAGATCGCTTGGGCGCAGCCCGATCCGTCGAAAGCCAATCCACCTGATCAACATGCAGCGACGAAGGCCTCGTGCGCGGTGCGGGTGATTCACGCGACCAAGCAGGGCGGCCAGTTTGATACGCGCTTGGAGCCACTGCGTCCGCAGCTTACCCGTCCGCCGCTCGATTCGTGGAAAGGCTTTGCGCTTTTGCGGCAGCATGAGCTGGTCATTGCGAGCGGATCGTCGCAGACCTTCGAGGTGCCGGGCGATCACCAAGGCGTGCTGTCCTACGAGGGACGGGCTGACGCTGCTGGCAAGCTTCGGCTGCGTCTGAAGCTGGAGATCCAAGACGGCAGCGCCAAGCTCTTGTCGACGAAGTTTGTGATAAATAACGGCGGGACGGTGCTGCAAGCCGGCATTCAGCATGACAAAGGGCTGCTTGTGCTCGGTTTTACCTGCACCGCATCAAGCTAGTCGCCGTCACCAACGACCAGGCCAAGACCGACGTAACCTTGCGATGGGCCAGCGGACCGGCGCCGCAATCCTTCGTGGTTAGGTTACAGTGAGACGATATCTGGAGGAATCATGCGAGTTCTTTTCCGTTCCGTGCTGCTTACCTCGGTTCTCCTTGGCGCCTGTAGCTCGGGTCCCAAGTACAAGATTGACGATGCGCTGCTCGCCGATGTGTCGATGGGTGAAAAGTCGCAGATGCTACAGATTCAGTCGGACCTGAACCAGGCGACCGAAGAAAAGAACAAAGCGGTCAGTGACGCTTCGATTGCCGACAAGGAGCTGACCGTCGCGGACGCCGAGTATGACAAGGCGAAAGCCGACGTGAACATGGCGAAGGCCGAGCGGGATTTGGCGGACTCGACCAAAGACCTAAATCGGATGAATGCCGCGAAGAGCAACCTCGAGCAAAAGCAGCTCGCGAAGGACGTGGCGGATTCCAAGATTGACTATGCGAAGGCTCGTCGCAGCCATGCCCGGTCGCTCGTCGATGCGATGGAAGCGAAGATTTCTGCGCTGCGGTCGCGCTACGAACAGTCGAAAGCGCAGCTTGCGGCGGCCAAGGGCAAGAAGCCGACGGCGGACTTTTCGGTGGCGACGTTTGATCAGCAGGCTTCCGATGCGCAGCGCAAAGCGGATGACGCAAAGCTGACGGCGGATCGGCGGCAGCTGGAGGCGACGCAGGCGCAGGGCAAGTACAACCAGCTCTTCCAGAAGCTACAGATGATGACCGGCACCCAGATGAACCAAGGAATGCCGGGGATGCAGCCCGGAATGCAGCAGCCGATGCAGCCCGGACAGCCCGGAATGCAGCCGATGCAGCCCGGACAGCCCGGAATGCAGCCGATGCAGCCCGGAATGCAGCAGTAATCACCGCTGTTCTTCGATTTTCTTACGCCAGCGACTGCGCACGATGACAAAG
>DAORGN010000099.1:0-8704 GCA_035340095.1 Pseudomonadota bacterium | reverse complement strand
CGGGCGACAAAGAACGCATGCTCTTTGGTGGGTGGCGTCAGCAGTTGAATGTCGACGACATGCGGTGTTCCGTCGGTTCCCAGCCACGTCAGATCCAGCACGCCCGAAAGCCACAGCGGCGAATCCGTAGCGATGGGAACGTGATAGCAAAGCCCGCGTCGCAGCGACGAAAAGCAGTCGGCTTGGCCAAGCGCATCGGATAGCCAGCGACTGCGCAGCAGCGTATGTAGCCAAGTCTGCGCTTCCGCTGCGAGCGCACTGTCCCGCAAGATTCCAAGCTGGGCGACTGCGCGTGACACATCTTCGCCACGGCGCGAGAGATCGACGACGGACAAAAGCCGCTGCGCTAGCGTTCCGGCGAGCAGACAGGCCTGGGCCGTCTGGTGCATGGTTTCGTCGCTGGTCCGCGCTCGCTGCTGTGGTCGCGACGAAGGTGCGGGTCTTTGGGCCAAGAGCTGATAGCGGCGAGCACACGCGAGCCGTTCCGCTGCCAGGGCGGTGACAAGCGTGGTCTTTGTCGATGGTGGAAGCGGGGGTTCGTAAAAAAGGCGGACCGACTCCTCGGCTGCTGCTGGGTCAGTCGTCGGCACCTGCTTGGTCGGTGGCTCGGCTGCGCTTTCGGGGGCTGGCGTCGCCCGGCTCCACTCGGTGCACAGCGCCGCGGTATCCGCTTCGCCGATCAGTTGTTCGATCGGCTGACGCCAGGTGCTGCCGATGCCGCTGTCGCTTTCACCAGCCCAGATCAGTCGATCTTTGGCGCGAGTCGCAGCAACGTAAAACAGGCGGTCGGACTCGGCGCGGACACGCTGCTTGCGCCTGGTTGCGATTCGTTTTTGTTGCAGCGTCATCCGTCGCTCACCATCGACATAGATCGACAGGCCGAGCCCCAGTTCGCGATCGTAGACGACCTGTGGCGTGTCGTGGCGTTCGCGGGTGGTGCAGCCTCCGACAATCACCGTTGGAAATTCGAGCCCTTTGGCCTGATGCACGGTCATGATCCGCACCGCGTCGTCGTGTTCGCTGAGCATTTGCGCCGCTGGCTCGTCGCTGGGATCGCCGTTTAGACGAGCCAGATCGGGATCGGTTTGTAGTCGCAAAAAACGGGCAAATGCCCGCAGCCGACCCGAATAGGCCCGTGCACGCTCGATCAGCCGGTCGAGGTTGGCCAGCCGCTGTCCACCGTCGGGATCAGCGGCGAGAACGGCGCGGTAGTCACAGGCTTCGATGGCGATGGTGAAAAGATCGGCGGGATCAAAACGGTCGGCCTCGGTGGTTAGCAGACCCAACAGCGAAACGATGTGCCGGAGCCGATTCATTTCGTCGGCAGGCAGACGCAGCAGCAAATGGGCGGGCTGATCATCGAGGTCTGGCTCGTCAGGGATTTCGCCAGGGGACGACGGGGTTTCGCACAGTGCTGGCAAAGACAGCCGACCGGCGAGGTGCAGACGGGCCAGCGATTCGTCGGACAGACCACACAGCGGCGAACGAAGCACCGCAACGAGCGCTTGCACATCGCTGGGATCGTCCAAAAGGCGGAGCAGCGACGCGAGATCGCGGACTTCCTGCGCTGCAAAAAAACCGCGCCCTCGCACGACGTAATGGGGAATCCGCTTCCGTCGCAGCGCCGTCGTGTAATGCAAAAGATGGGTGAAGCGCCGCAAAAGGACGACGATCTGCCCAGGCCGCACTCCGTCGGCAAGCAGCGCATCAATTCGCTCGGCGATGAGGTTGGCTTCGCGGACGATAGACGGAATCTTGACGGCGTCGCCTTGGGGATTGGCCGGCGCTGGGTTTGTCGGACGCAGCAGCTCGACCTGGGGCGTTGCCACTGTTTCGTCGCTGCGCTGCGCTTTGAGCGGATCGTTTTCGGGGTCCCAGCGGACGAACCAATCGGGCAGCTGACCCGACGGTGGCTGCATCACCTGCGCAAACAGGCGGTTGACAAACTGGATCACTCCCGGCAGCGAGCGATAGGAGCGGTCGAGCGTTTCCTCATCGGCACCCAGCTCGCGGAGTCGCTGACACAGCCGGGTAAACGCCGCCACGTCGGCACCGCGGAAATCATAGATGGACTGCTTGCGATCGCCGACGATGTACAGTCGGCCCGGCGAATGTCCTTCATCCCCCACGAGCAGCGTGACCAGCTCGGCTTGAATCGGACTTGTGTCCTGAAATTCGTCGATGAGGAAGACCTGAAAACGCTGCCGCAGCTCGTGGCGCACCGTCGGATGATCGCGCAGAAGGTTGCGTGCGAGTGAAAGCAGGTCGGAAAAATCGAGCACCGCTTCTTCGTGCTTCAGACGGGAAAAACGCTCGCTGAGCGGGCCCAAGAGCAGCGCCAGACCCTTGGCCAGCGGCGCGGCTTTTTGTGACACCGACAGCGCTTGCAGGTCGTCTATTGCGTCTTTGGCCTGCTGCTTCCAGTCTTTGATGCTCTGGGACAGCACGGGGTCTGCTTTGGCACCGCTGGGGCCGCGGATGGTGCGAAAACAGTCCGTGACCTGGCCAAATTCGCTCCGCAGCGCAGCAATGTCATCGATAGAAGCCAAGCGCTGGCCAATCTGCGCGGCCAGTCCACCGAGCAGTGCCGCTTTTTCGCCTCGCTTGCCACCAATTTCATCGGCGCGGGCCGCCAGTTCTTGCAAAGACGACAAAAGCAGGCCGCGTGCGTCGGCAAGCGCGGTCACAAAATTCGTCTGATCGTAAGCCGACGTAAGCCGATCGCCGGGTTGCCCTTCTTCGGCAAGCTGCCGGTGCAGACGGCACAGAACTTCGATCAGACCGCCGTCGCCGCCGATGCCCGAGGAAAAACCGAGCTCGGTGAGAAGCTGCGCGACGATCGACGGAAACTCAGGGTCGCTGGAAATCGTCGTCGGTTCTTCGAGTGCGGAAAGGACCAGCTCTTCGCAGGTTTCCCGCAGTCGCTGTGCCGCGCTGTCTTCGTCGAGCAGGGCAAACTCTGGATCGACGCCGATGACCTGGGCGTAGCGACGGAGCAGTGCCGCTGCGAAAGCGTGAAATGTGCTGATGGTGGCGCCCGAAAGACTCGACAGAACTTGGTCCCACGACTCGATGCTGGGCAGCTTGCTTCCCAGATGCGCAGCACTTGCGACGAGGTCGGGTTCTGTTTCAGCCAGCGCCGTCGCTGCATCTTCGGACCCAACTGCCCCAAGCTGCCGACAAATGGCGGTGACGCGACGGACCAGTCGCTCGCGCATTTCCGTGGCGGCCTTTTCGGTAAACGTCAGGGCACAGATTTGCTGCGGCGGAATCGGTCGTCCGTGCGCCGTCGCGCCTGCACACAAGTGCAAATACTGCGAAAGCAGCGCGTGGGTCTTGCCAGTGCCGGCCCCCGCCTGCACCACCCGATCGCGCAAAAGCAAAAACCGCAGCGGTGGGCTCATCGTCCGTCCCCTTCGTCAAAATCGCGCGTCGGTGAAAGCTGGCTTGGCGCGGGGTTTTCTTGGCTCTCGCTGCTCGCGGTTTCTTCGCTGGGCTCGGGTGGAACGTCGAGAGGCGCACTGCTTATGCGACAGACGCTTTCGAGTCCGCAGCCTTCGCAGGTTTTGGGGACCACGGCGAAATCTCCGTCGCGTAACCGTCTCCATAGCCGATAAGCTACTTCAGCGACGTTGCCGTCGGGATTGCGCAGTCGCACCTCGGGCAAAAGCGTGGTCATCTCGGCGTCGTCGAGAGAGTTGCTCACTTTTCCTTGCCGCAGCGAGTAGTAGCGGGCGACGACCGACTGAAGCGGTGTGCTCTCGCGCAGCGACGGATCAGCGCGCAGTGCCGCAACGTAAAGCGGGAGCTGAAACGATGTTTTTAGCAGCTTGTCGCGAAGCTGGGCTTGGTAGCGATCGAGCCGTCCGGCCTTGTAGTCGAGCACCACCGCTTTGCCGCCGCCGATATCGACGCGATCGATGATGCCGTGGATGTGCAGCGCCATCCGGCCTTCGTCCCCTTGGGCGGACGCGATCGAAAGTGGGCCAAATTTCCACTCAAACAGCGTCGGCAGGCAGCCCGGCTCGGGGGGCTTTGCTGCTTCATTTTTGACAAGTCGCCACAGCTCGGCGCGCAGCCGTCCCAGACGGACTTTCAATAGTGCCGGATTGCCGATGTGCTCGGTCTGTTCAAAGTCGGACACCACGCGCTGGATCGCGGCATCGAGCGCCGCCTCGTCTGCTTCGTCGCCACGCAGCGGCAGCCTCTTGGATTCTTTTCGTTCGATAAAAAAATGTTCGAGCACCGCGTGATGCAGTCGTCCCGACGCCAGTGGGTCGAGCTCCTCGCTTCCTTCGCTGGCCGGGCGAATTCCCAGCACGCGCCGGGCGAAAAAACGAAACGGGCAGCGCGCATAGTCTTCGAGCACCGACGCCGAGAGCGGATGCTTTGGACTGCCCGGCAGCCGCGGCTGCAGCACGGTGATCAAGCTGTCGTCGAGCAAGCGACCGACAAACGGATGACTATATAAGTTTGCGGCGTCTGCGTCGGCGATGGTGGCGGAAAAGAAGCGACTGCGCTGTTCTTCGATGCGCAAAATCGAAGTCAGGCGATTGGCCCGTGCGCGCTCTCGTCGCGAAAGCGCTGAAAACAGGCTTTGATGTTGGGGCGCGCGTTGCCAAAGCTCGGTGGGATGTATCGTCGCTGGCGGATCGGGCCGTAGCTTGATCTTGTCGTCTGGAATCGCCGCGGCAAAACAAATTTCGTCGAGAAACTGCGAGTGCGGCAGCGGGCGGCCTTCTTCGTCGGCAAGCGGCCAGAACAAGTGGGCGTGTTCGACGTGCGCCAGGGCGACCGCCAGCTTGAGCGGTTCGGCGTCGTTTTGTTGCGACACAAGCGGCCACGTCGGTCGGTCGGCAAAACGATCGAGCAAGCGTCGGTCTTCATCGGGCAAAAGCGAGTCTTCGGGGCGAAAGGTCGGCAGCTCTCCGTCGATAAGTCCGGCGATGAAAAGGTGCGCAAACGTGCGGGGGGCAATTTCTGCCAGTTCACCGATGCTGACCGCATGCGGCTGCGGCGCCTCGGCCACTTCGTTCCACAGTCGACCTAGCGTCATGCGCAACAGCTGGGCAAACTCGCGCTGTCCGATGTCCAGCGTCGCTTGTCCAAGTCGTGCCGCCCACTTCGGTAGCTCGTCGAGACACTGAGAGAGCACGCCGACGCAGGCAGAATCTCGCTGATGGGCATCGAGAAGCTGCATACACAGCGTCGCACTTTCCGCTTCGCTTTCTTCAGGGAGCGGCGGCAGCGTCGTGCATCTTTCGAAAAAGTGCAGGCGCAGAAGCAGCCGCACAAGGGCCCGGCAGTGGTCGGCGATCGTGGCTTGGCTCGGGAGGCTCGTCAGCTCGTGCAGCGCCTGTTCCACTTGCTCGACGAGGTGCGGCAGGTGCGGTGGCCGTGATCGCGGTTTGTCGTCGCTGGCTGGCTTTTGCTGGGTGGCGAGCCAGGTCCGCAGCCGGCAAAGTCCCCAGGTCGGTTCGCTGCGCGCGCTTTCCCACAGATTTCCCGTCGACGGACGGCTGCGTTCGGGATGGCGAAGGGTTCGGACCCCGGCGGTGCGCAAGGCCTGTGCGACGAGCCACGGCTTGTCACCCAGCGGACCGGGAAAACGGACATAGCGACTGGTCAGAAGCTGAACAAAGCCTTCGCGCGGCAGACCGAGCTTTAACACTTCAAACAAAAGACAAATGAGCCGCAGCGGCGGTGGCAGCTCGGCGGTGCGGGTCTGCGGGCCAGCGACGCCACCTGAAAGCGGGGTGGTGGGAACGCCGGCCCGATGCAGCGCTGCGGTCAACCGTCGCCTGCGCGCGGCTGATTCGGCCACGACGGCAATGTCCGCTGCCGCAACACCGCTGCGCAGAAGATTTTGCACGCGGGCAGCGACGGCATGCGCTTCTGCCTGTGGGCCAGCGGATGGCGTCAGCGTCACTCGATCGGCAAGTTCCAAAGGAGACACAAGCGATCCGCCACTTTTGGGTCGGAACAAAGATCGAATCAGGCGCGACCACGGCGTCGTCCCTTCGGCAAATGGACCGAGCGAGCCGCTTTCACTCAGTTCGATGGCCAGCTCGTGGCGCTGATAAATCGAATCGAAAATCGGCTTGAGCGCACGCTGGAGCGGCGGTCGATCGTCGACCGAGGGCAGCACAATCCGCAGCGGGCGGTCGGTCTTGGCCAGGCAGTCGATCGCCGCGAGCCAGGCCGGCAGCCCGAGCCCATCGTCGCGTGCCACGAGCGCCAGGTGCAGGTCGACCAGTTCGATGTCGGCTGCGGCTTCCACAAGCGGGGGCAATGCGAGCTTTCGCAGCCCTTCAGCAAACAGTCGTGCATCGCTGGCAGCGCGTCGTCCATAGGTTTCGGACAGGCGCAAAAGCAGGCTGGCCGCCGCGGCAATTCGTCCCGCTTGCGCGGCTCGCTGCGGTTCGGCTTCGTCGGTCGTCGTCGGTTCTTGCAATCGCTGCGTCGCCCGCAAGAGCAGCTTGGGCGACGCCCCGACCGATTCTGCACACAGCAAAAGTCGTCCCACCGCTTTGCAAAGCCCACCGCCATCGCGGAGATCGCTGCGCTGGCTGGCTTCCCATGCGAGCAGAAAGTCACGCAGCACCTGTCCGACAGGCCCGAGTCGCCGCGCGCGCAGCTCATCTGGTGCGGTCGAGAGCGCAAGCTCATAGAGCGGGACCGCTTGACCTAACCCTGCGGCAGATAGGAGCGTGAAACGCAGTGGCGACACGGACGCTGCATACCACATGCCAGAGCCAGCGAGCCATCCGTCGGCAAATAAGCGCTTCTAGATAAACCGACAGCACATACGATACGATGGCCTCTTGTGCTGGAGAGCTTGAACATGACCCGAAGCAAGGGGTTGCGGATTTCGTCTCTTGTTGCGTGTGGTGCGGCGGCTTTGCTGTTCGCCCAAGCAGCCGATCCGGTCGCCAATGCGGCTCCGGTTGCCAGGCCGGCGGCGGTTGCAGGACGTCCTGCGGTTGCGGCGGCACCGGCGGCCAAGCCTGGTGCAAAGCCCGCGGTCCCAGCGGTAAGCGGACCGAAGCTGGTGGTCCTGATCGTGGCGGACCAATTTCGGGCCGACAACCTGACCAGGTGGGGTCATTTGCTGAGCGAAGGCGGGCTCAAGCGCCTGATGAAAGATGGCGCGCGCGCCGTCGGTCGTTATGGCCAGCAAAACACCTATACCGGGCCGGGCCATGCGCTGATTGCGACGGGCTCTTACGGCTACCTAAACGGGATCACGCAGAACAAGTTCTGGAACCGTCAGGCCGGTCGCGCCGAGTCGATGCTTTACGACGGAAACGTCAAGATCCTCGGTGAAAAAGAGCTGTCCTTGGAAGACGACAGCTCGCCGCGCAACCTGATTGGCAGCACCGTGTTCGACGAGCTGCGCTTCGCCAGCAAAGACAGCAAAGTCGTGTCCGTGTCGCTCAAGGCGCGCGGTGCGATTCTGCTGGGCGGTCACACTGGGCACGCCTACTGGTTTTCCGACCAGAGCGGCGAGATGACCACGTCGACGTTTTACACCCAAGACACTGCCGAGTGGGTCAAGCGCTGGAACAGCGGCAAGATGGCCGACAAGCTGTTTGGCAAAGTCTGGGACCGTCTGCTTCCCGAGTCGGCGTACACCAACATTGATGCGTCGCCGCACGAAGCGGATCTGAAGGGTCTGGGCCGTGTGTTTCCGCATCCGACGAACGCCAAGCAGCAAGCGCCGGGACCGGGCTACTACGAATCGATCAACTACACGCCGACGGGTCTTGAGATCCAAATGGACTTTGCTCGGGCGGCGATCGACGGGGAACAGCTCGGCCAGCGTGGCGTTACCGATGCGATCGCGATTTCGGTGAGCGGTACGGATCTGGCCGGCCACCTGTTTGGCCCGTACAGCCACGAATACCAGGACATGGTCCTGCGCTTTGATCGCGCGGTCGAAAAGCTTCTGCAAGACCTGGAAAAGAAGTTCAAGCCCGGTGAGTTTGTCGTCGCCTTCACTGCCGACCACGGTGCGGCGCCGATTCCCGAAGAAGCGATGCAAAAAAGCCTGCTCGCGGGTCGGGTTCGCAAAGGCATCGTGAAGGACACAGTCCAAAAGGCACTGTCGCAGTTTTACTCGATTCAAGGCGAGTGGGTCGCGGCGCTGGAAGATCCCAGCGTCTACATTTCGCCCAAAATGATCGCGCAGGCGAAGGCCGATCCGGCGCAAGTCGAAGAAGTGGCCGGGCGTGCCGTGCTGGAAATTCCGGGGGTCATCGGCTACTTCACCCGCACGCAGCTGATGCGCGGTTGGATGCCACCGACGGATGTCTCGACAGCGGTGGTTCGCAGCTACTTCCCGTCGCGCGGCGGCGAGCTGGTGCTGGTGATGGCGCCGTTTTATTTTTGGGGCAAGTACGGCGAAAAAGAGCAGGGCACGTCGCACGGCTCGTTCTATCGCTATGACACCGAAGTGCCGGTGGTCTTCTATGGTCCGCAGTTTAATCCCGGCGAGTACGGTGTCATCGATCAGGTGGACTTTGCGGCGACGCTGGCCCACTCGCTGAAGCTGACCCCGCCGGCGGCCTGTGCCGGTCGGCCCATGATGCCAATGCTCAAGCCGCGGACTGTTCCTTAGTGGGCGTGGGCGATCGTTTTCTTTTGGCTCAAGGTTTGGGAGATCGTGATGTTGGTTAGCCCTTGGCGTACAGCGTCGCGAGTG
>DAORGN010000098.1:0-16979 GCA_035340095.1 Pseudomonadota bacterium | reverse complement strand
TCGCTCCCCTTCGAGCGAATACCACGCTCCGCTCTTTTCGATAAGTCCGTGCGACGCCGCCAGGTCGAGCAGCTCCCCCGCGCGATTCACGCCCACGCCATAGAGCAGCTCAAATTCCGCATCGCGGAACGGCGGCGCCAGCTTGTTTTTGACGACCTTGACGCGCACCCGCGAGCCGACCACCGACTCACCTTGCTTGATCTGACCGATCCGACGGATGTCGAGACGCACCGAGGCATAAAACTTCAGCGCGTTTCCTCCCGTCGTCGTTTCGGGGTTTCCGAACGCGACGCCGATCTTCTGTCGCAACTGGTTGATGAAAATCACGGTGCAGTTGGCCTTGGCCGAAGCCGCCGTCAATTTCCGCAGCGCTTGCGACATGAGTCGCGCCTGAAGGCCAAGGTGCGCATCGCCCATTTCTCCGTCGATTTCCGCCTTGGGAACCAGCGCTGCGACCGAGTCAATGACAATGAGATCGACGCCACCGGAGCGAACCAGCGAGTCGGCAATCTCCAGGCCTTGTTCTCCGCAGTCGGGCTGCGCAATCAGAAGCTCGTCGAGTTTGATTCCGAGCTTGGCGGCGTAGCTGCGATCGAGCGCATGTTCGGCGTCGATGAATGCACAGACACCGCCTTGTTTTTGTACCTCGACGATGGCGTGGAGCGTCAGCGTGGTCTTGCCAGACGACTCGGGCCCATAAATTTCGATGACGCGGCCACGCGGGTAGCCCATCACACCGAGCGCAGCATCGAGCCCGATCGAGCCCGATGGAACGGTCTGGACGTCGGCGACTTCTCGACTGTCGAGCGCCATGATCGCACCTTTGCCAAACTGTTTTTCGATCGAGGCGACGGCGGTTGCGATGGCTTTGAGCTTTTCCTTCACGGCTTTCGAGACAGACATATTCTCTCCTTGTGGGGGTGGGGATTGCGGTTGTGTCAGCCAGGCGCACAGCGAGCCTGGACGAAAGAAACACCTAGGCCGAGCCAATGCCGCTGCCTGGCCGGTCGAGGATGCGCAGCGAAAGAGCCTCGGCAATGTGAGCGGCACCGACGGAGCGCTCTTGCGACAGATCTGCCACCGTCCGCGCGACGCGCAGCACCCGATGCACGGCTCGGTTCGACAGCACATGTTTTTTGGCATACGCGAGCAGCAGCTTTTCACCCGCAGCGTCGGGCTTTCCGACATCGACGACGGCGTCGGGACTGAGCGTCGCATTGCTATGGGCAAAAGGACCAAACGTCTCGACGCGCTCATGCTGCATCGCCCGCGCCGCCATCACTTGATCGCGCACCGATGCAGACGACACACCGCTACGCCGCGCATCAAGCAGCGTCTGATACTCGACGTGAGGAACTTCGATGTGAAGATCGAAGCGATCCAGCAGTGGGCCCGACAGCCGCGAAAGATATCGGCTCACCACACCTAGATCGCAGCGACAGGTTCGCAGCGACGAGCCACGGAAACCACACGGACATGGATTCATCGCCGCAATCAGCGAAAACGACGCTGGATATGTCACCGAGCAGCGCGCCCGCACGATGGTGATCTGACGTTCCTCTAGAGGCTGACGCAGAGACTCGAGCGCGGCCCGCGGGAACTCGGGAAGTTCGTCGAGAAACAGCACTCCGTGATGCGCAAGGCTTATCTCTCCAGGCCGTGGATTGCTGCCCCCACCGACGAGACCGACAACCGACACTTCATGATGCGGGGCGCGAAATGGACGCTGCTGGAGCAGCGACTGGCCAGAGAGAAGCCCAGCGGCGGAATAGATCGCAGTGGTCGTCAGCGCTTCGCTCTCGGACATCGGCGGCAAAATGCTGACCAGCCGTCGCGCCAGCATGCTCTTGCCCGTCCCCGGCGGACCTAGCATCAGCAGGTTGTGACCGCCCGCCGCAGCGATCATCAGTGCCCGCTTGGGTTGCTCATTGCCGCGGACATCGCTGAGGTCGCAGCTTGGCTCACCGACGGACGATGCCAGGGGTCTTTCGGCAGCTCGTGGCAGTGGTGCCCCGCCTTGGAGCATCTCGACGACCTGACGAAGACTGCTCGCCGCATACACGGTCAGATCGCGAATGGCTGCGGCCTCGGTTGCACAGTCCGCCGGTAACACCAGCTCGGAAATGCCCTCTTTCTGGGCGCGCAGAGCGACCGGCAGACACCCGCTGATCCGCCGAATGCTCCCGTCGAGACCAAGCTCACCAAGCCACAGTTTTCCGTCCAGCGACTTTTCAGGCAAAAGTTCGAGCGCGACGAGCAGCGCCAGCGCAATCGGCAGATCGAACGCCGCACCGTCTTTGCGAACATCTGCCGGCGCAAGATTTATCGTCACCCGACGCGGCGGCAGCGCAAAACCCGAGTTTTCCAGCGCGGCGCGAACCCGGACAGCCCCCTCTTTGACGGCACTATCGGCGAGCCCGACCAAGTTGTATTGGGGCAGCCCAAGACTTGTGTCGACTTCGATGTGGACGGGATAGGCCTCGATACCGAGAACCCCAGCGGACAGCGTTTTGGCAAGCACAGCACGGAGCCAAAGCAGCCATCATGCCAAGCGCGCTGGCATTTTTCCCGTCGAGAGCAGAGAAACGCGAAGCCGCCCGTGTCCGGTATACCGGACGTTGTCCGATTTTGGGGCCGTTTGCGCTTATGAGGAAACGATGGATTGCAGGGCAGCGCGAAGCTCAGGATATTTGTAGTTGTATCCGACGGAAAGTGCGCGATCGGGCAGCACGCGCTGACTGGCCAAGATGACATCCGCAGCTTCCCCGACGGCGATTCGCAGCGCCAGTTCCGGTACGGCCATTTTCGACGGACGATGCATCACTTCCCCGAGTGTTCTGGCCAGTTCGCTCATGCGAACGGGGGTCGGTGCGGTCACGTTGAGCGGGCCACTCAGCGACGATCGCTCAAGCGCCAATTCCAAAAGTCCGATCACATCGTCCAGGTGGATCCACGAGACAAACTGCCGACCACTGCCAAGCGGCCCCCCCGCGAACATTCGGAACGCCGGAACCAGCTTGGACATCATGCCGCCACCGTCGCCAAGCACGATGCCAATGCGAAGCAGCACAACCCGCACGCCCAGCGACTCGGCGACGCGGGTTTCTTCTTCCCAGCGCATACAGAGCCGCGCCAAAAAATCATCGCCGGGACTGGACTGTTCGGTCAGCCCCTCGTCGCCACGCGCACCGTAGTAGCCAATCGCGGAAGCGGCGACCCAAACGCGCGGCCTGGACTCGGGGCCCAGTTGTGCAAGCGAGGCGCAGATTTGCCGGGCACTCTCCACTCGGCTGTCGATGAGACGGTCTTTGAACGAAGTGCCCCAGCGCTCGCCAAAAAGCGGCTCCCCTGCGAGGGTCACGATCGCGTCGCAGCCTGCGAGCTGCTGCTGCCAGTCGCCAGGCTTTGCCGGATCGCCTTCGACCACCACGATGCGATCGGATGCGTCTTGCGTCGACAAATTGCGCCGACTGCGGGTCAGCGCGACCACTTTGTCACCGCGCAAAAGCAGCCTCCGAAGCAGCCGCTTGCCGACAAATCCCGTCGCGCCGGTCACCAGTATCTTCATCGCTGCTCCTTGCTGCTGTTTGCCGGATTAGATGCCGGGCCGCGTCAGCCTACCGCGTTTTGCGAAGCTGTAGATAAGGACGCAGCTTGGCCAGTCGCTTCGGTCCAAGTCCACGCACGGCCAGAAGGTCGACTTCGGTCAGGAAACGACGCTGTCGCCGCGCGGTAACGATCGCCTGCGCGAGTGCCGGACCGACATCCGGAAGCGCCTCCAAGTCGGCTTGGCTCGCCTCATTTGGGTCGATCGGAAGACCGAGCGCGAGCTGCCGTTCGCCCGACATTCGATTCGGCGGTCCAAACAGCCGTGTTCCCGAAGCGGACAGTGGCGGCACATCGCCCGCCTGGACATTCCAGTCCAGCGCCTCTTGGGTCGACAAACAGCGAATCATCCCGGCTGGAAGTGCCACGGGAATGTCACATGGACAGAGCGGCAGCGGACGCAGCGACAGCGACTTGGGTCGGCGAAAACCGACAAATCCAGCAAAGCAAACAAACACCGATAGGAGCAGCCAGTAGCTCGGGAGCAGTTTTGCGCGCATCGAAACAGGCGCAAAGCAGACCGCGTGCCAGCATCGCCATCACACAAGCGGACCGGAATAGCCAATCGCGGCAAAGCTCCGCGCGTCCTGATAATGGGCCAGGCAGCACAGCGACTTGAGCGCTTGGAAACCTTGGCGGAAAAGTCCAATGCGGCTGTCCTGCCAGTCCGCCAGCATCGCGTCTTGCTCATCGCCGCGGAGATGGGAAAAACGCGCCATGCGAAGCGACAGCAGCGGAAACAGCTCGACCAGGTGGAGCAGCGCACGGACATCGCGCTGAAGCGGACGCGGCAATTCCAGCAGGTAGCGATCGACAAAACGACAGATCGCAGCGCCGCCATCGCCCGCTGGGTCAGGAACTGCGCCATCGAGAATTCGCAGCGAAACCGCTCGAAGTGTCTGCGATTCTGACGATGACAACACGGTTCCTTCCATGTGCTGGTCGAGCTTCGCAGGTACGCCACGACCCAGCGTGTGCTCGCCGACCCAAAGCGCCGCCCCAAGACCTATCGTCCCGAGCGCCGAAAGCTGAAAAAACCGTCGTCGGTTCATCCCTATGCTGAGTATCACACGCCCGCGGCGCGGCCAAAATCGCAGTCACTGCCGACGAGTGAGCTTGGGCCGCTGCGTGATATCTTTGTCATGATGGGCGATTGGTTGACCTACGCTGGACACCGCACGCTCGTGACCGACGACCTGGTTGTGGTCGAACCACACGGCCATATGAGTCCGCCCCACATCAGCAAGCTGCTAAACGAAATCCTTGCGCGCGTCATCGCAGCCCACGGTCTGGCGTATGTCCTGCTTGATGCCCGCGACGGAACCCCAGCCGATGCCGAAAGCCGGCGGATCATTTCAGACTGGGTGCGCGCTCATCCGGGAAAGACGATTTTTGCGGTGTTTGGTGCGAGTCGAACAGCATCGGCGGTGGCGATGCTCTTGCTCAATGCGATTCGACTCGTATCGGGCCGACGGCTCCAGCTCCGCATGTTCGACGGGGAAGCCGAAGCACGCAGCTGGCTTTTGGCCCAGCGCGAGCGGCGAAAAAACGGGCAGCCGGTCGACGTGTAGCCCGGAAGCCCGCGCCGGACGTCAGCTTTTGTCTTTGCGATCGAGCTGCCAGGGATTTTCGAGGATGCTGCGCACCACTTTGGCCAGCACCGCGAGCTGCGCTCCGTCGATGAAGCGATGATCAATGGTCGCGGTCAGGGTAAGCTGCGGCTGGATTGTGACTTTTCCGTCGACCACCGCGGGACGCTCTTTCACTGCACCGACGAGAATGTAAACCGGCACGCGCGTAAACGGCGTCGGCGGCACAAAGCCTTCTTCCAAACCGAACATGCCGACGCTGGTGACGATGCACGATCCGAAGGGAAACGGCTCGACGCCGAGCGCCGGAATGCTCAGGCCCAAGCTGCTCGCCAGATAGCCGGTCACGTCGAGCATGGGCCGAAGCAACCACGTCGGCATCATCTTGATCGCTTGCTTGGATTTTTCGTAGGCCGGATCGGCAGACGCGCGCAGCTTGCCGGATTTGCGGCTGAGCTCTTGCGCAATCTCGGCGATGGATTTTTTGTCGACGTCACAGACCTTGGCGCGGGCCAGGTCTTGGCCGTCTTCAAGCGCCACGAGAAAAGCAATGTCGACGGTGGGAAACGGCTCGAACTCGCCAAACACGATGCGGCCATTGAGCGTCGGGGCTTGCCGCAGCGCTTCGGCGACCGCTCGCCCGACCAAATGGGTGAAGGACACCTTTTCGCCCGTCCGTTTGCGAACGTCTTCGAGGTAGCCCAAGCCGGGTGTGGCGTCGACGACCAGCTTGCCGTAAATGTTGCCCTCGCGCGGCGGCGAGTAAGAGGCGATCGCAAGCTTCCGCCTCACGCTCATCTTTGCCATGGCACAAACCTCCGCGGACAGTATATCGCTGCGCAGCGCCGGACGAGGGCGACGAAAAGATGAGAGACGAGAGCAGCGGCGGTTAGAAGCTGACTTTGCCGCGCACAAAGACTTCGGTGGCACCGGCAGCCGGATCGCCAAACTTGGTCGAGCGATCGCCGAGCATCACAAACGAACCCACCATCAGCTCGGTGCCGTCAAAGACGTTCCAGATGATCTGCGGAAACAGCACGCCCGTCGGGGCCCAGTCGTCCCACAGCTTGCTTTGCAGATCAATCGACGGCAGCTTGAGCACACCAAACAGCCGCATCAGCAACCGTTCGTTGAGAAGCTTCACGTCGAGACCAGCGACCACATAGTCACCGATTCGCGATTCGACCCGCGGCTGGGCACTGACATCGATCGCGTCTTTGCGTGGCCTGGCGACGCGACCGGCTCCAAACTCGTCGATGAAGCCGTGGACATACTGGATGTTCACGTAGACGTGCCCACCAAACGCATAGTCGGCACCGACGGTCGCTTTGGGAAACGGCGTCTTATCAATCACCAGTGGACGCGCCCCGCGAGCCCCGACGGGAAGCGTGTTGCGGTAGTAACGTCCGTCTGGACCAGGCAGATATTCCATCGCCCGCGGCGCATTCGGACTGGTGATCGCGTCGTAAAGGCCCATTTCGACTTCGCCGGGGAAGTTCACCGCCGCTTCGATCCAGTAGCCCATGCCGCCGAGCCGCTCGATCGAGCCCGCCATTTCAAGCCCTGCGACGTCGACACGCGGATAGACAAGCTGCGTGAGCGTCACGTTGTTATCAAGCGTTCCCGTCGACACCGACCACGCCGGCACCGGAATTCCGAAGCGCCCGTGGTAGTACGACAGCCCCATGTCTTGACCGAGCAGTTTCCAGGCCATGCGCCCACCAAACTGCATGTTCGCCGCCGACACTTCCGGCGCCAACACGTCGGCCTGGACGGTCAGCGTTCGCCCCGCCGGCAGAAGCACGCCCGTGACCGGATCGCGCACCGGCACATAGACAGCCCGTTCGTTGTCGAGCGCGGTTCGCACGCCTTGGTCCAGCACCGGCGCTGGTCGCAGCGGATCCAGCAGCGCAAACGGCGCCGTGCGCGGCAGCTGCGCCGGGCGGAAAATCGGCACCAGCACCGCAGTAAATTGCAGATCCCCGACGGGATTCCAGTCGGCGCGGACCATGTTGTTGCCAAGCGCGCGACCAAACAAAAGCGGGTCCGACAAATCAAGCGTGTTGAGGTTCGAGATCGGGTTGAACTTGTCGGCGGCTCCCCACGGCACCGTCTGACGGCCAAGCCGCAGATCGAAGCGCGGTATCACGTCGCCAAACAGGTTGTAGACGTCGATGTACGCCGCGTGGACTTCCAGATAGTAGGGATCGACCCGATCGCGCAGCGTCGCAGAGTCAATGTCGCGCAGGTCGGAAAACCCGTACAGCATCAGCTCAGCGTCGGCAACTCCGCGAACTTTCTGTCCCAGCTTTACCCCAAGCTGGGCCCGGATGCGGTTTTCGTTGCGCGAAAAACCATTCTTCAAAAGCGTCCACTGCGACGGTGTCGGGGTTGGCAGCGCTCGATCCTGGCCTTGGATACGAAAGCGCATGTCCGACGAGATCGAGCCGGAAAACTTGAGATCCACATCAGCCCGCGCCGGCTGCACGGACAGAGGCAGTGCCAAAACTAGCGGCAGCCCGCGAACGAGGGAAAGAAGGCCGGATCGCATTTAGTCCTGCTGAAGTGCGCGTTGGGTAAACTCGTCGTCCTTGTAGCCGTTGTTGAGCGTGCTCTTGACGAGGATCATGTCGGTCTTGTGGTCGCCGCGCCGATGGTCGATGTACGTCATCTTGCCCGGCGAGTAGTGCGCTTCGCCGTCCTGCTTGAAGTCTGAGCGCTCACAGGTGCGCAGCTTCTTGCCAGCGTTGTCGTAGTACTCGATCTTGGTGATCGTGGCCTTGGCCGAATCGACCCACATTTTCAGACGAGGAAATTCCGACGACTTGCCGGCGCGAAGCTGCAAATCCAGCACCGTCAGTGCCCCGTCAGCGGATTTGTTGGTCGGCGCATACGACGGCGCGTAGTCGATCGCGCTCATGTCTTCCGACGTCAGATCCGATCCCATGAAGCTCTGGTTCATCTGGCTGGTTCCGAGCCGTCGGATGCGATTGCCGAAGGCCGGAAGCTTGGCGTACATCTCACCCGGTTTTTCGAGGAGAAAGCCCATTCCCTTGATGTCGCCCGGCGACAAAAAACGCACCAGTCGCTTCTGGTTGCCTTTTTGCTTGGTCGTAAATTCGACCTCGCGCTCGACGCTGCCGTTTGCGGCTTTGACCACCATCTTGAAATGGAAAAATGCGTCGGAAAACGCGGCGTTCTGCTTGTCGATCCGCGACAGCAGTGATTCCGCGGTTTCTTCCTGCACCACCGGCGCCGATCCGGACGGTGCCGCGGGCGTTTGCGCGAAAGTCGTCGGCGCCGCGAAAAGGCCCAGACTGAGCGTTCCCAAGGCGAGCAGTTTGGTGAATGTGGACTTCATCGGTTCTCCTTGCGAAACATCGCGTGCGAACTGTTAAGACGTTGGTTCTTCGGGAAGCTTCCCGATGAGCGCCGGTACGAGCAGGAACGTAAACGTCGCCGACAGCAGCATTCCCGCCGCAGCGAGCGCGCCAAACAGACGAAGCGGCGGTGACGCCCCCAGCATCATGACCCCCATCGCCAAGCCAAGCACGATCGCTGTCGTCAAAATCACGGGCCCAACCCGCGGGACCACCTGACTCGCAGGCTGCCGGCGCAGATACCAGATGTAGTGCATCGCAAAATCCGCGCCAGAGCTTGTCACCATGGAACCGACCAGCGACGTGCCCAAGTCGATCGGCTTGCCCAGAAGCCCAAGGATTCCAAACACCACGCCGAGCGCCATCACCGCAGGCAGCGTCGACAAAATCGCGCCAACGAGCGACCGCTGCGCAAACAGCAGCACAATCAGCACACCGCCGAGCGCGATCGCCAAGCTGGCCCACTGGTTGCGATCCACGGCACGCGAAAATGCTTGGTCGAGCATCGGCTCACCGGTCAAACGAGCCTGGAGTGTTGTGCTCGGCGCATCGACGGGCGGCTGCAAGATCGCCGCGGCCACCCACTCGACCCACGCTTCGACATCGTCGGCAGGCCGTCCCAGTCGCTGACCCTGCGCGTCGGGTTTTTCGGCCCCCAGAACCGCCAGCAGTCGCCGCTTTGCTTCCGCCTGGGCCCGCGACATCCGCGCCTGTTCTTCACCATCGGCATTCACGTCGCCGGCTGGCGGACTTTCTGGCTTGTCCGTCTTCGCTGGGCCCGCAAGTGCAAGCCCGTTTTTTTCCAGCTCCGCCACCGTCTGTGAAATCGCTAGGGTGCGCTCGTTTCGCACCGCGGGGGGCAACAGCCACGACAGCTCTTCGGACAGCTCGGCCAGGCTTTGACGCTGGGGCGAGCGCGGCAGACGGCTTGAGACATAGCGACGAAGCTCGCTCACCACCTGCGCCGCATCACCGAGCACCCGGACATGCACCAGCACCGACTTGCGATCGGGCGAAAGCATGGTGCGCAGCGACGGTTCGCCTTCCAGGAAAAACAGCAGCGCGACGACTTGCTGCGAATTTTGTGGCAGCCCGCGCAGGCCCGCCATCGAATCACCCACCATCGCGAGCGGCTGGACAATGTGCTGCACCTGCGTCACGCCCGGCAGCGACCGCGCAAACGCCGACAGCCGCCGGACTTCGTGCAGACTGCGCGGATCGGTCATATCACCGTCGAGCAGCACTTGCACAAACGCTGCACCGCCAAACTTGTCGTCGAGAAACTTCTGCGCCAGCGCCGGTTCCGAACCAGGACGGAAAAACGCTTTGGGTTCCATCCGAACCGTCACGCGCGTCATGAAATAGCCACACACACACGAGAGTGCCACGACCCCAATCGCAATCGCAGCCCGTCGACGGCGGACCCATGAAAACAGCCCGGACAGAAAAGATCCAAGACGGGCAAAGCTAGCCTCGGTGGCTGGCCGATCGGCCTGAAAATGCGCCACCATCGACGGCGCCACCGTCAGCGAAAACGCACAACAGGCGATGATCCCGACACAGCAAGCGACGCCAAACGCGCGCATCGCCGAGATGTTCATCACCAAAAACGACAGAAAACCGACGCAGCAGTTGAGCGCCGCGACAACAACCGGCGGGCCCGCGACGGTGAGCGCTTCACGAGCAGCGGACAGCGCATTTCGCGACGGCTCCGCCGATCGAATCAAGTAGTAGCGCCCAAGGATGTGGATCGCGTACTGGCTCCCCGACGCAAACAGCACGAGCGGCAGCGTCCCCATCACCACCGTGAACTTGTCGCCGTGCAAGCCCAAAAGCCCTAGCGCAAGCAGCACCGACAGCCCGACCGTTCCGACGGTGAGCAGCACCGACAAAAAGTCCCGAAACGCCGACAAAACAACAAACAGAAACAGCAGAAGCGCGATCGGAACCAGTCGTTGCACGTCGCGCTGGGTGTCGTCGTAGATCGCCTGCCCGGCAAACGGTGCGCCGCCAAAATACAAGCTTGCGACGGGCGAAAGCTCGCTGCGGGCCAGGGCTTGGGCTTTTTCGGCAAGCTGACGGGTCGGTACGCCATCGCCGACAAACACCATGATGAGCCCGGCTTCACCGTCTGCCGACACCACATTGCCACGAATTGTCGGCTGGCTGAGCGCACGCGCTTTTACCTTGTCGAGCGTCGCTTGGTCCGTCGGTATCGGCTGTGGCACAAGCAGCGTCAAATCGACGCCGCCTTCTATCGGGACCAGATCATTTATCGTCGTCGGAGACACCACACGATCCACGCCGGTGGTGTTCTTTAGCTGCGTCGACAAGCGATCAATGCGCGATAGCATATCGGGGGAAAACAGCTTCTGCCCCGGCTTTGGCTCGACGCCAATCAGCGCCACCCGCAGCGCGCCAAAGCGTGATGCGACATCGCGAAACACGGTGACATCGGCGTCTCCCTCGGGAAGAAAGACCAACAAGTCTTCTTCGCTCTTGAGCTTGCTTACGCCAAACAAACCGACCGCACCGACGGCCAACGTCAAGAACAGCAGCAGCCACGGCGCGCCGAGCAGCTTGGTTAGCATTCCCCGCGGTGGGTTTTTCTCAGACGGAGTTTCGTCGGACACGATAGTGGCGGAACGTACATAACTTGTCTGCTGCCGAGCAAGCATCGTGCGTTCTCGCAAATTCGTGCGAAATCGCACATTCAAAGCCCCAGCCCCCATGTGGTCGGCGCAGAGACAAACAGCGTCGAAGGCACGAGCAATGGGCCAAGGCCGCGATATAATGCGCCCGTGAGCCAAGACAAGCCGGGGGGGGCTTTTGGTGGACCCAAAGCCAGTCAGGAAACGCTGCAACTGCCGGCGGACACCGACGAGCGCAATGTCCCGTTTGAAATCTACGGGGCCGAGCCAAGCAGCGTCCCCAACCACATCTCCCCCGAGCAGCTCATCGCCGGGCGCTACCTGATCGAAGGCTCTCTCGGCGAAGGCGGGATGGGCCGAATTTTCAAGGTCCGTCACCGCGACCTCGACAAGCTGTTCGCGCTGAAGATCATCCACGATGACCTGGCCAAACAGCCCCACATCCGCGACGCTTTTTATCGCGAAGCCCGGATGGCCGCGGCGATGAGCCACCCCAACATCATCGGCGTGTTCGACTTTGGCGTCGACGCCCACCATGGCGCGTTCATCGTCATGGACTACCTGTACGGCGAAACGCTGGCCGAACGACTCAATCGCGAGCGAGTTCTCTCGACGAAAGCAGCCTGCGACATCATGCTCCAGTGCGCCGAGGGACTCAACTACATGCACGGTCGCGGCGTGATCCACTGTGACATCAAGCCGGAAAACATATTTTTGTGTGCTTCAGCGACGGGGGATGACCATCGGCGCAATGATGTGCGGCTGCTCGATTTTGGGCTGGCCAGCCGTCCCGATGTCGATCCGCGAGAACTGGTCGCAGCGACGACAGTGGCCGGAACGCCGACCTACATGGCACCGGAACGAATTCGCGTGCAGACGCCGACGCCAGCCTCGGATGTGTATGCGCTCGGGGTGCTTTTTTACGAATGTCTGACGGGACGACCCCCGTTTGGCGGTCGACTTCAGGACATTTTGTATGGACACCTGCGCGAAACGCCGATTCCGCCGGGCCGGCTGGTAGAGACGCAGCCACCGCTGAGCAAGTCGCTCGAAGACCTGGTGATGCGCGCACTCGCCAAAGACCCAGGTCAGCGCTACCAGCAGGCCGCCGACTTTGCCTTTGAGCTGCGGCAAATCATGAACAGCCTCGGGATGCGCCGCCGAATGGACGATACGGCCAAGCCGGTGTCACCGCGCGCCGATCTGTGCGAAGCGCTGGTCGATGCTTGTCCGCTGCCGCTTTTTGTCGCGTCGCCGACGTGTGAACTTCTGTTTGGCAACTTCGCGCTGGGGCTTTTGCTCGGGGTCCCGCCCGAGGAGCTGCGCGGCAAGCTGTCGACGACGAAAATCGGCCAGTGGTGTCCACGCATCGAACGCGAGGTCCGGCACGTCCTGACCAAACAAAGGCCGAGTCGACACGCGCTGCTGATTGAAAATCGCGTCGGGGAAGCGCGCGGTGGGTGGCTTACGCTCGCCCCGTATCGTCGAGATGGTGCCGTCGTCGGAGTCTGCGGTGTGGTCGCGGTGATGGGCGACATTGAATCCGCCTAATCTTCGCGACGAGACGCCCGCTACGGCAGATCAAACAGCAGCACTTCGCTGTCATCTTTGCCTTCGATGACCACGGACTGCTCGCCAGAAAGGGCCGCACCGTCGCCCGCGCCGAGCATCTGGCCGTTTGCGAGCACCGCACCACGCACGATCTGCATGTAGCCATGGCGTCCCGATGAAAAAGCATGTTCGACCGTTTGTCCCGCCGAAAGCACCGTCGCGTACAGCGCAGCGTCGGTGTGAATCTGGACACTGCCGTCTCTGCCATCGGTTGACGCGACCAGCCGCAGCCGTCCCTGCTTTTCTTGCCGAGAAAACGTCTTTTGCTCGTAACCCGGCTTGATTCCGCGCTGCGACGGCAGAAGCCAGATTTGCAGAAAGTGAACCGGCTCCGTCTGCGAGCCATTGAACTCGCTGTGCGTCACGCCGGTGCCAGCGCTCATCCTCTGCACATCGTGCGGTCGAATCAGCGATCCGTTGCCCATCGAGTCCCGATGCTGGAGCGTCCCCTCGACCACATACGAAATGATTTCCATGTCGTTATGCGGATGCGTGCCAAAGCCCTGCCCCGGAGCGACGCGATCTTCGTTGATGACGCGCAGGTTGCGAAAGCCCATGTGCGCCGGGTCGTAGTAGCTGGAAAACGAAAACGTATGGAATGTGTCGAGCCAGCCGTGGTTTTTATGGCCGCGCTCGACACCGCGACGGATCGTGATCATGCGGTCTGCTCCTTGCGTCCTGCGCCCAGTTTGCGCCCGGTCATCCATTTTGAGCATCGGCCATTTTTCGCCGAAACCAATCGAAAAAAACCGATGGCTAAGACGTGGACAGGAACAGAAGTCAAACAACCTGCTGACACTTCTTTTGCGACGGCATCTGGTTACCATTGGGTCTGCAAGGAGTTTTGGAAAAAGCCATGATCAGCGTGCGTCCTTCGATTTTGGTCACTGGCAGTTCCGACGGCATCGGCCTGGAAACCGCCAAACAGCTCGCCCGTCACGGCGCCGATGTCATCGTTCACGGACGCAGTGCCGATCGCGTCCGCGCCGCTCAAAAAGCCGTCGAAGCCGCCTCGGGCCGCCCCCAGCCCGCACCTGTCATCGGTGATTTATCGTCGCTGGCTGGAGCCACCAAGCTGGCCGCCGAGCTTGCTACCGCGGCGACTTTTCCGCGCGTCCTTGTCAACAACGCCGGGGTATTTTGCAAAACACCAGCGGTTTCCGAAGACGGCATCGAGCTGACCATGGCGGTCAATCACTTCGGTCACTTCGCGCTGACGATGGCGCTGCTGGCCGATCCACGCTGCCAGCTTCGGCGAATCATCAGCGTCAGCTCGATCGCCCACAACCGAGGCCACATCAGACTCGACGACATCACGCTGCGCAAGCGCCGCTTCGACGGTTATGAGATGTACGCGGCGTCAAAGCTCGCGAATGTGCTGTTTGCCGTCGAACTGGCCGAGCGTCTGCGCGGCAAAGTGGCCGTCAATGCACTCCATCCGGGCGTGGTCTCGACGAAGCTTCTCCAGGCAGGATTCGGCATGGACGGGCCCGACTCAGTTTCCGACGGAGCAGCGACGTCAGTGATGCTGGCGCTCGATCCCGCCTACGAGCACATCAGCGGCCAGTATTTCGCCGCCCGACGACCTGCGGCGATGAATCCCGTCGCCCACGATCGTGCGTTTTGTCGCGCGTTCTTTGACGCCACGCAGCAGGTTGTGAGCGACGCGCAAAACAAAAAAGGGCTACCAGTTTCCTGATAGCCCTGTGTCACTTGCTCCCGCGGAGGGACTCGAACCCCCGACCCGGTGGTTAACAGCCACCTGCTCTACCGGCTGAGCTACACGGGAAAAGCGCTGAACAGGTCGGATTGAATAGGATTTTGCCCCGTTCTGTCAACGCATTTTTCGCGTCCGCCCCGCATCGACGACGAAAACAGGCCACTCGCTACGCCGCATCCCCTGCACCGGAATCCGCAGGTGGTGTAAAGTGCGCGCATGAATGAAGCCTTAATCATTATCCCGACTTACAACGAGCGAGACAATCTGCCAACGCTGTGCGATCAGGTTCTGGCGGCACTTCCGACGGCGGATCTTCTGATCGTTGACGACAATTCTCCCGACGGTACGGGGCAGCTCGCCGACGAAATGGCGAAAGCCAATCCGCGGATACATGTGCTCCACCGCAGCGGCAAGCTCGGACTCGGCACCGCCTACATCGCCGGTTTCCGTTACGCGCTGTCGAAGCACTACCAGTACATCTTCGAGATGGATGCTGACTTTAGCCACGACCCGGTGTATCTGCCGGCGCTGCTCGCTGCGGCCAAAGACGGTGCCGGCGTGGTCATCGGATCGCGTCGAGTTCCCGGCGGTGGCACCGAAAACTGGGGCCTAAGCCGCCAGCTTATTTCCGCCGGTGGCAGCCTCTACGCGCGGACGATCTTGGGGCTTGGGGTTCGCGATCTGACCTCGGGATTCAAGTGCTTCCGTCGCGAAGTGCTCGAAGCGATCGACCTCGATGCGGTCCGTTCCAACGGCTATAGCTTCCAAATCGAAATGACCTACCGCGCCGTGCGCAAAGGTTATTCCGTCGCTGAAGTGCCGATCATTTTCATCGATCGCCGCGCCGGTCAGTCCAAGATGTCGAGCAAAATTTTCGCCGAGGCCATGGGCATGGTCTGGCGACTCCGGTTCGCGAGTGGCATCTAGCCATACCAAACCCCAGTCGTCCCCGTAGCTGGGGTCTAGCGTCCCCTTTCTGCTCGCACGGTCCTGTGCGACAACAAACCAAACAACGCCAAGCTGACCTGGGCTTTTGCATGAATCCTGCGGATGTGTTCGAGCTTGTGACCGCCAAAATTCCAATGGTCCAAAAGCTCGGGCTACAAGCGGTCGATCTTTCCCCCTCCGCAGCGCGGATTTTGCTGCCGTTTGATTCCCAGCTTGGCAACCATGGCGGCACCGTTCACGTCGGTGCGCAGTTTGTTGCCGCCGAAACCGCAGCGCTTTCGGCTGGGCTTTTGTTCCTGAACGGAATGGACGTGACCTGCCACAGCAAGGGCTGCGAGCTGCGCTTTCGCAAGCCGGCCCGCGGCGACCTGTGGGCCAGTGCTCAGCTTGGCGTAAGCGACCCGAGCGAGCTGAAACAGCGGCTCGTCGCCGAAGGCAAGGTCGATGTCGCGGTGCTCGTCGATGTCACTGACACAAACGGCGAGCGAGTCACCGAAGGCACAGTGACGCTTTCGCTGCGTCGGCTCTGATCTGCAATCTTCCGTCGGCGTTTCGGCAAGGAACTTGCGTTTTGCGCAGCGTCGGGCCAATCCTTGGATCGAGAGAGGGCCTTTGCAATGCGGAATCGACGATGGATGTGCGCGCTGGGCTTGTTTTTCGGTCTGGGTGTCAGCGAAACGGCGTGGGCCAAAGATCCGAGTGAACTGCATCAGGATGCGCTCCGCGCGTTCACCGAAGCACGCTACGAAGAAGCGCTGCGTCTGTTCAAGGAAGCCTACGACGCGACAAACACGCCCGAAATGCTGGTGCGGATAGGCCAGACGCAGCTAAAGCTCGGTCGGAAAGCGGAAGCGATGGATGCCTGTCAGTCGTACCTGTCGCTGACGGCAGATCGTCCAGAACCGATGTACCGAGGCTTTGCCGAGCAGTGTGTGACCGATGCCAAAAGTGGGCTCTTTCCGGCTTCGTCGAGTGCCCGCCCGACGCCCGCCCCCACCGCGCCTGCCGCCGCCACCAATCGCAAACCGCCCCTGATTGTCGAAGAAGACGATCCACCGACGCCAGCACCGCGTCCACTGCTTGCCACCACGCCACCGCCAAAGCCGGTGATTTCACCGCCCGCCCCGCCGCCACCCGCCGTACCACCGGGGCTTGCATCGTCGATGACCACCACGCCGTCGGGAGCAAGCCTCACCGCGGTGTATGACTACTGCCTGCGTCAGCAGCGAGAAGGCCGGACCGATTCGGCGCAGCGCTGCTACGAAGAACTGCTGCCGAACGCGCTCCGCAGCAGTGGCATGCAAGAGGCGGACATCACCCTGGTCATGTCGCAAATTCGTCGCTATCCGCATCCCGCAGCGGCGGTGCCATGGTCTATGCAAAAGCACACGGTCGAAAAGCGCAACACAGGACTGTGGGCAGCGGGCCTCACGCTCTGGCTGTCGGCGCTGGTCCCGGCGGTGTAGACCGGGGG
>DAORGN010000097.1:0-17035 GCA_035340095.1 Pseudomonadota bacterium | reverse complement strand
GAATCCGCTTGATCGGATTGGCCGCGGACAGCCGCGCATCCTGACCGCTTTCCAAGTAGTTGACGATTTCAAATTCATAGGGAATGTCGGCCATGTAAAGTCGCAGCCGACGGACAAACGGGGAAGTCAGCGAACCCAAAAGTCGGTACGTCATCGCAGAAGCTCCTTTTTGGAAAAGCCAAACCCAGTGTGAAGCGGAATCAGTTGCGAGATATCACGATCTCGGTCAGCGCAAGCGGATGTCGTGCAAAAAGTGCGTCCTTCGTGATCCGCATCGCGATGTCATCGTCCGCTTCGGCGTACCCGCGCGCAAGCGGTCCGTCGTCGCGAACGTAGCCAACCTTTTCGTAACAGCGCCGCCCCGGTTCGTTGTGCGGAACAATCGTCAAGTACACCGCAGACAGCTTCAGCGTTTCAAATGCGAACGCATGAATCAGCACCGAAAGCAGCGTGCCCAGTCCTTGGCCTTGGGTGTCACGCGCGCCAATCATGATCGCAAACTCTGCGCGATCCGTTTCGATGTGTCGCAGGTCCGCATCGCCGACGAGCTGACCATCGACGTAGAGCAAAAAAGCCTGGCCGCCCTGCGCCCGCAGCTCCGCCCAGAAGTCGATGACATCCTGCGCGTGCAGCGACTCTGTTCCCGCCATCATGTATCGGTTGTACTCATCGCCATACCAATCCGCGAGCCGCGGTGCATGCTCCGCTAGCTCCGCGTCAGATGGCTGCTTGGCGACGAGCAGCTTGCCGTTTTTTTTCCACGTTACGGAATATCGCGCTTCGTTCACAGACCTGCACTCTTGTGAAGACATGTTGCCCAAGGGCCCACCAGCGTCACCTATCGGAAGGCGCATCACACGGTCGTGGGAGTCGGCGTCCGCATGGTGACAAACTCTTCGGCAGCGCTCGGATGGATTCCGATCGTGCGATCAAAGTCGACCTTGCGGACCCCTGCCCGAATCGCAATCGCAATGCCCTGAATGATCTCAGCAGCGTCGGGGCCGAGCATATGAGCGCCCAGCACTTTGCCACTTGCGCGTTCCACCACCAGCTTCATCAGCGTGCGCTCATTCCGACCAGACAGCGTGTTTTTCATCGGTCGGAAGTGCGCTTTGTACACGTCGATGTGGGCATGCTGCGCGCGGGCCGCTTCTTCGCTCAGTCCACAAGTGGCAAGACTTGGCTGACTGAACACCGCGGTCGGGATGTTTTCATAATCGGGTTGCTGCGGATTTTCGTTAAACACCGTTTCAGCAAACGCCTGGCCTTCGGCAATCGCCACCGGAGTCAGGTTCATGCGATTTGTCACATCACCGACCGCCCAGATGTTGCTGATGTTTGTGCGCGAAAAGGAATCCACACAGATGGCGCCGTTTTCATCCAGATCGATTCCTACCCGATCGATGCCAAGTCCCAACGTGTTGGGCGTGCGACCGGCGGCATACATCACCAGATCGGTCTCGATCCGTTCACCAGACAAAAGCTCGACGGAAAATCCCGCGTCTGTTTTTTCAATCGCGCGCACATCGCTGTCAAAACGCAGCGCGATGCCGCGATTCCGCATCGCTTCCGCAAGCTCAATCCGCAGGTCTTTGTCAAATCCGCGCAGAAACAGCGAGCCGCGATAAAGCTGCGTCACAGAGACCCCGAGCCCGGCAAAAATTCCGGCAAACTCGACGGCAATGTAGCCGCCCCCAACGATCACAATCCGATTGGGAAGCGTGGGCAGGGAAAACGCTTCGCTCGACGTAATCACATGCTCGATGCCCGGCAGCGGCGGCAGGTGTGGACGACTTCCGGTCGCAATCAGGATCTTGTCCGCGCTCACCGATTGGCAGCCAATCACCGCGGTATGGGAATCCAGAAGCTGGGCTTTCCCGTCGAGGATGTGGACGCCCGCGCCTTCCAAAAGACCGCGATAGATTTTGTTCAGCCGCGCAATTTCGCGGTCTTTGTTTGCAATCAGCTTGGACCAGTCAAACTGCGGCGTTCCCACCGTAAAGCCAAAACCGGCGGCGTCTTCAAACTCATCGTGGAAGTGTGACGCATACACCAGGAGCTTTTTGGGAACGCAGCCCAAGTTTACGCACGTTCCGCCCAGACGCTGCTCCTCGGCGACGGCAACCCTTGCGCCATAGCGAGCCGACATCCGCGCCGCCCGCACACCACCCGAACCGCCGCCAATCACCAGCAGATCAAAGTCGTACCCATGACTTGCCATGTGTCCATCCAAGCAAAAACCGCCGCACAAATCACGGCAAATCGTGCGGCAAAGTTCCGTCGCGACCGTGGTTAGTGGTCGTGCCGGTGATTGTGTTTGTGCGAGTGATCGGAGTGTTTGTGCGCGTGATCGGAGTGATCGTGACCGGACCCATGATCGTGATGGGAGTGGTCATGATGGGAATGACCCGCGTGGGAGTGATCATGATGGGAATGGTCGTGATGGGAATGGCCATCATGGGATGACATGCCCGTCGATGAATCCAGAGAGAGCTGGCGTATGAAACCGCGCGGACCTTGTCGCAGAAACGATGTGGCAAACAAAAGAAACAGCAGCAGCAGACACGCCGGATACAGGATGCCAGAGTGATCATGTCCAACGTGGAACGGATAGCCTGTGCTGTTTCCCAGAATGTGGTTTATCAAAAAGCCAAGCGAGATGGTCAGCGCAGCAATCACCACACCGTACAGCACCGCAACCCGTCTCCCATGAAGCTGGGCAAGCACGCCATACGTGGTCGCGTTCGTCGCCGGCCCAGTCAAAAGGAAAGCCACCGCAGCACCGGGTGAAATGCCTTTGTGAATCAGCACCGCGACAAGCGGTGTCGCCGACGATGCACAGACATACATCGGCAATCCAAGCAGAGCGAGCAGCGGCACATCAAGTCCCTTGGGCAGTGCGGTCACCCATTCAATCCGCAAGAGCGGCTCGAGCGCCGCAGCAATCGCCAACCCGAGCACAATCCACGGTGCGGTGTGATCCACCGTTTCGACATAACCAATCTGATACGCGGTGCGCGCACGCTGCCAAAAGGACGGAGTGGTTGCAGGTGACTCAGCAGCGATGGCATTCGGAAGTGAATGTGCAGGAAGAAAGCGGCTGACAATGCTTCCCGCCAGCACCGCGACCACAAACGCGCAGACAATCCGCGCCACCGTCAGCGGCAGACCCAGAAGCGGAAACGAAAGCAGCACTGCATCAACCCCCAATTCGGGCGCCGCCACCAAAAACGACAGCGCCGCAGCAGCCGGAGCGCCGCGCACAATCAAGCTGCGATAGACCGGGAGCACACCGCAAGAACAGATCGGCAGCGGCAAGCCAAACAGCACGCCGCGCACAGACTGCGCAAGCGCCGAACCACGCCCAAGCCACGCCACTCCCGCAGAAGGAAAAAACACCCCGATAAGTCCCGCTGACAGATAGGCAACCAGAAGGGCCGGCGCACTCTCTTGCGTAAGCAAAAGCAGCGTCCGCGCCATGCTCGCTTCCCCTGCTCGCGCCGTCGGCAAAAGCTCACTGTGCTGAAGCCACAGAACCAGCAGACCCAACAGCCCGCCCAGTCCTTCGTAGCGAACAAACTTGTCCGACCGGCCCTCTTCTTCGTGCACCACGACGTGCAGCAGCGCGCCCGCCACGACACTTTGGAACACGCCCATCCCGGCGCCCCCAGCGTGCGCAAACACCTGAGCGGACACTCCGTACCCTACTGCCGTCGCAATCGCAATCAGGCAAAGCCCTATCACGCTCCACACAGTGCCAACCCGTCGCAGAAGCCACCACACAGACAGCCCGATGGGAATCCGATGCAGCACAATCGCCAGCGGCAAAAGCGGCTCTGAACCATGCTCGCCCTTTCCCAGCGCCAGCGCGATTCCGTCCAAAAACTCGTGCATGGCGAAGCCGATAAGCCCCAGCACCACCGCGACGTTGTGCGCCCGCCGTCCGCCGACGTGATGCATCTTTTCGATCTGCCGCACCGCCAGATAGCCCACGACAGCCAGCGGCAGCGCCGGCCAGCCGACCACTTCATAGGCTTGTGGCAGCAGCATGCCAAGCACGATGCCCACCACCAAAAGCAGCACAAAGCCATCGAGCGCAGCAAGCGCTGGTCCGACCCAGCGAAGGGAGCGTTGCAAGATGGGACCGGCAAACAGCGCCAGCGTCGAAATCAAAAGCAGTTTCATGTCCGCAGTTGCGCTTCCATGCGCGTCAAAAAGTGCACGAAAAAGGCCCGAACGCCTGCTTTGATAGCGGGCCCGAGCCCCGGAATGGTTGGTTCAAATTCTACCCGCCACGTCACCTGAGTGCCGCCCGGTACAGCGACAAACAGCACCTCGCCGTCGTGGTTGCGAATCGGTCCACCACCGCGCAAGACGCGATACTTCATCCGCGTGGGCGGCTCGAACACCGTCACTTCTTCCGCCACCATTTCCATCCCGAGCGCAAAAATGTGACGGACGCAGCCTACGCCGTTGGGGTCCGGCGAACCTTCAGGGGAAAGCTCAACCCGGATGTTGCCAAGCAGCTTGGCCCAGCCCTTGTGATCGGTATAAAGCGCCCAGACCGTTTCGATCGGCGCAGGAAGAACTCGCTCTACGGAAAACCGCTGCATGAATCAGTACCCGAGCGACACTACGCAGATCCGCATCTTGCTTGCAATGGCTTTGCCCGGTGACGATCAGCCCGCGACCCACATGCCGAGCACCTGACGCACTGTGTTTATCGACAAAAGAATCCCCGACGCCGCCAGATAGACGCCCAAGCTGCGACGCGACCAGGGCAAAAGCGCCGCCGCGATGAACAGCGGAAACAGCACAATCAGGAAACGCCCAAGCGAGCCCGGACTGCTCATCGAAACAAGCAGTGTCAGCGCAGTCCAGACCAGATAGGAAAGCGGCAGTTGGTGCCGCGCTCGCCACAGGAGCCACGCCGAGGGAACGACAAATAGCAGCGTTTCGGGATGGCCAACAAAGCGCCACAGCGCGGCGATCAGCGACGGATTCTTCTGTCCCGCAAGCAGCGCACCACCAGCCCAGCCGGGCGCCGCTTGGCTTAACACAAACTGGATCGGCGACCCCGTGTGCTTCCACAGAAACAGCATGTGCAGCACAAGTCCGAGCGGACAGATCCCAAGCAGCAGCGCGTCAAAGCCAAGCCTGCGCAGATTGAAACGGATCGAGTCCAGGTACGCAACGCCAATCCCAATCGACACAAGCACGCCGACGTTGCGCGTGGCACTTGCGCAGGCCGCAAAAAACGCCGCTTTCCCAAACGACTTCTGCTCGGCAAAGAAAAACGAACAGACGACCAAGCACAGAAACAGCGGCTCGGTATGAAACGACGAAAGATAAAGCGAGTAGGGAAAGAACAGGAGCAAAAGGACTGTCCGCAGAGCGACGGTCGATCCAAAGCGCCGCGCCACCAAACGAAACAGCACAAGGAGAGCCACCCCGCAGGATGCATACGAAACAAAAAGACCAGCCAGCGCAACATTCCCAACCAGCAGAGCAACCAAGCGCGTGACCAGCGGCAAGAGAGGAAAAAACGCGGTGTTGCTCTGCTGTCCAGCCGTCACCGTGCGGTCGTACCCTTGGGTCGCAAGCTCGTAGTACCAACCCGCGTCCCAGCGCAGCCAGCCGTCGAGCCAAGGATTCTGCGGCAGCGCTCGCCACGTACCCGGCACAACCTGCGCGGAAAAAAACGTCAGCGTCAAAAAGCCGAGCAACACAAGAAACAGACGATTCCCAATCAGCCAAATCCACGGCGACAAAAGTGGACCATTTGGCGCAGGCGGCTGCGAATCGGAAGTCCTGTTCATCGCGCGCAGCGTGTCCGAAACAGCCGACCAAAGTCAAACCAGAGGCCGCCGCGATGGTGACAGACATCTCCAGCGCTTGACGTGTGGGGCGAAACTAGGGCAACCTGCGCGCCCGTTAAGACACAGCAAGGCTTACGAAAGGGAATGGTCATGGCTTCTGAAACGACGCTCCTGCTTTTAAAACCCGACTGCATCCGCAAAAACCTCGCAGGCGAGGTGATTCGCCGCCTGCAAGCGCAGGGCTTCCGGCTGCGCGGCTGCAAGATGATCCAGCTCAATGATGACGTGCTCAAAGAGCACTACGCGCACATCGCCAGCAAGCCATTTTTCCCCGAAGTGGCAAACTTCATGAAGAGCCAGCCGGTGATTGCGATTGCGCTCGCGGGCGACGATGTGATTGCCAAAGTCCGCGACCTGCTCGGCCCGACCGACAGCAAGGCCGCAGCCAAGGGCACCATCCGTGGTGACTTCGGCGAAGACAAGATGGTGAACATGGTTCACGCTTCGGACTCACCCGAAGCCGCCGCCGTCGAGCTCAAGCGCTTCTTCAAAGACGGCGAGCTGTTCAACCTGTAATCGACGCTAGTTTGCCATCGGCGTATGCGGCGCGTTTGTCGCCACATAGGACAGCCCACCCAAAATCAGGAAGCCGACGAGCAGAATGAACGGATACAGACGATCCATTCGCTGCTGCACCACCCCGCCAAAGACTTCCTGGTACGCGCTCACAATGCTGTAAAGATCAGGCCGCGGCGTCACAAGCGGCGCATCACCGACGATGTTGTCGGCTCCGCAGTGATCACAGCTACAGTCAAATGAATGCAGCGAATCCCCGGTCCGTGGCGGCACGGAAAGCGGGGATGCACAGACCCGACAGACCGGCGGTTGCGAAGGCTCGCTGCCAAGCTGCGCCGTCATCAGCTGGCGCACGTAAAGCGGCTTGCGATGCAGCAGCAGCCGCGATGACAGAAGATGAAACGCGCCGATCACCCACAGCCACAAAAGCGCCGCCAGACCGTACTGTCCGTGCCGATACGCAAACACGTATCCGACGATGATTCCGACAAACGGGGCCATGTACGCCATCGACGCGAGCAAAAGCGGTCGCCGATAGACATGTGAATGCGCCGAAAGCACCATCTGCCACAGTGGATCAGCGTGCCGTCGCTCTGCTTCGACTTTGCGAAAGTTGTCCCGGCGGCTCCGCAAGTCTTCGGGCAGCGGAATCACCGTGTGACAGCGCAGACACGCGGTCTGATCGGCGAAACCAAGCGGCACGGGCGCGCGGCAGCTTGAGCAAGTCAGGACGTGGGTCCTATGCGGAGCCGAGCGCTCATCGCTTCTCTCGACGCCAATCTCGTGCGGGATCACGGCCACAGACTAGCAGAGTTTGCGCCGCCCGAGCCGTCCTGTTTGCCGTACCAGCAAGAAAGCAGCAGAATCGAGGCTTGGCGTAAGATGCCCATCGCCTGCTGCGAGCCTAGCCCATGAAGACGCTACTTATCGTCGATGATGAGACTTCCAACCTCGACTCCCTCGAGCGCACCTTTGCGCGCTTTGTCCCGCCCCACACCGATTCCGAATCGAGTGGCAGCGAGCTGCAAGTCATCACCTGTAGCGACGGAAAAGATGCGCTAGAAATCTTGCGCAAGCAGCGCATCGATGTGGTGCTTACCGATCTGATGATGCCGGGTATCTCGGGGCTCGATCTGCTCAAAGCCGGACGCAAGCTGTCGCCGGAAACAGAGGTCATTTTGATGACCGCTTACGGCACCATCGAAACGGCGGTCGAGGCCATGAAAGACGGTGCCTACGACTTCATCACCAAGCCGCTCAAACGTGCCCATGTGCTTCGTGTCGTTGGAAAAGCGCTCGAACGACAAACGCTGGTGCTGGAAAATCGCTCGCTGCGACAGAAACTGGCGGCAGCCGAGCGTCGCACCATCGTTGGTGGAGCCATGGCAATGCGTCGCACGCTCGACATCATCGGCCAGGCCGCCCCATCGCAAGCAACCGTGCTTCTGCTGGGTGAATCGGGCACTGGCAAGGAACTGCTCGCGCGCCACCTTCACGATCTGTCGCCGCGCGCCGGTCGTCCGCTCGTGCCGGTCAACTGCGCCGCGCTGCCGGAAAGCATCCTCGAAGCCGAGCTGTTTGGTTACGAAAAAGGTGCATTCACCGGCGCGGTTGCCAGACGGGATGGCCGATTTGCGCAAGCCGATGGCGGCACGCTGTTTCTCGATGAGATCGGCGAAATTCCGCTCCACCTGCAAGTCAAGCTGCTGCGCGTGCTGCAGGAAGGTGAAATCGAGCCGCTCGGCGGCAAGCTGCGCCGTGTCGACATCCGCTTGGTCGTTGCCACAAACCGCGACCTGCGCAAGATGGTCAGCGAAGGCCGCTTCCGCGAAGACCTGTTTTATCGACTCAATGTTATCGCAGTGACGGTACCACCACTGCGCGAACGGTTGGAAGATGTGCCGCTGCTCGTCGATCACTTCCTGGGTCGCTTCCGTCACAAAAACCACAAGAACGTCACGGGCATCAGCCGCCCAGCGCTCGACCTTTTGTGCCGCTACAGCTACCCCGGCAACGTGCGGGAGCTGGAAAATGCGCTGGAGCGTGCGGTCGTTTTGTCACGTCAGCCGGTGATTGATGTCGACGACCTGCCCCAAGAGATTCGCTGCGGCGGGCTTCAGCTCACCCAAAGCACGGGCCACGGCTCGCTGCCGAGTCTGACCTTTCCGCTTGGCACGCCGCTCGGCGAAATCGAGCACACCGTCATTCGCGAGACGCTCCTTTACACCAAAGGTGACAAAAAGCTCGCGGCGCAGCTGCTTGGCATCGCCACCCGCACCATCTATCGCAAGCTAGACCGTGAAACCAGCGACGGCAGCGAGCAAGAGGATGACGACGACCCGTCGCGCTAAGCCGTAACCCTGATACCCTGCGGGCGTGAACTTCCGAGACAGCATGATCCCCGCCGGTTTTTCAGAAGAAACGCGGCGGATTGTCCCCATCATTTTGGAAGCGGGCGCGCTGGCCCACCGTTACTTTGTTGCATGGCACTTGCCGGGCAGCTCACCCAGCAGCTTGCCCGTCGAATGGAAAGACGCCGAAGAGCCCGTCACCGAAGCCGATCGCGCCGTCAGTGAGCTGTGCATCGCCCGCATCGCCGCGGCGTATCCAAGTGACGTCGTGCTTTCAGAAGAACGACCCGACGATGGCGCTCGTCTATCGGCACCGCGGTTTTGGCTCGTCGATCCCATTGATGGCACCAAAGACTTCATCGCTGGCCGCGCCGGTTATTCCGTGATGATTGGCCTGGTTGCGTCGGGGATTCCCATCCTCGGCGCGGTGTACCAACCGGCAGCCGCGCGGCTGTGGCTTGCCGAGCGGGGCCGCGGCGCTTTCGAGATCATCGAAGACGAGCCGCCGCAACGAATCCAGGTGTCGCCCATAAGCGAAATCGCCGAGGCACGGCTTGTGTCGTCTGCGTCCTCGCGTCCCGATCTGATGAACCACGTCCGAGATCGAGCCGGCATTCGCGATGAAGTCCAGGTCGGATCTGTCGGTGTGAAGCTGTGCCTGATCGCCGCCGCCGCCCGCGACCTGTATATGAACCCCGCCGGACGTTGCAAGCTGTGGGACACCGCCGCGCCCGAAGTCATCCTGCATGAAGCCGGCGGTAAGCTGACCGACATGCGTGGCAAGCCGCTGCGCTATTCCGATCTGGATCTCGGACATCACCACGGACTGGTTGGCTCAAATGGTCAGCTCCACGACGCGGCGCTTCACGTCCTTGAGCCGTTTCTGTCTTCGCCCTAGCCCCCAAAACCAAGCCAGCTGCCTTGCCGTTTCGATTTTTTTCACGATCGAAAAAAAAAGCTGAAACCAAAGCGCCCGCATCTTCACTCACGGATGAGATGACGGGAAAACGGGCGCTCACGCTGCTTCACACTTCACATCCACTGGCTGGCCCCGTGGAAGAAGAACGCGCAGTCACCAGCATTTTCGATCCGCTTGTGGTCCGCGCCCAAAAAGGAGACAGCGCAGCATTCCGTGCACTGTTCCAACACCACAGTCCAGGCGTGCGTCGCTACCTTGGTGATCTGCTTCGCGATGATGCAGCCGCTGATGATGCGACCCAAGAGACGTTTCTGCGCGCCTTCGACTCGCTTGCCCAGCTTCGTGAAAGCGCCCGTCTGTCTTCTTGGCTGTTTGGAATCGCTCGCAATGTCTTTTTGGAACACTGCCGCACGCAGAAGCAATCGGCGCGGCGCTTAGACGAACCAAACGAAGAATGCGAGCCGGTAGATGACGCGCCCACGCCCGATGCAGTGCTTCTTCTCGCCGAAGCAGATCGGGTGCTCAGCGAAGCGCTCACCCACGTCGGCGAGCCGCGAAAAAGTGCGCTGCTTTTGCGACTTGATCACGGGCTTTCCTATGAAGACATCGCGGACGTGATGGGCTGGTCAGTGGCCAAAGTGAAAAACGAAATACACCGCGCCCGGTTGCAGCTGCGCACGCAGCTCTGGCGCTATTTGGGAGGCACAAAGTGAGTACCCATCCTTCGGTTTCGGATCTTGAAGCACTCGTCGCTGGAACGCTCGATGAAGACCGTTCGATTGTGATTTCGGTCCACAGCGATGAATGTCCGCAGTGCAGTCGTGAAGTGGCGTGGCTACGCGCGGAAAAAGAACTGTTTGCCCAGCGTGCGCGAGGCGTCCCACCTTCAGAAGTCTGGGCGCAAGTCGAAGCGAAGATCGCAGCGCGCATTGGTCAAAAGGAACAAGCCCCGCGGGGTCTATCGCGCATCTTGGGACGCAACTTTGCAAACCAGCGAGCCCAGTGGTACGCCGTCGGTGCTGCTGCAATTGCAATCTTCGGTGTGGTCGCCGCCAGCCCGCTGTCGCCTCTGCGCAAAGCGAACCATGGGAATGTGACTGTGACTGAAAAGCTGAACATTCCCAATCCGCTCTCTGCCATGGGCGATCTGTCCGAGCTGCACGATGGCGCCGGAGAGGAAGACAACGATGCCGATGCAGCGGAACCGGAAGACACGCTGACCACCCAAGTCAAAGTCAGCGCGCCGATCAGTCTGGAAATTGTCACCGATGCTGCCGATGTGGAAGTCAGCCAAGGTGCCAAAGACCAAGCCAAGCTATCGCTCGATGAGTCTGGCGTGCGCGCCGTGAAGCTGATTCCGCCCGCAAGCGGCCAGGGAAGCTGGCGGCTCGACTTCGATGGCAGCACAACCCTGCCAAATGGCGCACTCCGCTTGCAGCTTCCCGAAGGCAGCAAAGTCGATGTGAAGACCGCGTCTGGAGACGTGCGCGTCCACGACCTGAAGTCGGATGTCAGCGTCGTGACCGCTTCGGGTGATATTGCCGTCAAACAGGCCAGGTCGCTCTACGTTCAATCGGTCAGCGGCGACATCGAGCTTCACGATATCAGCGGCACCGTCGACGCGAAGACCACATCGGGCGAGCTACACATGGGCGGCGAAATCGTAAGCCCGGTGCGCTTCCACTCGATTTCCGGTGACATGACATTGGCCGGTCCGTGCCGCATCGCAAGCTGCAAAGTGACCGCCCAGACGACGTCCGGAAACGTGACGATTCAAAACGATCGCGACAGCTCCCTTTCCGCCAAGCTCAAGACCAAGAGCGGCGAGCTGCTCGGCATCCGCGAGCTGACGATGGAGCGCAAAGGCCCGCCGCGGAGTGGCACCGAGTGGATCGCGAAGCTGGGCCAAGGCGTCGGCAGCATCGAGCTCGACAGCATGAGCGGCGACCTTCACATCGGCACCCGCTAAAACCCCACGCAGACAAGCGTCCGTTTCGCGCCGGGCGTCCGCTTCGTTGTCCGGCTATCCTTGACCGGCGATGAAGCGTGCGATTGCGACTCCCTTACTTGGCTCCGCTGTCCTCTTTCTGGTGTGGCTTGGGCTCCGGGTCTGGCTTTGGTCAGCGGGCGCGCCGCTCGGTGAGTCCGTCACCGTCCGCGTCGATTCCCAGCATGTGGCAAAAGGGCTGCTGTTTCGCAGTGCGGAAGGCACAAAGCCCCGCCCGCTGCTGATTGCCGCACACGGCGGACTCGCGACCAAAGAAACCCTGCTCGGACTTTGCTATGAAGCCGTCAGCCGCGGTGCCGACTGCGTAACAATCGATGAGCTGGGCCACGGCGCATCAAGTCCCGTTCCGATACTCAACACCATCTCGGCCATGCGAGCCGCGCTCCACGTCGAACGAGCGCTGGGTCAAAGTGCCGAGCACACCTATTTCGTCGGCCATTCCATGGGCGCGTACTTGGGCTGTGGCAGCGCGTTTTCTTGCAGTCACTGCGTCGCGATAGGTCAGTCCGTACCTTGTGAAGACCGCCGCATGATCTACGGACGGCTTCACCAGCAGCTTGGACTGTCGGCAGCGTTCTACTTGCCGGTGTCCCATGTGCTCGAACCATGGACTCCCAGTGTCATCGAAACCGCCATCGATCGCGCACTGCCGCTGGCCAAACCCAAAGGGGCGACGCTGCGCATCAGCATGCGGATTGCACTGGCCTGGGGATCGCTCGTCGTCATGATGTGCATCGGAGTGATCCTTGCACGCTGTGTGAGACAGATAACGAGCATCCCCGGACCCCTGCGTGGACTTTTGGCCGCCGCCATTGTGTGGTGTGCGCTCGCCGTTGGTAGCTACCGAACCCTGTGGTGGCTGCTGCCGTTTCAGCGCACCGATCTGCTGATCGTGCTGTCGCTGATCTTGTCCGCTTTGATGGTGACGATGGTGGCCCGCTGGCTTTCTCTGCGGCATCCGCTGTGGGGTGTATTCATCGCCGCGCTGCTCGCTGAAATCGCTGCAGTGTGTTGCTATGCCGCGTTTCCGGCAGAGCCGCTGCGCGGACTTCTGCGGCTTCCGCTGGGACTGCTTCTGCCGCTGATCATCGCGGTGACGGCCATGGAAAAGCTGTCGCGCCACACGGACGACAGCAGGGAGTCCGCGCTGTTTGCAGCGAGTCTGCTCGGTACGTTTTTGGCGCTGCTTGTGCCGGGACTTTAGGAAGGTGAGACGAAGAGGAAAGGAAGGGTGACCCCGCGCCGCGCGCCAGGGTCACTTCGGCCTGCTGACTAGTCCTTGGTGTCGCCGTCAGAGCGCTTCAGGATGACGAACTCGACGCGGCGGTTGCGCGACCAGCAGTCTTCGTTGTGCTCCATGCAGACCGGCTTGGTTTCGCCGTAGCCGTGCGCCTGCAGACGGTTGCCGTCGATGCCCTTGTCGATAAGGTACACGCGAACCGCCTTGGCTCGCCTGTCGGTCAGGTCGAGGTTGTGCGCATCGTCACCACGTTCGTCAGCGTGACCCTGGACTTCAATCTCAAGAATCTGCGGGTTGCCCTTCAGCGTCGCCGCGATTGCATCGAGGATCGGGTAGGAAATCGGCTTGATGATGTCCTTGTCCGTCTCGAAGTAGATCTTGTCGAGGATCTCCAGCTTGCCCTTGCGGACAATGACGCGACCCTTGTCGGGGCAGCCATCTTCATCCTGATAGCCGTTGAACGTCTCTGGCTCATTCGGGCACTGGTCGTCTTTGTCCAGGATGCCGTCCTTGTCGTTGTCCGGATCGGGGCAGCCGTCCAGATCTTCAAAGCCGTCCTTGTCTTCCGGATCGTTCGGGCACAGGTCGTCCTTGTCCAGGATGCCGTCCTTGTCGTTGTCCGGATCGGGGCAGCCGTCCTCGTCCTCGAATCCGTCTTTGTCTTCCGGATCATCGGGGCACTTGTCGAGGTTGTCGGGAATGCCATCGCCATCGCGGTCCAGCACGACGCTATCCGGGCAGCCGTCTTCGTCTTCAAAGCCGTTCTTGGTCTCTGGCTCGTTCGGACACTTGTCATCCACGTCCAGGATGCCGTCACGATCGTTGTCCGGATCGGGGCAGCCATCCTCATCTTCGAAGTCGTCGAAGTCCTCCGGATCATCGGGGCACTTGTCGACGTCATCCTTGATGCCATCGCCGTCTCGGTCGCCAATGTTCGGCTCGAAGATGAAGCCGATAAACGCCCGCCACAGCGGACCGCCGGTCATCTTGCCCGAATCCGACAGACCGATAAGTCCACCGCCCGCGCCAGCGACCAAGAACGACTTCTTGGCCAGGTACAGCTTGATCGCGCCAAGTCCCTCCAGCGGATAAGCCTTCGCGTTGCCGGTCACATCGGCGTAGCCGTAGAACTCGCCGAGCACCTCGAAGCGCTGCTTCACAATCGCCAGCGAGGCACCGATGCCGTAGGTAAGCTGGGTGCCCACGCTGCGCGACAGACCCGTGCCACACAGACCCGAGTCAAACTGCGTCGACGTGTTGTCTGCTGGATAGCAGAAGGTGTTCATCATCTCATCGGTGACTTTGGGTCGACCTCGATCGGTGAACGTGGTCGATCCGAAGCGGACGAGCGCACCGGCGTTGATGGCGGTGCGGAAACGCCGCGAGCGACCCCACTCTTTGTCGAGCAGGATCTGCGGATGGATCGTGACGTTGTCTTCGGCGATAAACTGCTTGTACGCATCGCCGCCGCCCCACTTGTCGACGGGCAGATACACCGAAAGCAGCGCGCCGAGGCCGACCGGGTGCCGAGAGGTGTTCAGGAAGCGACCTTTGAAGTGAATCGCCAGGTCCGCGATGCCGACCTTGGAAAACGTCAGGTCGGTACGCGCCGATCCAGAGCCCGCATAGCCCTGACAATCCTGGCCCTGCGGACAGACTTGCCGGCCACCGGTCATGATGGACAGCGGAATGCCGAGCGCAATCTCGAAGTGCTTGAACAGACCGAGTGCGAACTGCAGCTGGGCGGTCACCAAGTTGCTGACTTCGAACGTGCGGCCACTCGAAACCGGACCAAACGGCGCCGAAGAGCCCGCAGGCACCTCCAGATACAGCGGCTTGCCCGCCCAAGTTCCGACGAGCCCGAGCGAGAAGTCCTTGTGTCCAAGCACCTGCGAAGCGTTCAGCGTGACATAGCCCTTCGAGTCGATCGCGGGCCGAAACAACTGCATGTTGTAGGTCGGCTGCGTAAATCCGGCTTCTTGGACTTGCTGTGCGCTCGCAGTCTGCGAGGAAAGAAGGAGCGCGCCCAAGGACCCAAGCAAGGTCCCCAGGCGCTTGTGCGTGTGCGCTCCAAATGTCGATTGCATCGGCTGCTTCCTATCCTTTTTGTCGAGTCTGTGCACGGGCAGATTGCGGCCATTTCCCTACACAGGACTGCATAGGTGTAAATTGACTCGTCATGCAAAGTCAAACCCCATCCCATGGGATCGGGCCCCGCTGTGCGCTCGGTCTTTCCGTGCTTCCAGAAGGCGTGTCTCCGACAGCAGCCACAGCGGACGTAGTATTGTCGGCGCTCCTTGCTCAAGGTGCCACTGTGCTGCATGTGCCCGCGGTGCCGATTGTGGGACTTATCGAGTCGCTTCAATCACTTCGCAGCCAGACCAAACCGCAAATTGATGTCGTCTCCATCGATGCAGAACTGGGTGCGATCGCGCTGGGACGCCCCCACGCAGCCAGCGCAAAGCTCTGCTCTCTCGACAAAGAAGAAGCGCTGACAGCGGTAGCGGTTGCCAAAGCGGCGATGCAAACTGCGGTCGCGCTGTCGACGCGGATGGTGCGACTAAGGCTCGGTGAGATCGCCGGCATAGACAGGCTGTGGCGCAAAGTGCGGGCCCACTTTCTGCGAGGAGCGCTCGCAGACGACGAAACACCAAACGAAGAGCTGCTGCGCGCCCGCAGTGCGCTTTTGCCACGGCACCTGGATGCGGTCCGGCGCTCGCTTGAGCAGCTCGCAAACGTCGCTGTCCAGCATGGGCTGACGCTGCTGCTTGGTTTTCCGCGACGTGCCACCGATCTACCGCACCCCATCGAGCTTCGGCTCTTGCTCGAAGAGTTTGACGGCGCGCCGCTCAAGCCCAGCCTCGACCTGCCGGCTGCGCACCTGGCTTCGACGATGCGGCTTGTCTCGCTCAGCGAATCGGTGCGCGCGTTTGCGCCGGGTCCGCTGCATCTTGTCGGCGACGCATGCGGCCCGATCGGTGCCTTACCGCCTGGCAGTGGCGAGGTCGATGTCGCCGCCGTCTGCCGCGCACTCCCCAAAGACTCGACGCTGACGTTTCTGCCCTGGATTGGGCTCACCGCAAAAGAAGCGATGGCCGGCCTTCACGCCGTCTCACGGCTGCATCCCGCGGCGCAGCACGCCGAGAAAAGCTGGCCATCGTCACCCGTTCCAAGGCCAGCCGAGTAGCCACCGTGTTAGCAGCCGGGCTTTTCGGTGCAGATGCCCGTGCGGATCTTGGCAGTGCCAGCGCCGACACTGCACCAAGACGGAAAGCTCGACGGCAGCCCGCTCGTCTTGTAAGGCGACTCGCCGGTCCCCAGCCAGTACGGATGCGCAAAGACAAACTCCCAGAACGCCGCGTACTTGGTCAGCATCATCGACGCTTCAAGCGGTGGCTCGGCGTGCCCGCAGTTGTGAACGCATTCGACGAAGAAGTGACCGTCTTTGACCAGCTGTGTTTCCAGCGCCTTCGACGCCGTCTGGAAGTTGACCAGGCCCGCACAGATGTCCGATGCACCGCCCCACAGCACCAGCATCGGCAGCTTCCGAGGCGGATTGCCCCACTTCTTGGCCACGCCTTCGACGCCACCCGACAGCGAGATCGCCGACGCCAGGTACTTGTTTCGCCCCGTCGCGAGCTGATCGGTAAACAGCGCACCAGCACTCACGCCAACCGACGACACACAGTTGGTGTTCACCGCAAACTGAGCCGCCGCACAAGCCAGCATGTCGTCGAAGAAGCGATACTCTTCCTCTTGCCGAGCAGCTGTCACGAACACGTCGAACGGCCACTTCCAGGTGATGTCGCCCTTGGCCTCGGGCAGGATCGCCATAAAGCGCTGAGAGTCCACCGCCGCCTGCACTTCCCCCTTCTTAAAGAACGAGTCAGCGCTCCCGCCCAGCCAGTGCCACATAAACACCAGCGGCAGCTTCTCAGCCGGGCGAATCGTCGTCGGCACCGCGAGCAAGAAAGTCCGTGCTTTGCCCGACGACACAATGATGTTTTTGCCCGAAACCAGGTGCGGACAGGACCCAGCGTAGACGGGCGGCGGCGGGGCCAGCGTCGAACCCATCGGTGGCGTCTGATCGCACAGCCGAACCTTGGGCAGCCCGCCATCGCT
>DAORGN010000096.1:10990-17757 GCA_035340095.1 Pseudomonadota bacterium | reverse complement strand
CTAGAACCGACAGCCGCCCTTACCGAGCAAAGCGCCAAGCTGCTGCTGCGCGCCTACGACGCTTTCCCAGATCCGGTCTTTGTCAAAGACCTGTCACATCGCTGGGTTGCGGCCAACCGCGCGTTCTTTGAGCTGTTTCAGCTACCGCCAAGCGCCGTCCTTGGCAAAAGTGACCCGGACTTTTTCCCCAAAGACCAGGCCGACGTGTTCTGGAAGCACGACGACGAATTGTTTGCCAGCCAGCAGCCATCGGAAAAAGAAGAAAAGCTGACGGACGCAAGCGGCACGGTCCGCACCATCTGGACGCGCAAGTATCCGCTTTACGGTGATGATGGAGCCCTGATCGGCCTGTGCGGAATCATCACCGACATCACCAAAGTCCGCGCGACGATAGAGCAAGACTTCCGGCTCGCTGCCGAAGTAGAAGAACAGCAGCGGGTCATCACAGCCCAAAGTCGCCTACTCGATGAACTGGCTGTACCCGTCATTCGCATCTGGGAAGGCATTCTGCTTCTGCCGCTCATCGGTGAAATCACCGCCCAGCGCGCCATGCAGTTCGAAGACAGCCTGCTGCGCGCAATCTCGGAACACCAAGCGGAGTTTGCACTCATCGACATCACGGGCGTACCGCTGGTCGATAGCACGGTGGCTGGCTACCTTTTGCGCAGCAACCTGTCGGCCCGGCTTTTGGGATGCCAGACCATCATGGTCGGCATTGGCGCTGGCGTCGCGACGCAGATCGTCCGGTTGGGCGCAGACTTTTCCGTCATCTTGACTCGCTCGACGCTCCAGCAGGGTCTGGAGTTTGCCATGCAGCACGCGCGCAGCGCACGCACGCTCGCATCCCCGCTCCGCAAAACCCGCTAAGCACCGATCTGCGAAAGCCACGCCGGCAAGTGCTCACGCGCCCGCTCGGCATGCAGTGCCCGACGACCACGCTTGCCCGCCCGCTTCGCTTCTTTGCCAACAAACGGCGGCAGCAGCCCAAAGTTGATGTTCATCGGGACGTACTTTTCCCCCGCCAGTCGCGGCGTCACGACGTGGTGGTAAAGCCCGCCGATCGCCGTGGTCGATGGTGGCAGTGGCAGCGGTCGCCCCCGCAGCTTGTCAGACAGAAACAGCGCGCACAGAAGCCCCATCGCAGTCGACTCGATGTAGCCCTCGACTCCGGTAATCTGTCCGGCCAGATGGACCTGCGGCGCAGCCCGAAGCGCCAGCGATTCATCCAGCACTTTGTGGCCTTCGACATAGCTGTTGCGATGTATCGAGCCATAGCGAATGAACTCCGCATGCGCGAGCGCCGGAATCATCGCAAAGATTCGCTTCTGCTCCGGATAGGCCAGCCGCGTCTGAAAACCGACCAAGTTATAGGCCGTGTGATAGCGATTTTCGGCGCGTAGCTGAACCACTGCATACGGCGGCGTCTGCGGATTGCGCGGATCGACAAGACCGACCGGCTTCATCGGACCAAACGCCAGGGTGTCTTTGCCCCGCTCGGCCATGACCTCGATTGGCAAGCAGCCCTCGAAATAGCGTGGCTCCTCGAAGCGATGCGGCGTCACTTTGCGGGCAGACAAAAGCTCCTGCACAAACGCTTCGTACTCAGCCTGATTCATCGGGCAGTTTAGATAGTCGCCCTCTTCCCCTTCGTGGTAGCGCGAGCCACGAAAACAGCGATCAGGATCGATCGAGTCCGCATCGACGATCGGCGCGATCGCATCGTAGAAATACAGCCGGTCCCCGCACAGCCGCCGCAGCGTGCGTGCCGCTCCGCCATCGACCAGCGGTCCACCCGCCAGGATGCAAGGTCCGCTCGGAAGCTCGTCACATAGCTGCCGCCGAAGCCGGATGTTCGGATGGCGCGTCACCTTTGCCGTCACAAGCCGCGAAAACAGCACCCGATCGACCGCCAGCGCATCGCCCGCCGGAACCCGCGTTGCATCGGCGCAGCCAATGACAAGCGAGTGCGCGCCGCGTAACTCCGCCTTCAAAAGCCCTGCCGGCGTCATCGGATCATCGCTGCGCAGCGAGTTGGAACACACCAACTCGGCAAGCAGTGGCGTCGTGTGCGCCGGCGACATCCGCAAAGGCTTCATCTCGATCAAGTCGACGCGGTGGCCACGCTCGGCAAGCTGCCACGCCGCCTCGCAGCCGGCCAAGCCGCCGCCGATCACGGTAATTTCGGGGACAAACGGTATCTGCACGGCGCGCAGTATAGAGACAATGGTGCAAAAATACGTAGTCAGTCCCAAGACTTGGGGTTTCGCGATACCCTAAAAGCCAGGGGGAATTATGAAGAGCATCTTCATCCTGACATCAGGAGGCGACGCGCCCGGCATGAACGCCGCAGTGCGAGCCGTCGCCAAAGTGGCAGCAGCGGCTGGCGTCCGCACGTTTGGCGTACTCGACGGTTACGACGGCCTGATGGACGGAAGGTTCCGTGAGCTGACCCGCGCCATGGGCAGTGGACTTTCCGTCATCGCCGACCTCGACACCGCCGGATCGCTCGGCGGGACCATGATCGGCTCGGCTCGCTCGACACGCTTTCGGACCCCCGAAGGCCGCCGCCAAGCCGTCAGCAAGCTGGCCGATGCCGCCGGCCTAATCGTCATCGGTGGGGACGGATCACTGACCGGCGCGCACTTGCTGGCCAGCGAATGCAGCACCCCCATCATGGGCATCCCCGCGTCGATCGACAACGACATCGGCTGCACCGCCACCGCCATCGGCGTCGATACGGCGCTCAACACCATTGTCGACTGCTGCGACCGCATCTGCGACACCGCGATCTCGCACCGCCGCGCCTTTGTCATCGAAGTCATGGGTCGCCAGTCGGGTTATCTGGCGATGGCCAGCGCGGTGGCCGCCGGGGCCGACGCCGTGCTGTTCCGCGAGCAAGCCCGCAGCGAAGACGAAATCATTGGCACCGTCGCGGGTGCAATTCGCAACGCATTTGACAAAGACAGCGGCAAGCGGCGCGTACTCATCCTCAAAGCCGAAGGCGTCGAGATTCCCTGCACGCGACTTGTCCGCCGGGTCGAAGACGTGCTCCAGCCAGTGCTGCCAGGAGTTGAAATCCGCGCCACGGTACTTGGGCACTTGGTGCGCGGTGGTCGTCCGTCGTTCCAAGATCGCATGGTCGCCGCCAGACTGGGTCGCGCCGCAGTGGCAGCCGTCCTGCGCGGCGAAAGCGACCACATGGTGTCGTGGCTGCAACCTGCGCAAGGTGCGCTGCCCACGGAAGACCCTTCGGTGTTCCGCTATCCGCTCTCCAAAGTGCTCAGCGAAACCAAGTCGCTTCTCGATGGTTCGAGCCCGGTGACCAAGTGGCGTGTGAGGATGATGGGAGAGATGTCCGGCGTGCTTGGCTTGTAAGTGAACGCTTAGCCCTTCGGTATCGCCGAAGTCACCTCGTCGTGCTCAGGGAAGCGGCCTTCCTTGTGCTTTGAAAAGATGACCGTTTCATCGACGAACACATCGAACTGGCCTTTGCCACCGGGTTCGATCTGGACCGCGTGGCCCAGCGTCTTTTTGATGTGGGCCGCGAGACTCGCAGCCTTGGGTTTGTAGTTTCACATCTCGCAGTACTTGATCAGGATCTTCATCGTTTTCCTCTGCTGGTTTTGTCGCGATCGCTTCGTTTCGATGACGCTACCACGACTGCCGCTTCTGGTAGGCTGCGCGCATGCGAGTCGACGCCTCTTTGTGGAAACGGGCAGCCGCAATGCTCGGCGCAAGTCTGACGATGGGCTGCTCCTCGCCCGATATGAAAGCCATCCAAGTCCACTGGCAGTTGGTGGACGGTCGATCCTGCGCCGATGCCGGTGCCGTGCGCGCGGTCATTCAGCTAGAAGACGGCAGCGAGTTCACAGGCCGATGTAGCTTGCTGCCCGACGGAAATCGCATCGACATCCCCAGCGTGACGGCAAACAGCAAGATAACGGCCCGTGCGGAATCCGCCGGCCTGGCGGTGCTGTACAGGTCCAGCCTGACACTTCCTTCGATGCTGCCGGATGTCGTCGAAGTCGTGCTGTCCTATAGCGGCGGTCGCTAGCGCGCACACTCACCCGCTGCCTGATTTTTGGGCCGCTTCTCCCCCGCTCACCAGATCGAGGAGCGCCTGCACGCTGCGGTGACGTTCTATCGGATGCCGGAGCATGCCGTCAGCGCGCACGACGTAGCGATTGCGCCGTCCGTCTCGCTCACGCAGCAGATAGCCGCAGTCGGCAAGCTCGCCAATGATGCGCAGCACCGCGCGCTCTGTGATGCCGACAGCCAGGGCGATTTCACGCAGCAGCGCGTCAGGACGCTGCGACAGAAAAATCAGAACGTGGGCGTGGTTTGTCAAAAACGTCCACTCGGGAAACGGAAGCGACTCTGTCGTTCTGCCAATCGCCATGACTGTGCCCACGCTAGTCCTGATGCACGAATCTTGAAACATGAAATATATTTCATGCATCATAGTTCATGTATGTAGGTCTTGTGAGGAGCCTCATGTCGAACATCAAATCGTACAGACAGGATGCGAGCGGTCAGAAGCTGGTCACAGTCATCCCCGGCGATGGCATCGGCCCTGAAGTCATCCACGCCACCCAGCGCGTCATCCATGCCACAGGCGTCAAGATCGCTTGGGAGACGTGCGAAGCCGGCGAGCGGGTCTTTTTGCGCGGCCTGCCTTCAGGCGTGCCCCAAGAGACGATTGCGTCGATTCATCGCAGCCGTGTGGTGCTCAAAGGCCCGCTGTCGACACCCGTTGGCAAAGGCGAAAAGAGCGCCAACGTCACGCTGCGCAAAGTCTTTGAAACCTACGGGAACATAAGGCCCGTGCGCACGCTGGCTTCGGTGCCCGGACCGTATCAAAACCGCAACATCGATCTGGTCGTGGTGCGCGAAAACGTCGAAGACTTGTACGCCGGCATCGAGCACATGCAGACGGCACATGTCGCGCAGTGTCTCAAGCTGATCTCGCGACAGGGCTGCGAAAAAGTCGCACGCCTGGCGTTTGCGGTCGCGCGCGCGGAAGGACGCAAGCGGGTCCACTGCGTGACCAAAGCGAACATCATGAAGCTGACCGAGGGACTGTTTCAGCGCGTCTTCGATGACGTGGCGCGTGACTACCCCGAAATCGCCGCGTCGCACATCCTGGTCGACAACGCCGCTCACCAACTGGTCCGCGCGCCCGAGCAGTTCGAGGTGCTTTTGACCACCAACATGAACGGCGACATTCTGTCGGATCTGACGTCAGGTCTGTGCGGCGGTCTGGGCTTTGCTGCCGGGGCCAACCTGGGTTCGGAAGTGGCCATCTTTGAAGCGGTCCATGGCACTGCACCGACCATCGCCGGTCAGGATCGCGCCAATCCCTGCGCCGTGCTGCTGTCTGCGGTGATGATGCTGCGGCACCTAGACGAACTGGCGGCGGCGCAGCAGATCGAACAGGCGATTTATTTGGCGCTGGAAGACGGCGTCTACACCGAAGACGTGCTGCGTGATGGCGCAGTCGGAACCCAAGCGTTTGCCGACGCCGTGATAAGCCGTCTTGGCCAGGCACCACGCACCACGCCGATGCGCACCGCTGCCCCGCTGCGCTTGCCGATCATCGATCGAGAAAAACCAACGCCACGGCCCAAAGAAAGACAGACCATCGGTGTCGACATCTTCGTCGAAGCACAGACCACCCCGGCAGAGCTTGGCCCGCTTATGGAGTGGCTGTGCAAGACCACGCCGCTCAAGCTCAAGATGATCTCGAATCGCGGCGCCAAAGTGTATCCCGACCGCGGTGCGCTCACGGAATGCGTCGACCACTGGCGGTGCCGTTTCATCCTGCGCGAGCCGAGCGATACCCTCGATGATGCAACGATCTTGGCGCTGCTTCAGCAGGTGTCTGTCAAGCTGCGCTGGATGCACGTCGAAAAATTGGAGCTATGGGACGGCCAGCCCGCGTACACCCGCGCCCAAGGCGAAGACTAACGGGGCAAACGGCCACGCGAGCCGACCGTCACAAAACGCGCCGGCCTACGTCACTGGGCCACAGACGGACGCGCCGGCTCTTGCGGGGGCGTAAGTGGCGCTTTCTTCTTCCGGCTGCCACTGCTCTTGCGCTTAAAGCCATCAAGCGACCGCAGCACTTCGGGCTGGCTGCGGTGGGCAGCGCGCAGCACGCCGAGCGCTTCGACGTACTGCCTGTAGAGCACCACTTGGTCGTCCAAGAGCGCTTTGTGGTGCTGTTCAAACGCTTGGCGCAGCTCGGCGTCTTTCTGTTTGGCGGCTCGGTGTTCTTTGAGCCCAGCGTCCATCGATTTGGCGTCGATGCTAAAGCGCTTGTCCCAGCCTTCGGCCTTGATCCGGACGAGCAAGGCATCAAGCTGGTCTTCGAAGTGGGCGGGAACAGGGGGGTTCTTAGCAGACATACCGTTTCTCCTTTTTTCCTGTCGCTTGGTTGGTGTGCAAAGCTGCGCCCAAGTCAGTGGACGTAGCCGCAGCGGCAACAGGTGGAGTCGTTTTCGGTACACCGCAGCCAAGGTTGCGTAATTCCTCTGCTTTTTTTCGTTCCCGTCGGAAAAAATCGCAGAACAGAAACAGAAGCGAACCGAACAAACGTCGCTTGTGATCGCGGATCTGCCCCATGTGACACGCGACATGCGGCGCATGCCCCGTGCCTTGCGAAACATCACCCGCGTCATGCGGAACATGCAGGCCGTCATGCACGGCACGCGCCGCTACATGCGACGTGTGTCCTCGCGCATGCTTTGCATGTCTCTGCTCATGCT
>DAORGN010000096.1:0-10890 GCA_035340095.1 Pseudomonadota bacterium | reverse complement strand
CTGCTCATGCTTTGCATGTCCCTGTTCATGCTTTGCATGTCGGATTCGTTGATCCATGCGAGCGGACCGACTTCTGCCGGGTTCGTTTGCAAGGCTTGCTTCCCAGCGTGCGCGCTGCCTACAGTGCGCCCGTGGTGCAGCGAGCTTCTCAAAGTGAGCCCAAATCCCCTTCTTTGGCTGGCCGTGGTCAGCGACTGCTTTTGGTCACGGCATCGCTCATCTTGAGCGTGCTGTGTGGCGTTTCGCTGAGTCAAAAAGGACGCAGCGAAGAAGCGCCACAGAAGAAAGTGCCGCGCATCGGGCTGTCGTTCGACACGCTGAAAGAAGAGCGCTGGCAACGCGACCGCACTGCATTTGTCACGCGCGCCAAAGAGCTGGGCGCCGAAGTGATTGACCTGGCGGCCAACTCGTCTGACGTCCAGCAGATGCGCGATGTGGAGTCGCTCTTGACGTCGCAGGTTAGCGTGCTGGTTGTCGTTGCCCACAACGGCGCGGCGATGAGCAAAGCGGTACGACTTGCACATGCCGCAGGAGTGCCGGTCATCGCCTACGACCGACTGATTCCGGAACCGCAGCTCGACTTTTACATTTCGTTTGATGCGGTGGCGGTGGGCGAAAAACAGGCCCGCTATCTTGTGGACCACTTGCCGACGCCGGGACGAGGAAAAATTGTTCGGCTGCATGGTGCCAAGATTGATAACAACGCCCACTTGGTGAAGGAAGGGCAAGACCGCGTTCTTTCACCGCTTTTGCAAAGTGGCGCGATCGAAGTGGTCCATGAAGACTGGGTCGACGACTGGAAGCCAGAACACGCCAAACGGATCGTGAACGCGGCCATCGCCAAGGGTCTCCAGTTTGATGCGATCTTGGCGCCGAACGACGGAACCGCAGGGGGCGCAGTACAAGCGCTGCGCGAAGATGGCCGCGACGGCAAGGTTCTCATCACTGGCCAAGATGCCGAGCTTTCGGCCTGTCAGCGCATCGCCGCGGGCAGCCAGACGATGACGATTTACAAGCCGCTCAAGCTGCTGGCGGGACGGGCTGCCGAAATTGCGGTGGCGATGGCCAAAGGCAGGCCAGTGGTCGCGCGTGGAGAAATCGCCGTCGAAAAAGCGCAAGTTCCAGCGATTTTCGTCGAGGTGCTGGCCGTGACCAAAGACAACCTGCGCGAGACGGTGGTGGCCGATGGCTTTCACCCGCAGCAGGCGATCTTTGCCAGCCCGTAAAAGGTCATGATGTCCGCGCCAGTGATCGAGCTGCGTAACGTCAGCAAGCGATTCGGTGGCATCGTCGCGCTGCGTGGCGTTGACTTTGTCCTTGGCCCAGGCGAAGTCCACGCCTTGTGCGGCGAAAATGGGGCCGGCAAATCGACGCTGATCAAGATCCTGTCTGGCGTCCATCCAGCCGGCAGCTACGACGGTGACTACCTGCTTTGCGGGGACAAGGCGCAGTTTGCATCGGTCCGCGACAGCCAGGCACGCGGCATTTCAGTGATCTATCAAGAGCTGCCGCTGTGCGAAGAGCTATCGGTCGCGGAAAACATCTTTTTGGGCAGTGAGCCGCGGCGTACCGGAGCTTGGCCACTGCGGCTGCTTATCGACGAAGATCGGATGCGGCGCGAGTCCAAGCAGCTGCTTGCCCGCTTTGGCATCGTGCTCGAGCCCGACCGGAAAGTGCGCAGCTTGGGGGCAGGCCAAAAGCAGCTCGTCGAAATCGCCAGGGCGCTGCGCAATCGCTCACGGGTGCTCATCCTCGATGAACCGACGGCAGCGCTCACCGATCGGGAAAGCGAGGCGCTCATCGAGCTTCTGCGCGAGTTAAGGCGCGAGGGACAGAGCATCGTCTACATCTCGCATCGGCTCGACGAAGTGATGGCGATTGCCGACCAGATCACGGTGCTGCGCGATGGACAGAGCGTCTTTACTGCGCCGGCATCCGAAACAACCCAGACGCTGCTGGTGCAAAAGATGGTTGGCCGCGAGCTGGGTGAGCTGTTCCCACCACGTCCTACGGGAGTGCTGTCGACGCCGCCGCTTTTGTCGCTTTACCACCTGAGCGTGGGCGAGCAGCCTGAAGGGCCGGCGCGGCTTCTGGACGTGTCGCTGCAGGTCTCTGCCGGGGAAATCGTCGGGATCTACGGACTGCTCGGCGCGGGTCGCAGCGAGCTGCTTCTGCACCTGTTTGGCGCCTGGGGCTTTCGGCAAAGTGGCAGCGTGCGGCTCAACGGAAAGCCGCATGCGCCGCAGAACCCGAGTGAAGCGATTGCCGCCGGCTTGCTGCTTGTCACCGAAGACAGGCGCCGCTTTGGCCTCGTAATGGACGAGTCGGTCCGGTTCAACCTGACCCTTTCTTCCCTGGCATCGCGCATGCGGCATGGACTTATCGACGAGCCAAGCGAGCTTGCCACAGTGCAAGCGCTGTCTGCCCGGCTGCGCATTCGGGCGCAGAACCCGGACCAGGCGGTAAGAACCCTGTCCGGCGGCAACCAGCAGAAAGTGGTGCTGGGCAAGGCGCTTCTGTGTCAGCCCAAGGTCGTGCTTTTGGATGAACCGACGCGCGGTGTCGACGTGGGGGCGAAACAAGAAATCTATGCGCTGCTCGACGAGCTGCGGCGCGAAGGAATGGGCGTCCTGATGGTGTCTTCGGATCTGCCAGAGCTTTTGGGAATGAGCGATCGAGTGCTCGTACTGGCCGATGGAACGCTGAAGCAGAGCCTTGCGGCAAGTGATGCGACACCAGAAGTGCTGCTGCACGCCGCCATCGGGCCCAAGCCGGCGACAAACAGCGCGGAGGCAGACCCGCGATGAGCGAGCGATTGGAGTGGCGAGACCTGTCGCTTCTGCTGGTGCTGGTTGCGCTGGGGGTGTTTTTCGGGCTTTTGTCGCCGCAGTTTCTGTCGGCGCGCAACCTGAGCATGCTGACGATCGAGTTTGCCATCACGTCGGTGCTAAGCCTGGGGATGCTGCTTGTGATTTTGCCGGGACACATCGACCTGTCAGCAGGCAGCGGCGTCGGGCTTGTCGGTGGCGTCTCGGCAGTGCTGATCATGCGCTACGCCCTGCCGGCAGAGCTGGCCATGCTTATCGGCGTCGGCTTGGGTCTGCTTTTGTGGCGCTTTCAGGGCGTTGTCATCGTGCGGCAAGGCATCCCGGCGTTTATCATCACGCTCGGCGGGCTCTTGGCCTGCAAGGGGCTGTTCTGGCTGTGCATCCGCAACCAGACCGTCCCCGTGAGCCCCGGCGGGCAGTCGAACCTGTTGTCGGTGCTAACCACAACGTATCTGCCGCCGCGAGCGTCGTATGTGCTGACCGCTTGCATTGTCGCGGTGCTGGCGCTTTTGACGTGGCGGAGCCACAAGCGAACAACCAGGGACGCGCTGGCCCACGGTGAATCGCCACCCGACTATGAGCTGCCGTTTCTGCGCTGGTTTTTGTCGTCACAAGCGCTGGGTCTTTTGGCGATTGTCTGTGGTCAGTTTCGCGGTCTGCCGCTGCCGCTTTTGATTCTGGCAGCCGTGGCGGTGGCTGTGCAGGTGGTGACGCGGCACACGCGGCTGGGCCGGGCGCTGTACGCGATCGGCGGCAACGAAGAAGCGGCGGTTCTATCGGGTATCCCGGTCGCCAAAGTGGTGGTGACGGCGTATACGCTGCTCGGCGGGCTGGTCGCGCTGACTGGGCTTTTGCAGACGGCGTATGCAGGTGCATCGACCACGACTGTCGGCGAGCTGATGGAGCTAGATGCAGTCGCAGCGTGCGTCATCGGCGGCTGTAGCCTGCGTGGCGGTCGCGGCAGCGTGTCTGGGGTGCTTTTGGGATCGCTGGTGATGGCGAGTCTGTTGTCTGGAATGTCGCTTCTGGCGGTGCCACCGGAAGCCAGGCTGATTGCGCGCGGACTGACGCTGGGACTTGCGGCCTGGCTCGATGTTCGGCTGGCCAAAGTCTCGCGCGGGTCACTCGCCTGATCGGTCGGCGGGATCAAGCCGGTTGTCGAGCCCGTACTTGCGAAGCAGCTCACGCAGGTGCTTGCGGTCGATCTGGGCTTCACGGGCTGCCGCCGACAAGTTCATGCGGTGCCGCTTCATCAGGTCGACGATGTATTCTCGCTCGAAGTGCTCGACGAGCTGGCCCTTGGCTTCCTTGAACGGCAGCGAAGACCTGACCGCGGGCGGCGCCGAGTGGACCACGGTGTCACCCAGCTCTTCAAGACTGAGCGTATCGCCCTTGGCCAGCACGCAGGCTCGCTCGATGACGTTGCGTAGCTCGCGGACGTTGCCGGGCCAGCCGTAGCTGCGCAGTCGGGCCAGCTCTGCCGGCGGCAGGGCCACGCTCTTGCCGTGGGAAAACGACTCGATGAACGACTCGGTCAAAAGCTCGATGTCGCGGCCTCGCTCACGCAGGGACGGAAGCTGGACGCGGATCACGGCGAGCCGGAAAAACAGGTCTTCGCGGAAAGCCTTGCGGGCGACTTCTTCGCGCAGATCGCGGTTGGTTGCAGCGATGACGCGGACATCGACCTGGCGATAGGCACTGCCGCCGACCGGACGCACGGCCCGCTTGTCGAGCGCGCGAAGCAGAGACGGCTGAAGCTCAAGCGCCAGCTCGCCGATTTCATCGAGAAAGATGGTGCCGCCGTGGGCTTCGGCAAACGCGCCTTGGCGATCGGAGATGGCGCCCGTGAACGCGCCTTTGACGTGGCCAAACAAGAGCGACTCGATCAGTTCTTTGGGCACGGCACCGCAGTCGAAGACGACAAACGGACCGGATGCGCGGCGCGAGTGACGGTGAATCTCCTCGGCAACAAGCTCTTTGCCGGTGCCGGTTTCGCCCTGGATAAGCACGGTCGAATCCGTCGGCGAGATGTCACGCAAAAGCCCAAACAGTCTGCGCATCTTGGCGTCGCAGCCAAGCAAGCTGCCGAAGCGGTCTTCTTCGCTCTCTTGGGGCTTGAGCGCTTCTTCCTGTGGCAAAAACTTCAGCACCGTCTTGCCAAGGGTGATCTCGGTGCCAAAGCCCACGACGATCTCTTTGAAGCGAGCGCCGTAGGTGAAGCTGCCGTTGGTCGAGCCCAGATCACGCACCACGATCTGGTTGTTTTCCAATAGCGCGGTGGCGTGGCTTCGCGAGACGGTGCGGTCAGACAGCACCAAGTCACAGCTGGGAGACGAGCCGATCGTGATGGGTCGGTCGCCCAAAACGACTTGCTCGCCGCGGTCGGGGCCGCTTATCACCAAGAAGACGCCACCTGGGCGATAGCGTGTGAACTCCGGAATGTCGTCGAGGACGCTGGTCGAGTTGGGGTCTTTTTCCACCCCGTCCCTGGCAGCGGCACTGCTTTCCGCCGAGTGCTTCATGGTTTTGGGGAATCTTAGCTCACGAGTGCCGGCACACAAGCGCCCAAACCGGGAATGTAAGGCGCGGATTTTGCTTCGCTTTCGGCACAACGTATGCAACGACCCGAATGTGGAGGCATTTGATGAAGCGCGTTCGCTCTTTTTTGCTGCTGTCGGTCTTCGCACTGTCCTGTAACCCCGCGAGCATCGGTGGCGAAACCGACTGCCCAGATGGCGAGACCAACTGCCTTAGCGACGATCCGAGCAAGCACCCGCCCGGCGGTCCAGGCGCGTATGACAAAGTTGGGCCAGGCACCCAGACGCCGTTTGATCCAAGCGACGACGGATCGTCGGGGGTCAAGGTCGACAAAGACGGCAACATCGTCCTGGACCCAAAGAGCTTCGGCGGCACGCTGTCCCCCATCATCTGGGTCGCCAACAGCGCCGAAGGCACGGTGTCCAAAATCGACACCCGCACGATGGTCGAAGTCGGGCGCTACTACACCCATCCCGGCGGCAACGCCGACCCGTCGCGCACCACAGTCGGACTAAACGGTGACGTGGTGGTCGCCAACCGCAGCGCAAGCGATGGCAACCGCGCGTCCGCCGTCCACATCGCTGGCGACAAGTCGCAGTGCATCGACCGCAACGGCAACGGCAAGATCGACACGTCGGAAAACGGCAAGCCAATGGCTTGGGCTGAAGGGCAGCCAAACAACCCGACCGACGAGTGCATCCTGTGGTTTACCAAGCTCACCGCCAACTCGCTGCCACGCGCCGCCGGCTTCAACGCCGGGCTTGGTGAAACGGACACGGTGGTCTACGTCGGCCTGTATTCCACCCGCGAGCTGGTGCGGCTGAACGCCAAAACCGGCGCGATCATGAAGACCATCAGCGTAGCGCCCGCGATGCCGTATGGACTGGTGCTCGACAAAAACGGCGATGTCTGGATTCGCGGCGCAGAAGGCAGCTTGGCCGTCGTCTACGCCAGCAAAGGCGACCAAGTGAAGGTCTATAACGGCGCCAAAGCGCCCGCCTGTGCTTACGGAATCGCTGCCGATTCAGCAGGCCGCATCTACACCGCAGGCGGTAGCTGCGTCGGGCGCTTCGATCCAGTGACCGAGACGTGGGAAAACCTGGATCTGACGGCGCAGGGCATGCAGTCGGGCCGCGGCCTCGCGATCGACAGCAAGACCGGCGTGTGGATCGCCGACACGTACACCGGCATGTACCACATCGACGGATCGGGCCCCAAGATGGTCTTTAAGGGCAAGACGGTAAACCTGTCGAGCAACAACGTCGGTGCCGCAATCGACTTCGACAACAACCCCTGGGTCATTAGCCAAGCCAACAGCGCGGCGTACAAGCTGAACCCGGCGGACTACTCGACCACCAAAGTCAGCGTCGGCACGGGACCATACACGTACAGCGACATGACCGGCTACCAGCTACGAAACGCGGGTGCACCGTCGGGTTTCTGGCGGCATACGTTCCTTGGCTGCATGGGTGCAGCGTCGACGCGCTGGCTGGAACTTGCCTATATGCTGCAAGCCCCGCCAGGCACAAACGTGACGATTCGCATCCGCAGCGCCAATGACAAAACCGCGCTGCAAGTCGCGCCTTGGGTTGAAGTGGGCAAGGTCCCGTCGGACACTTCACCTATCAAGATTCCGGCAACTTCGGGTTCGCTGCTGCAAGTCGAGTTCGGGATGAAGAGCTCGGTGCGTGACGTGACGCCGATTTTGTCTGGTGCAAGCGCTGGTTATTCCTGCGTGTTCGGTTAGACCGTCCGCCGTGCCCTGACCTTCCCTGCGACCACACAAGCAAGTGATGGCCGCAGCCTGCAAGGTGATGGATCTTTCCATCACATCTTCTGCCCCACGCTGACCCCCCGGACCCAACTTGGAGCGCGCTAGCATGCCGGTCATGCGAAGCGTCATTTTGGGCATTTCTGGTCCCTATCACGAGCTGGCCGCCTGTCTGTTGGTAGACGGAAACGTCGCCTGCATGATCGAGGAGGAGCGGCTTAGCCGAGTTCGTCACAGCAAGGCGGCGCGGATCGACAACGCCGCCGAGTGGCCCAAGCTGGCCGTAACAGCCTGCCTGCGCGACGCTGGACTTGGCTTTGCCGACATCGACCACATCGCCTATCCGTTCATTCCGAGCGAGCGGCTGCACAACATCGGCAAAGACCCAGATCCTGAGCCGGACGGTTTCGGCAGCGAGCCCGGCGAACGCCGCTTTGTCGCCGACGTGCTTTCGATAGAAGACGCGCTGCGTCAGGCAGGTGGCCCATCAGCCCGCTTTCGCTTCCACTACATGCCGCACCACTTGGCACACGCCGCGAGTGCATTTTTGCCGTCGCCGTTTGCCGAAGCGGCGGTTTTGGCGGTCGATGGCATCGGGGAATACGACACGACGTGGCTGGGACAGGGCATTGGCGACGACTTGCAGATGATAAAGACGCTCGCCTACCCGCACTCGCTGGGTTTTTTGTGGGAAATGGTGTCGGAAGCGCTGGGATTTGGGCCCTACGGCGCGACCAAGGTGATGGGACTGGCGGCCTACGGCGACCCGCAGCGATACGCGCAGCGTCTCGCGTCGATCATCCGGCTGGGGGACGAGGGGACGTTTGTGGTCGACCACGATGCGCTGCGTTTTCGCTGTCGCGGGCCAAGCTGGGTGGCGCGGGTGCTGCCCGAAGCCGAAGTCACGTCGATGCAGGCACGCGGGCAAGCCAGCGCCGACTTGGCCGCAGCACTGCAGGCACAGACCGAGACGGTGCTGATTCACCTTGCGCGCTTTCTCAAGCGGACGACAAACCAAGACAGGCTGTGTCTGGCCGGCGGGGTGGCACTCAACTGCGCGGCCAATGGTCGACTGGCGCGGGAAGGCATCTTTGCCGAGCTTTTCGCACAGCCCGCGGCCAATGATGCGGGGACGGCGCTTGGGGCGGCGATGTGGCTTTACCATCGCATGCATGCCGAAAAGCCGCGCTTTACCCTGACGACGGCGCGGCTTGGGCCGGTGCACACAGCAGAAGAAATCGCGGCTGCCGTGGCGGCGTCATCGCTGCCGTGGCGAAGAGTGCCTGATCCGGCGGCAGAGGCTGCCGAGCGCTTGGCGCGGGGCGAGATTTGCGGCTTTTATCGCTCGGAGCGGGCGGAAGTGGGTCCGCGGGCGCTCGGCGGTCGCTCGCTGCTTGCGGATCCGCGCGACCGCGCAAGCCGAGAGCGCATCAACCAATCGGTAAAGCGTCGCGAGTCCTTTCGTCCGTTTGGCCCAGCGGTGATGGCAGAGCACGCCGATGACTGGCTTTGCATACCGCCCGCGGCAAGGCCGCTTTTGCCGTTCATGCTGGCGGCGGTGCCGGTCAGGCCAGCGCAGGCGGATCGCATCCTGGCCGTGGTTCACGCAGATGGGACAACCCGTCCACAGCTTGTGCCGCCCGACGGATCGGTGTGGCGCGCGCTGCTTGAGCAGTTCTATCTGCGCACCGGCGTGCCGATGGTGCTGAACACGTCGCTGAACGTGCAGGAGCCTATCGTCGAGACACCGGAGCAAGCGCTGCGGCTTGTCGCCGAGTGCGGTCTGGACGCGCTGCTTTTGGATGACGTGCTGGTGGTGGCAAAGTCCGAGCCTTCGCTTGCCGAAGCCCCGGCGGCGGCGCTGCGCTTTGAGCCGACGCAGGATCGTTTTGGCATGCGGCTTTCGCTGGTGTTCGGCAACGAAGCAAAAGACGGCGTCTGTCCGTTCTACCGTCGCGACGAGTGCAGCCACTGCGACATCGGTGCGGGCGAAGCAAAGGCCGCCACCGCAGACTCCCATGCACAGCGCTGGAACTTTTTTGCCCATCACTACCGACGCGAGCTGCCGCAGGTGAATCACCTTGTGCTCTACAACTCGGGGTCTCTGCTCAATCCCAAAGAGATGTCGCCGTTGGCGCTCGGTGCGCTCTGCGATGAAGCGGCCAAGCTGCCGTCTCTGCGCATGCTGTCGCTCGATACGCGAGAGCTGTTTGTGCAAAGAGACCGGCTTTCGGCCCTGCGGTCGCGGCTGCCTGCGCAGGTGTCACTGCGGATCATCTTGGGGCTGGAGTCTGCCGATGAAGAAGTGCGGCTGATCTACCTGAACAAGCGGATGCCGACGCCCGCGATTGAACAGGCCGTGGCAGAGCTTGCAGCGAGCGGCGACAACGTCGGCCTGTGGCTGAGTTTGGTGTTTGCGCCACCGGGTCGCCGAGGTGAGGCGGCGGTCACGGATCTCGTCGAGGGGATTCGCTACGGTGTCGCGCTGGCGCAGCGCCATCGCCTGCCCGTCGACTTCAACATCCACCCGTTCTATCCATCGAAGCGGTCGCTGCGGGCGCACCCCGATCATCCGCGCGCCGATGTGGCGCAGCTAGGGCTGGCGCTTTCAGCGGCGCAGACCGAGCTTGTGGACTTGGGCAGTGACGCTTCGCTGTTTGTGGGCTGGCAAGACGAACAGCATGACCAGCGCCAAGACTTGCGTCTAGCGGAGCTGGCGTTGCGGGGGAACAAAGAGAGGGAAGCGGAGGAAAGCGCCGCCGACTAGTGCGGCTGTGCAGCGTGAGCAGGCGCGGGTGCAGCGGGCTTGGTGGCGGGAACTGCCGCTGGGGCCGCGGCGGGGGCCGCAGCAGGCTTCATCGCCGGGGCCGGAGCCGCAGGTGCTGCCGCTGGAGCCGCAGGTGCTGCCGCCGGAGCCGTCGGTTCCGCTGCCGGAGCCGTCGCGGCGGGGGCCGCCGCTGGGGCTGGAGCCGCTTCGGGTGCAGGCTCAGGCAGCGTCGACGGCTTGGCATTCAATATCTTGTAGCCAGCGCGGGTCTTGAGCGGGTCGATCATGCCGCGGCTGCCCAAGTCGATGAGGACCGGCGAAAAGAAGATCGCAACGAACAGCAAGCTGGTCAGCAAGATGACCAAGTTGAACTTGTCGTCGTAAAGCAGGTGCATAAAGAACAGCGCGACCAGGGTCGCTTTCACCGTCGCAACCAGCATGGCGACGATGGTGTTGGCGGAACCGAAGTCAAAGCGCGAGACGATGACGGTGAACGCCGTCAGCACCACGAGAGCAGCCCAGACCCCCAGATAGGTCGAAAGGGGCGTGATGTGCGGCTCGTCGTGATCATCGCCGTGCGAATCGTTGTGGTTTGTGTGTGCCTGCGTCATGACTTACCCCACCAAGTAGAGGAGCGGGAACAGGTAGATCCAGATCAAGTCGACGAGGTGCCAGTACAGACCGACGCACTCGACCGGGAAAAAGTGCTTCGAGTGGAAGTCGCCACGCATCGCGCGAACCAGCGCCCAGGTGATGGCGATCATGCCGATGATGACGTGGAGTCCGTGGAGTCCGGTCATCAGGAAGTAGATTCCGATGAAGATGTACGGCGACTCGACGGACTTGAGCTTTTCGACAAAGGCCGTGCCGTGCTCATGCGCAAGTGCGGCCCAGTCGGGGTTCCAGTGTCCAAGCGGACCTGCGCCGGGCAGCGTGCCCAGGTGGAACTTGTGCGAATACTCGAAGTACTTCACGACCAAGAAGGC
>DAORGN010000095.1:0-17866 GCA_035340095.1 Pseudomonadota bacterium | reverse complement strand
TGCCGTTGTCACGGAAGTATTCGCCGATGGTGACGCCGGTATAGGGCGCAAGGAATTGCAGCGGGGCAGGCTCTGACGCGCCGGCGACGACCACGCAAGTGTATTCCATGGCGCCGGTCTGGGTCAGCTTGTCGACTACGCTCGCCACCGTCGACTGCTTTTGGCCGATGGCGACGTAGATGCAGAACATGTTCTGCCCTTTTTGGTTGATGATCGTGTCGATGGCGACGGCGGTTTTGCCAGTCTGACGGTCACCGATGATAAGCTCACGCTGGCCACGACCGACGGGGATCATCGCGTCGATGGCCTTGATGCCGGTCTGCATCGGCTCGTGGACCGACTTGCGGTAGACGATGCCGGGCGCCTTGACTTCGACTTTGCGCGACTCGGTGGACTGAAGCGGGCCTTTGCCGTCGACCGGCTGGCCTAGCGCGTTGACGACGCGACCGAGCAGACCTTTGCCGACCGGAACCGATGCAATCTGTCCGGTGCGCTTTACGACATCGCCTTCGCGGATCAGCTCGTAGTTACCAAGCAGCGCGACGCCGACGTTGTCCTCTTCGAGGTTGAGGACCATGCCCTTGATGCCGTGCGGGAAATCGAGCGTCTCGCCGGCCATGGCGCCCGACAGACCGTAGACACGCGCGATGCCGTCGCCGGCCATCAGCACGGTGCCCGTCTCTTGGACCGACACCTTCTGGTCGTAGTCTTCGATCTGCTTGCGGATGATCTGGGAAATCTCTTCGGCCCTGAGTTCCATATCTGCTCCTGCCGCCCGTGCTATCGCAGCACCGGGGGGCCAATATCGGTAACGCCACTCGGATAAGGAGTGGCACAAGATGACTTGTAACTACCCTTGCCAGCGTGCGCGCAGGCTGGTCAGTTCGCCGCGCAGGCTGCCGTCGTAGACCACGTCGCCCACTTGGGTGACGACGCCACCGATCAGCGACTCGTCGACGTTCTTTTCGACCAGCACGGTCTTGCCGGTGGCCTTGCCAAGCGCCGAGCGAATCCGTGTTTCTGCCGCTGCATCGAGAGGACGCGCCGACGTCAGGCGAACCCGCACGCGACCGGCCACTTCATCGACCATTTGCCGCAGGCTGCGTGCGATGCCCGGCAGGTTGGCGACCCGACCGCGCGACAGAAGCAAAAGCGCCAGGTTTTGGCTGGTCTTCGACAGGGCCAGCCGCTGACAGACGGTGCCAAGAACATCCTGACGCTGGGTCTGTGTAAACGCGGGATTGAGCAGCACCGTGCGCAGATCGGCGCTGTGTTCGATGGCGCTGGCCAGCCGCTCAACTTCGGCGGTGAGCGACTCAAGGTTGTCCTGGGATTGTCCGATGCCCAGGATGGCGCGGGCATAACGCCGCGAGGCGGAGCCACTAATCATAGGCGACCTCCCGTCGCAGTGTGGGTGGACTGCGTCTCAACCTGGGTGACAAAGCGCTCCACAAGGTTGCGCTGATCCATGTCACTCAGCCGAGTGGCGACCAGTTTTTCCGCCAGATCGACGGCCAAAAGTGCGGTCTTGCGCTCGAGGTCACGCTTGGCACCTTCGATGGTCTGCTGAACCTGCGCTTCGGCGTCTTTGAGCAGCTTCTCCGCCTCGGCTTCGGCCTTGGCAATGATCTTCTGCCGCTCGATCTGCGCTTGCTCTTTCATCGACTTGAGCAGCGCGTCCACCTCGGCGGTCATCGCCTGACTCTTCTTCTCGTACTCGGCCAGCTGGTCCTGCGCTTGCTTTTCCAGCTCACGCGCGCGATCCAGCGCCTTGCGGACTTCGAGGTGGCGGTTCGCGAGGAACTCTTTGAAGCTCTTGCCCGCGAGCTTGTTCAGGATGAGCAAGAACACCGCAAAGTTGATGAGCGCGAAGCCAAACGGCGGGTGGTGATGGGTCTTGCCGGGGCCGTAGTCCCAGCTCCACCAGTTTTCGATCACCGGGCCGGCTTCGTGGGCCCCGCCATGTTCACCGTGCGCAGCAGCGTGCTCACCGTGGGCGGCACCATGATCTGCGGTGGCGGCTTCCCCGTGGGGGGGCGCATGTTCCGATCCGGCTGGATGCGCAGGCTCGGCATGCGCCGGTTCCGCGTGGGCCGGTTCCGTCGGTGCGGGCGGAGCCGCTGCCGGGTGTTCAGTCGGTTGGGCAGCAGGCACGGCATCCGCAGTGGCGGGCTGGGCGGGGGCTGCGGCTTCGGGTTGTGCCGCCGGCTGAGCGGCTTGTGGTGCAGCCGCCTGTCCAGCTTGGCGCAGGGGCGGGTATTGGCCGCTTGGGTTGTGAATCGGTGCCGGCTTGGCGATGCCTTCCGGCTTGTTCACCGCCGGCGCTTCCGGAACTTGTGCGCTGGCCAGCGTGGAAGCCGACAGCACCAAAAGTCCAAGCGAAAGACGGGCAATCGAGGTACGGGTCTTCATTGGGTTAGACCTCCCGCCCGAGCAGCTTGGCCGCGAGCACTTTCGACAGTGCTTCGGCTCGCTGCGAAAGCTCGGTTTGCGCCTGGGCCACTTGTGCGCCGACCTGCTCACGGGTGGCACGAATGCGACCTTGCGCCCGCTCGCGTGCCGACGACAAGAGCTCTTCTTCCCGCTGCCGACCTTCATGACTGAGCTTGAGCCGCTCGTCTTCAGCCGACTGCTTGGCCTTGTCCATCTTCTCTTTGAAGTCTTTTTCGAGCTGGGCGGCCCGCTTCTGCGTCTCCGCAGCGGCAGTTTCCGCCGAGCTGATGCGATGCGCTCGGTCTTCCCGCATCTGCATGTAGGGCTTAAAGAGGAACTGGCGAAGGACGATGAACATCGCGATGAAGATCGCGAACTGCACGAGCACCGTTCCGTCGATGTCGATGACGGGTGGGGCCTTTTCCTCGGCTCCCTCGCTGACCGCGAGTAGTAGTGCCTGTAAGATCATGAATGCTCCGGGGGGTTGCGGTGCGAGCACTTACCACTTGGTAGAAGGTGGTGTCAAGTGCCGCGTCGCCTACTGTCCAGACGGTGCAAGGGCGGTTTATGATGTCGTATGCGTAAAAATCTCGATCGCTCTGTTCTGACTGCCAAGACCTGGACGTTTGGGCTTGGCGCCACCTGTGGCCTGCTGCTCGCGCTGGGAACATGGTCGTGTGCCACGCTCGGCATCGGCCAAAGCGGTCCGCCCCAGCAAAAAGGCGAGCCCACCCTGTCCAAGTGCATGACGGGATCGACGCTCGAAAAGCACACCAGTTGCGCCGAATACTGTGCAAGCCAAAACCTGGGCTGCCAGAACTATGGCTGCGCGGTTCCGGGTGACAAAAACCGCTACGGTGGCGCAGCGTTCGACAACACGCTGTGCGCTGGAAACATGATGAAGGGTTTTCAGTGCAACGAACCGCTGCTCGGTGTGGGGGCGGTGGCCTGCTGCTGCACGGGTCTTTAGTCAAACATCCAGCGGGCGCTCCAGCGCTTGCAACGCGATGTCCGCGTCCGATGGGTGCTTACGGATATTTGTTGCGATAGCTGGCGATAAGTGGAAGCAGGGCGGCGCGACGCGCGTCATACGCCGCCAAAATTGCATCGGCACGCGCCGAAATCACGCTGCGCGCGACTGTGCAGTCGGCGGCACCCGCGTTGATTTTCAGCAATTCCGTCATCGCTGCGCAGACCGCCGGCGTAGAAAACAGTGCGTTTAGTTCGGTCTTGGTCTGCGTCAAGCTGGCCAGCATTTTTTCGCGCGTCAGCGTCGTGTTTAACGCATCTTCGATTTTCTTCACAAGCAGGTAGTAGACCTTTTGGTCAGCCAGGATTTTCCAGTCCAGCTTTCCTTCCGAACAATAGGAAAGCTGATTGGGATCGGGATATGCGTTCACGCCGCCCGCGTGGCAAGTGCTGTATCCCTCTGGGTCCCAAGCCATCATTCGATATGTCTCGGTGACGCCGCCTGCGCCATTGGCCTGTTCTGCTCCATAGAAGAAGACTTCGTCGATGTAATCTCCGGACTTTAGGACCGATTGTGCTGCTATATAACGTAGATATTGATCCAAATCCAGTTGACTGCGCAGCGCAGAAACCAAGTCATCGCCGGATAACGCCGCAATTCGGGCAGCGAAGAACTTCCAACGATTGATTGGATCGTTTAAATCAGGCGTATCTGAGTACAATACCTCAAAGAAGTCGGTTGTACCTTGTGGATAATCCCGGCGCATCACACTCGTGACCCTGGCATTGTCGCGGATCAGCTCTTCTTTGGTTTTTTCCATCAAGAGGTAAATTCCTCTTGTGTTTCCATCAATCGCGAATTCGACGAATCGGAACTTGAGCGGGAAGATGTCATCCGTGAACAACCGGAAAGCCGTCGGCGCATAAACATACGCTGGATCATTGCACATCGAAATCAGCGTATATTCATCACTCGCGGAATCTGGCAAAAGGTATCGATCTGATCCCGTCAGGCTGATGATGTAGCTGTGGCGTGGGCAGCGGATCGAGCTGTTTCCGTGCAGATGCGCTGTGGCCAGCACCGTCGGTTGTCCGGGGGCCAGCCGGACCTGGGTTTCAAAGTCACTGCGCGCCAGCACGTCATCGTAGGGCGCAACTTCTGCCGCTTTGATTCGCGCATCGTGCGCAGCCCGCTGGGTTGCGTCGAATACCAGCTCGATTTTTGGCGTGTAGACGCGCTTTGCCGTGTCGATGTTGTCCACATTGCAGGCCGCGCCCAGCTCTTCGGGCAGCGTCGCTGGAAAGCTTGCTTCTAGCTCGCCCAGCATGTCTGTCACTTGGAACTTGGCGCTGAACTTGTCCGGGATGCTGCATGCCGCAAACTTGTAAAAAGCGTTCTGTCGGTTGGTATCAATCGCAGCAGACGCAGCAGCAAGTCCGGCGGAGTCCGGCGTCACCGCAATGACGAACACCCGCGGCAGCCCGGTGAATACCACTTGCGGATTCGGATTCAGGATGACGAGCGAGCGCATGACATCGGGCCCGCTGCCGCCAATGTTTTCCACATCGCTCGCTGCCGGGCCTACCGCTTGAACGAGCGGCAGCGGGTTCTGATCGCCGTTTGCACCGCGCTGGTAGCGATCGAGTGCCTCGGTCAGCTTGGTTCGTTCGATCAGGTAGTTGGAAAAGAGCTGCACCGTGGCGCCATGTCGGTACAGCGCGATGCGTTCGCTGGCCGGTCGCTGGTTTGCAAAGCGCACGATCGCACTGGCCAGATCGGCGCGCTCTGTCGCCGACAACGTGGGCGGCAAGAGGATCGCGGTGTAGCCGGGCGGCAGTGCCATTTTCTGCACTTTGGACGTGAGGCTGATGCCAGCCGGCAGCAGTGCGGTCAGCCGCGTCGACAGATCACTCCCAAACGCCAGACCCGTGGTCTGGTTTAGCACACCGACGGTCATTTCCCTGCCGCCACCAGGCCAACGGGCGCTGCGCAGAAGCAGCAGCCGGGCGGTGTCAAGCTGCGCCATGTCAACGGGCTGGGCCATGTCCGGCGGCGCAGGGTCTGTGCCCATCGTGACTTCGCTTTGGCAGGCACCGATCCATAGCGTGAGCAGTGGGCCGAAAAGGAGTGAAACGAGCAGGATGGTTCGATTTCTGCGAAGACGAAATATGCTGGATAGTGACATGCTCAATGGACCTTGTACGAAGTGATGTTATCAATACTGCCGGAGGCAGATTGTCTATGCCAGTGAAGCAAGCGTGGTTGCTTGGGATGCTGGGTTGTAGGCAGTTTCCTGCCATGAATGGCGGGACTGAAATTGGTGTCTACAGACCCCAGACTGCTGCATCTAGACACCACTTCGCCTGCCCACGAACAATTATCTAAAACTGCCGTAGAGATTCAATAGGTTCTTGTTGGATGCCGTCGGCTGTGGCGCTTTCCGCTCGGAGCGGGACGGCAGATTGTTTCTGTGTCTGACGATGATTCAGGCATATGCCTGATGGAGCCGCCCGGTTTGTGTTGATTCGTGAAACCGAGAAAAAAGTTGCTTGGTTTGGTCCGTTTTTTATTGGTGATGGAAGCATGTCTACAAGCTAGTTATCGACTAGCCTTCGACCCCGCCATGACGTAATGTCGATAACTTGTTGGAGTGCGCAATCTGCGCATTGAGGAGGACTCGATGAATAAGTTGATCGGAAAGAGCCGCTTGCACATTGCATCGTGGCTCGTGGCGTTGGCCTTGGGCGGAGGCTGCAGCGACAACACGAACGAATCGATGACGTTGCCTCCGGACATCATCCCTCCGGATGGTGATCCGTGCAGCTTGGCTCCGTGCCAAAACGGTGGTGTCTGTCACTATGACGGGGCGACCGCGTCTTGCGAGTGTCCGTCTGGTTTCACCGGGCAGTTCTGCGAACAAAACATCAACGACTGTCCTGCAAATGCCTGCGAAAACGGCGGCACTTGCGTAGACGGCGTCAACAGCTACAGCTGCGCGTGCCCAGCGGGAACCGCGGGTGAGCATTGCGAAATCGATCTGGACCTGCGGGTGACGATGCCTCGCCGGATGGTGAGCGACAAGTCGCTGACATTGCGCGCCGAGATGCTCGATCCGGCCACGGGCAAGATCGTGACCGATGGCTGCTTCGACACGCTCGGGTCGGTGACGATCAAGCGAGCGGACGATGGATCGGATGTGCCGCTCACCGTGACGGTATTTGACGATCACCTTCCGGTACCCGATGACTCGATTCGCTTCTATCACGGCGTCGGCAGCGTGTCGCTCACGCTGGATGGCGGTGCGGCTGTTCCGGCGGGCGAATACCTGGTCACGGTGACGGTGGGCGATCGCACGGCGACCCGCCACCTGACTGTCGAATCGAATCCGACCTGGCGCGTGATGCCGGCGAACCTGTCGGGCGCGGACCTGACCTGGGGTCCAAATGAAAACATCCGGCTGTCGCAGCACAACACCACAGTGCCGGCTGGATCGACGCTGACCATTCTGCCGGGCACCATGATCATGGTGGACACCACCGGCAAGATTGAAGACGGCACGCTACTCACGGTGAACGGCAAGATCACCGCGACCGGAACGTTCGATCAGCCGATTCACTTCTTTTCCGAACGCGGTGCCCAAGCGATGACCCACGTCATCAGCGGTTCGTCGCTATCGAACCCGAACGCCTGGCGCGGCATCTTCCTGTACGGTGGGGATTCATCGAACCTAGACTGGGTGATTCTGACGGGCGCTGGCAACGGCACCGTCGTCAGCCACCCACGTCCGCCGATCATCAACATCGCTGGCACGCACAATCTGGCGGTTTCGGACAGCATCTTCACCGATGCAACCGGCATGGTGTTCCAGAGCCCGAGCACCGGCACGCACTCGATCCGTCGCTCGCTGGTTTCGCGCGTCGGCATCGGCGCAGAGTTTTTGTCGAGCGGCAACAAAGTCGATATCGAGGACTCGTGGTGGACATCGATCGGTCGAGGCCCGACCTCGCCGCTTCGCTACGATGGCGATGGCATCCATGTCGACGGCGCCGCATCGCGGCAGACGATTCGACGCTGCTACGTTGTCGACATCGGCGACGACGCGATCGATCACTCAAACTCGACCTTTACGATCGAAGACACGGTGATCCACGACGCAGGGGACAAGGCCGTCAGCATGACCAACGGATCGGCAACAGTGCGCAACTCGCTGATCTACCGCACGGGCTCTGGTGTGCGTGGCACCGCCAAGGTCTACAACAGCACCATCTTGTCACCGAGCCCGATCGCGAATCCGCTCGTGCTTTCGGACAGCATCATTTGGCCAAACACGCTGTCGAGCTGCTCGGGAACGTTCACCAACAACATCCTTGGCACTGGATCGGACCTAAGCTGCGGCACCGGCAACATCTCGGTCGATCCGATGTTTAACAATGCGGCGATGTGTGACTACAGCTTGGCTGTAAACTCGCCTGCCTTGACCGCCAGCTCGACGGGTGGCGTGCTCGGCTACGTCAAGAAGTAGTTGCCTTCCCAATCCGGCGGCTGCCGCGGCGCGCGCTGTCTGTTTTCACAACGCACGCCGCGGTCTGCCTATCCCTTCTTCACGTAGTCTTCAAAGCCCATGCGCTGAAGCTGCTGGGAATCGATCAAAAAGATTCCTTCCGCTGAAAAGATCGCATGCTTCCCTGCCGTCGGAAACTCGGCAACTTCTAGCCGACTCCGTTCCCCTCCCATCAAGTACACCAGGTCTTCTTCCGCGGTGTTCATCAAGCTGTGTCCCAAAGACGGCGTGGGGAATCCCATGAAGCTGCCAGCGGACACAGCAAAGGTTTCGTCTCCGATCTTTGCTTCACCGCGGCCAGACAGAATGTAGACCCATTCCTCGTCGGCCAGATGGCGATGGAAAATAAACGATTCCTTGCCCGGCGGAATCCGTCCCATCGAAACCTGCGTCCGCGCAAGACCCACGCGCGCGCCAAGCGGTCTTATGTGAACTTCCGACTTTTCGCGGTTTAGCGGATGGCTTAGCGCAAGCTCGGGTCCGTTTGCGATCTCTTCTGCCGTCAGCAGGTGTTCTTTCGAGGTCTTTTGGCTCATGACAACTCCTTGATTTTTTTTGCAGATGCCCTTGCGGAACCTAGCAGGTCGAGTTCTCATTCCGAGATGCAACCACCCAAGAAAAAGTCCTCCCTCCCAACCAAATCCAAAACCCCTCCTGCCGCCGTTCACATCGATCCGGGTGAGGCCGCCTTTGAGGCCTTGCGCTCCGCACTTCTTTCGCTTCCCACAGAACGCATCGGCCCCCCGCGCGCCGACGTGCGTGCCGCCGCCAGCTTTGTGTTGTCTGACACCATGCCGCGCCTTTCTGACGCCACACTTCGCAGCCGTCTTTTGTCGCTGCCCAAGACAGAATTTGATCACAGCGCGATCGATTCCCTGCCGCTTGCGGCGCAAGCTGTGCTGTGGGCACAGACCCAGCTTGCCGAATCGGAGGCGGGGCCTTCTTCCGGCAGGCTTCCACCTGCGCTTGTCAGCTCAGCAACAGCGCTGCGCCAGATCATGATCGAGGTCTGCGCCTATCACTTCCGCCATGACGTGCGGCTGCAAGCGCAGATCGATGACATACGAGGCGGGCAGGGCTATCTGGATCTGGCGGAAGACCTGCGGCGTCTGGCCGCGCTGTACCGCAGCGAGCACAAGACGCTATCGGCAGATACCCGCTTTTACCAAAAATCCGATGCCGACCAAGCGCTGCACTTTGCCCAGCGCATCGTCAGCGAGCTACGCCCCGTTCGTTCCGATGCCGCGCGCGAGCAGGTCTTCCGAACCTTTGCGCTTCTTCTCAAGCTCTACGAAGAAGTCGCCCGCGCCGCCCGTTTCCTCCTCCGAGAATCCGGCGACACCGCTTTTCCGAGTTTGTACGCCGCAGGGCGTAGCCCATCACGCCGAAAGACTTCCTCTCGTTCCCCGAAACCGACGCCAGAATGATCACATCGCCGCAATACCAAGGTGCATCTTGTTCCATGGCCCACAAGCGGGCTGTTTGCCAAGGTGCACCTTGACGAAACACCGATGCATCGGCTGTTTGCCAAGGTGGATGTTGAAATGTGACCGGGTAAAGGGCCTGTGACCAAGGTGGATGTTGAAATGTGACCGGGAAGTCGGCGTTGCGCCAAGGTTCACCTTGGCAAACGGCCTGACATGCGGCCTTTGACCAAGGTCGATCTTGGCTTTGGCCGCTACCGCACAATCCACGCGAGGACGAGGCTTGTGGTGAGGACGGTGAGGGCGGAGGCAGAGAGGATGGCGGCTAGCCACATGACGACGGAGGCGGCGATGTCGCGTTGGCCCTTTTGACTGCGGGCGCTGCGACGCTTGCGGGCTTCGAAGTAGTAGTGAAGACCGATCCAGCAGACGACAAAGGTGATGATTACATCCACCCAGGACTGGATCATGTCGAGACCTCGCTGCTGCTCGACTTGAGCAGAAGAGAGCACAGGTAGCCGAGCGCAAACGCCACAAGCACGCAGCTGCCACGAATCCAGTTCATGGGGGCTTCGGCATAGGCAGACAGAAGCCGGGCGTGGCTCTGCGCAGCCAGCATGCCAGGCACCGGGGATTCGCTTGCACAGCTGCGCAGCACGCCGTCTTTGGGACAGCCCAGCACCACGACAGGTTGACCTACGGGAAGACGCGCCTCTTTGTAATACAGCGTGCCGCGCGGGCTCATGTCAGTGGGGCAGCGTTCGGCGAGCCCTTCCGGAAGCTGGCCGAGCTTGACTTTTTGCGAATGGACACGACCCAGGTCAATGCCAACCCGTTCCATCGGCAAGGACTCGAACAGGCCACTCCGCTTAAGCAGTGCGATGTGCTCTTCGTGATGGAAGACCTCGAACGGGATGGTGTGGTCGCCTTGGCGAAAGCGCAGGTCTTCATCTTCGCCGACGTTGCAGAGCACGCGCACCACGTCGCTTCGCCCGGAACGATAGTGGTCTTCGATCCAGCCGTAGTACAAAACCGATGGCTCACCACCTGGCGAGAGCCGTACATGGCTTGCTTCGAGTGTCCCGCGCAAAACAATCGGCCCCTCGCGAAGGTCGGCAAGCTGGCGTTCGGGCAGGTGACGCAGCATCCACAGCGCTTGGCTGACCTGCCACAGCTGACGGCTCACCGCGAGGTCGAAAAGCCCCAGCGCGCCGATAGAACAGGCAATGAAAAACATCACCTTGAGCACGGCAATCGCTGTGCTTTGCTGGGTTGGCTGTGCCATCGGTTTTGCGCGCTCTTTAGCAATGATTCTTGAACGAGCCCTTGATTCTGCGCTAGCTTCGCCCGGTTCTCGTCGGAGTGGATGAGGTGGTCGCTGGCTTGCCGCAAGGCAGGCGGGAGGAAAGTCCGGGCTTTACAGGGCAGGATGCTGGCTAACGGCCAGTCAAGGTGACTTGCAGGAAAGTGCCACAGAAAACAAACCGCCAGCCTCGGCTGGTAAGGGTGAAAAGGTGCGGTAAGAGCGCACCGGGCGCCTGGTGACAGGGGCCGCAGGGAAAACCCCATCCAAAGCAAGACCGCATAGAAGTCGATGCGCAAGCATCCGCGGCGGCCCGTCGCGCTTCGCAAGAAGAACTTCAGGTAGGTCGCCAGAGCCCATCTGCAAAGGTGGGCCTAGATGAATGACCGCTACGGCCCGCAAGGGACGAACAGAACCCGGCTTACCGTCCGCTCCGACGAGAACACTGCTTCCGATTCCGACGTGCGACTTGGGTCATCATCGATCTGCCGTCGTTTTTCAAAGCTGCACGGGGCTTGCTCGGGGGCGGGGGTTTTGCTTTGATTGCCGCATGCTGACGACATTCTTCCGAGAGGAACACGAGCTATTCCGCAAGTCCGTCTCCCAGTATCTCGAAAAAGAGATCGTGCCCCACGTCGAGGAGTGGGAAAAAGCCGAGCTGTTTCCGCGCGAAGTGTTCAAGCGCTGCGGCGAGCTGGGCTTTCTGGGGGCGCACTATCCCGAAGATGTCGGTGGTGCGGGCGGTGACTGGTGGTATGCGGCGGCCTGGGGCGAGTCGCTGGTCAAGAGCCGCTGTGCGGGCCTGGCGATGGCGCTGATGGTGCAGACCGATATGGCAACGCCGATCATCGCCGAGATTGGCACCCGTGAGCAGAAAGATGAGTTTTTGGCCCCGGCGCTGCGTGGCGAAAAGATCGCAGCGCTTGGCGTGTCGGAACCAAACTGCGGCAGTGATGTGGCGTCGATTCGCACCACGGCACGGCGCGTCGGCGGCGACTTCATCATCAACGGCGCCAAGTGCTGGATCACCAACGGCACCCGCGCCGACTTCATCACCCTGGCGGTGCGCACTGGGCCGGAAGGTTCGGGCTTTGGCGGCATCTCGCTTGTGACGTTCCCGACGGATGTGAAGGGTTTCAAGGTCACGCGCAAGATCAAGAAGATGGGCAACCATGCTTCCGACACCGCCGAGCTGTCGTTTGAGGACTGCAAGATCCCGGCGCGCTACCTCCTCGGCGAAGAAAACCACGGCTTTTACTACATCATGATGAACTTCCAGGGCGAGCGGCTCATTGCGGCGGTCAGCGCGGTCGCCGGGGCGCAGCAGTGCCTGGACGAAACGATCCAGTACACCCAGGATCGCGCAGCGTTTGGTCGGCCCATCCTGAAGTTCCAGGTCTGGCGTCACACGTTCGCAGAACTGGCGACGCAAATTGAGGCTGCTCGCTGGCTCAGCTATCGCGCCGTGGATTTGTTTAACCGCAAGGAAGAGGCGGTAAAAGAGATCACGATGGCCAAGCTGTTCGCCGGGGAGCTGGCGATAAAGGTCGCCGACCGCTGCGTCCAAGCGCACGGTGGCTACGGCTATGCCGAAGAGTTTCCGATCGCTCGCTACTACCGCGACGTGCGGCTTATCACCATCGGTGGCGGCACGAGCGAAGTGATGAAGGAAATTCTATCGAAGCGGATGGGCTGGGGCTGATTCGGAAAGATGGGCGGAAGCGCCCGACCCCAGCGAGGGGGGCCGGGAGCTTACGAGCGGTTCGTGATGATCGCAGAGATGATGCGGGCTTCTTCGGCAAGCGCTTGACCCGTCTTGTCGCGAGTCTTGTCTTTGTCGATCTGCTCGGCCAGCGCTTTGAGCACATCGGCATCAGCCTTCGTCGCAGTCTTGGTCAGCGCAAAGTTAATTGCCGAGCGCACCGCTGTGTCTTTGTGGCCCACGTACTTCTTGAGCACCGGCACTGCGTCGTGTCCGAGCCGCGCCAGCGAGAACGCTGCACGCTCTGCCTTCGGGCTGTTTTCGACCTTCGCGTCGGCGTCCGGCGGCATTCCCAGGTACTTGTCGTAGCACGCGACGTCTTTTTTGCACTCAGCGGCGACTTTGGTACGGGCCATCGCCGTCTCGAAGTACTTCTTGATATCGACGATGTCCGCCGGGATCGTCTTGTAGATCGGCTCCAGCACCGCCGACTCATCCTTGTCGGTGAGCCGCGAGGCCTGCGTGACCGCGTAAGCGACCAGCGTGGCCTTGTTGGTGTCCAGCTCCGGCATCTCGTCTTTGTTCTTGGCCGGCGTCAAAAACGGCGTCTTCGCAATCCCCAAGAGGATCGGCAGCGCACTCATGTCGCCGAGCATGTTCAGGCCTTCGGCAGCCGCCGCACGGTGCTTCGGATCGCGCTTGCCATCGCTTAGCACTGCCAGCACAGCCTTGGTCGCTGACGGATCGCCAATCTGACCAAGCGACTGAAGGATCGCCTGATGTCCAGAGACGCCGGGCATGCCATCGGGACCCGTACCAAGTCCGTCGTCCTTCTTCTGAAGCTCGGCGAGCAGCGCCGGAACCGCCTTTTTGCTGCGCAGGTCGCCCAGCAGAATCGCGGCTTTTTGCACGATGATGCCGGGGACAAACTTGTACTTCTTGGCGTCGGCTTCGACGTCGGCGTTCTTGCGCTGGAGCGTTTCGACGAGCTTGTCGACCGCCGGTTCACCAATGCGCACGAGTCCGAGTCGGCACTCTTGGAACATGTCGTTGCCACGGCCCGTCATCCACAGGCCGCGCGTAAGCGACTTGATCGACTTCGGATCGGCAAACTCAGCGAGCACTTTCGCCGTCGTCTTGTTGATAAAGAAGTCCTGATCGTCAGCGCTCGTCTCGAGGATTTCGTTGAGCGTATCGACAGACGACGGGTCTTTGATCGCCGCAAGTGCTTTGATCGATTCGATGCGGGCGACGTTGGCGCGTGAACGAACCGACAGCTTCTTGCCGGCGGCCTTCTTCAGCGCAGCGACGGCACCTTTGGCAGCTTCGCGGCCTTTGTCATCGCGCTCGGCGATGTCTTGCAGACCGTTCGCAGCGACGATCGCGTTGTCGTAGGTCTCTTCCGAGTAGTCGAGCTGCTCAGCGAACAGATCGACCGCCTTGTTGGTCCGCAGCTTCGCAATGGTGCGCAGCACTTCGGTATCCGGCGTCTTTTTGTATTTCGCCGCGAGCGCTTCGTAAGCCGGCTCCGCTTTTTCCTTCAGGCGGGCGAGCTGACGCAGCGCTTCTTTCTGCTCACGCGGGTTGTCGAGCTTGCTGACCCAGCTCTTGGGATCGTCGGGATCCTCGGGACAGCCGGTTAGGGTGAACGTGCTCAGGGTCAGGGCAAAGCCGAGGGCAGTTGGGTGTGCCCACAGGTTGCGGCTCCGTCTCAGCATGGCGAACTCCTCGCGCGGGCGTGCTCAGAACACAAAGCAATAAGGCGCATCCGTAGCGCGCCGTCGCGGCGTACCACACGCCGCCCAAACAGAATGCATCTGGGTCGACCCAAAAGGCAAGAACTCGTCCACCGTGATTTTCACGGCGGATTTTGTATCGGTTTGAGTCGGGAGAATCGGAAGGAGAGAAGGGAAGAGAGGAGTCGGGCTCAGGAATCGGTCTACTTGTGTTCGCCGCCGCCACCGCCACCCTTCGCCTTCTGCTGAACGGCGAAGTTGACGTTGTTGTAGCCAGCGACGGTGCACGTATACATGACCTTCTTGAGCACCTTGAAGTCGATCATCTTGTCGCCCTGGACGATGACCAGACCCTTCCAGTCGTTCGGATCGGGGTGCAGCAGCTTGAAGTTGTTCTTCAGCACCACCAGATCGTCGTGAAGCTGGGGAATCTTCCAGTCCATCGTCGTTTCGCGCGCCAGCTCGCTCGCATCGGCCTTCGGTTCACCGTTGAGGGTCACCGAGTCGCGCGAAATCGAGATGATCGGCGCTTGCTCCAGATCCTTGTAGTTCATCGCTTCGGGAAGCGTGACGTTTTTCGACACGGTGAGGAGCTCACCAGATGCCGAGAAGGTCTGGAGAAGGAAGACGACCAGAATCGTGAGCATGTCGACCATCGAGGTCAGGTTCAGCTCTGCGTAGGTCGACTTCTTCCCGGCGCCGTGCTTCGTCACGAACTTCAGCGGGATGAACTTGCGGAGCCGCGGGCCGGCTTGTTTGATAAGGCCACCCTTGTCAAATGCGCTGGACATGTTTAGCCTCCCGCTCCCTTGTCCGTGAGAGTGACAGTTGGAAACTTCGCCGAGATGGCGATGTCCATCGCCTTGATGATCTTGTGATAGACCACCACGTCGTCGGTTTTGATCGTCAGATCTTCCTTGTCGGCGTGGTCCTTCTTCGCCTGGGCCAAGGTATCTGCCAGCTTCACGTAGTCGTAGTCATCCGCTTTGGCTTCGATTGCGATGCTCTCGCCGGTGGACTTCGAAAACGTGAACGTATTGTCCTTGTTAATAAACAAGGTCAGCGTGACCTGATTCGGCTGTGGATCGTCGTTCGGAGCACCCTGCGATTTGCTCTTCTGCGTCACGTCCATGCGGGCCAATTGGGTCCACACAGCGGTGATCAGAAGGAACGAGATACAACACGACAAAAGGTCGATGAACGGGACCAGGTTGATTGCGGCATCAAGCGGTTTTTTACCGCCTTTGCCAGATGGCGTAGGTGCTGCGCCGCCCATCGTAATTACTCCTTGCTTGGGCTCATAAGGGCGGACACTTCGATCCGCCCCAACCCGTCACCGTCGAGATTAGCCCTGACCGCCCGCATTCTTCATCGCGTTGCGGTGGCCGACCACCAGGTTCACAACCTGGACCGACACCTCGTTGATGTCGTCGAGGGTGTGCTGGGTCCAGCCGTTCAGGATGGCGAACCACAGAAGGGCCGGAACTGCGCAGACCAGACCGAATGCGGTGCAGTTCATTGCTTCCGAAATACCCTTGGCGAGCAGGGTGGCTTTCATCGAGGGATCGACACCGGCGACGCCTGCGAACGAGTGGATGAGACCGAGAATCGTGCCGAGCAGACCGACGAGGGTCGCGACGTTGCCAAGCATGGCGAGGTAGCCGGTGCGGGCTTCCAGCTTCGGAATCTCGTGGAGAGCCTGCTCGTCCATCGCGGCCTGAACTTCAGCGTCGGGACGGTTGAACTTGGTGAGACCAGCCTGGATGATGCGGGTAACCGGGGTCGGGTTGCCACTGCACACCTTGACGGCGCCCTGAATGTTGCCGGCCATGATCTGGCTCTTGAGGAGCGAAAGCAGCTTCTTCTTATCGATGCCTGCCTTCTTCAGGTAGATAACGCGCTCGATCGAGATGCCCCACGCAATGATCATGAGGAGAAGGATCGGCCACATCGGCCAGCCACCCTCGTGGAACGCGTCGGCCAGAGTTTTCATCAACGACATTGTCCAGTACCTCCAGTGGAACGGGTTTGAAGTGTTGGCCCATGGTACAAGCACACCGAGTGCCAGCGGATAGAAAAATTTGCAGTTCCCCGGAAGTTCGCGAAACGGCAGGCCTCGCAGGCGTTTTGGGGCCTTTGAGAAGCGGGGAAATGCGCAACACGATCGGGGAAAAATGCCACGGTTTGGCGCTGGGGTTCTGGCAGTGGGCTGGGTCAGAAACGGTCGCAGCCTGCGCGGCTAAAAAATCTTGGGTGGGCGGGTCCCTTTGGGGGCGGTCGGGAGATCGCGCAGATTTTCGGGCAGCTCGTAGGGCGTGCCATCGGGTCGAATGCCAGCGCTTGGGGGCGGTGGGAAACCCAAAATCAGCGGACCGCCGCGATCGGTCGGTTTGACGCTCGCCGGGCGCTCGGGAACTTCGGACAGAGGCGCGTCGCGGTTGGCGTGATAGACGTAGCGTGCCCACATCGGAACGCTGAGCGTGAAGCTGGCGTCAGCAAATCCCAGCTGGCGTTCGTATGTGTCATCGCCAATCCACACCGAAGTCAGCCAGCGCGAGGTAAAACCAACGAACCACACATCGGACGTGCGGCTGGAAGTCCCGGTTTTGCCGGCGGCCATGATCCCGACGTCGCGAATCGGCTTGCTGTGACCTTGCGAAACCACCCGGCGCAGCAGCGTGCCAGTCAGGTATGCGGTGCGGGGGGCGATGATCGGGCGCTTCTGTCTGCCGGCTTGCGCAATCACCCGCTCAAGTCTGGTTTTCCCGTCGAGCATGGGATCATCCCAGGCGCTGTTGTCGACAAGGACTTCGCCAGTCCGTGACACCACGCGCTTGACCGTTACCAAATCGACGGGGCGACCGCTGCGGCCAAACAGGGCAAAGCTTTTCGCCAGTTCATCCATTCGCACGCACGATGCCCCGAGCGCGAGCGCGTCGTCGGCGTGGATTGGTGTCGTCATCCCGAGCCGCCGGGCCCAGCCTTCGACATCCTTTTTGCCCATCGTCTTGAACACTTCGAGCGCCGGCGGATTTTTCGACCAGATAAGCGCCCGCTCGAGGTTGACCTGCTGTCCGTAGCTGCCGTCGATGTTGGTCGGGAGCCACTGCTCGCCGGTGACTGGGTCTATTTCGACCTTCACTTTGTCATTCCACATCGTGTCGTAGCTGTAGCCACGGTCGAGCGCGAGCGAGTAGTAGATCGGTTTGTAGGCGCTGCCCGGCTGCCGGCACGCTTGGATGACGCGGTTAAACTCCGATCGGTCGTAGTCGCTGCCGCCGGCCATCGCGAGCACGTAACCATTGTGGATGTCGAAGTTCAGCAGCGCGCCTTGCGGACGCGGGCTTTGTTCCAGCAGCACTTCCCGTGGACCGCCCGGTGGGGTCTTGCGCGCTTGCGGAGGCAGCCACACCGCTTCGCCGACTTCCTGCCGCTTTCCTGGCTGGGCCGCTGGGACGCCGGCGCGACGCGGATCACCTTCGCTGGGAATGTAAACGCCGGTGCCGGGGACGTAGCTTGGTCGACCAAACTGCTGCGGCCTGGCGTCGGCGGACTCGCTTGGCTGCTGGGTCGACGGTTTGTTCTGGACGACGGCTGGTTGCGGCGGCTTTGCCTGGGTTCCGCCGGTGGGCTTTTGACCAAGTGCGGGCTTGCCAGCGGCGGGTCGCGTTCCTGCGATTGCCGTGCCTCCCGTTCCAGCACCAGGTTTGGTGTTTGCTCCAGGCTGTCCGGGCCGG
>DAORGN010000094.1:0-17905 GCA_035340095.1 Pseudomonadota bacterium | reverse complement strand
CGATCGCGGCTGCGTCGAACCCGGCTATCGCCACGATCGCGGTACTTTCCTGTCGGACAAAAACCAAAATCCGAGTGGCCGACCGCCTTGCTACAAGCTCGACGGAGCAAAGGTGCTTCCCGGTCACTACTACCAATATTTGGTATCGAGCCATCTGCCGACGGGTCAGGTGTCATCGTTTGATCTTGGACAGAGTCCAATATCGCTGGCGACGCCGCTGCTCGGGGATGTCAGTGGTTCGCTGATTACGACGACCGGTGGACAAACCGGAGCGTTTGCGATTGCGCCCCGCAAAGCCGGCGATCTGAGCCAGCCGTGGTACGTCACCTCGAAGCTGACATCGACGCTGGCGACCTTCCGACTGGGCGTCGGTCCGAAAGTGGTTCCGGGTCTTCTGTTCGGTCTTTCGGGCCAGTTTTCGACGGCATCGCAAGACGTTCGATCCATTGTGTTTGAGCGCAGTGGCGATCGCGCGTATTTGGCGCTGTTCCAGCCGCCAGCGCTCGCCGTCGTCGATACCCGTCTGCGCGGCGGTGGCAGCAGCATTCCGGTAAACCAAGTGTCGGCGGTGGTCAACCTGTGCGCCGGTCCGTCTCGTCAGGTCATCGCCAAAGTCCCGCGCTACAGCATGGGTCAAGTCGTGATGACGACGCGGGTGTTCGTCACTTGTTACCTATCTGGCCAAGTCGCGGAAATCGACCCCGATACCGGTGAGCTCATCGGCACTGTGCAGGCCGGGCGCGGACCGCTGAGCATCGCGCTGAACTTCGGATCAGACGAAACCGCGACGGCAGTTGGCTACAGCGGCGCCATCGATCCGTGCGCCGATCCGCTCAGCACCGCAACCGATGCAACCCGCGTCGGTGTGACCTGCCCCGGCACCGGCGCGGACATTCGCCCGCGTCCGTTTGGAGCCGGCCAGTCCCCCCTGCCGCCGCGTGCTTTCGTCAGCAACTACCTTGATAACACCATTTCGGTGATTGATCTCGACCCGCGCAGCCCAAGCTACAGACGAATGGTTGCCCGGATCGGACTTCCGTCCCCCAAGCAGGTGCAATAGCTGTGCGACCCAAGACTTGCTCATTCCTGCCTGTGCGTATCGTCGGTGGTGTCAGCGCCCTCATCGGGCTTTTGGCGACGATGAGCTGTAGCACCCAGACGGTCACGACTCCGACGCGCTCGCTCGATCGCCCGAGCGACATTGCGCTGTTCTGCGTTGAGTTCGACTCCAAAGACAGCGGCTGCCTGCCATCCCTCGATCCTGCGGCTGATCCGCAGGCATATCTCGATGCGTTTTGTGGCAACACCGGCTGGCGCTCGACGACGCCGACGGCAACCGTGCTTCCGCGAACCGAGTGCGACGAAGGACACCGTCGGCTCCGTCGCGACAGCTATTTCCAAGGCCCACGCAAAGCGGCGCAGCTTCTCGGGCGGAATCCCGATACGCCGTGCTGCGCCGCCGATGACACCGCCTGCACCGCTGTCGCTCCGACTTGCATGTACCGAAGCGAGCTGGCGCTGGTAGTAAACACCGTCCGTGGCGAAATTTCCGTCGCAAACACCGCGCTTCAGACCCCCGGACTATCGACGTATGGACGGCTTGCCAACCTGCACGGTGGCAAACCCGGCTTTGGCTTTCTGCCCGCCGGAAACCTCCCGCTGCATGTCCGTGCGACGGTTCCAGTTCCACCGGGTGAAGCAGCATCGACGCTGGATGGACAGTTTGCCTGGGCCGTCAGCAGCAACGCCGGTTCGTGTGATTTTTCCGTCGTAGCGCTGCAGCCCGTGGCCAACTTGGTGGCCCGGGCTCCGTCGTGTGACGATGAGGGTCAGACCTGCGCAACCCGCGACTGCGACGGCCAGTCATGCCCCAAAGCAATCCAGCCGTGGGTTCCGTCAGGCGCTGGCGGCAAAAAATTCCTTTCGGCGCGTCCGGGCTGGATCGAAATCGCCCCGTGGTCGCGCGCAAGTGAACGCCGTATCGTCGCTGCGTTTCCAACCTGCGGCATCATCGCCACCATCGATGTTTCGGATTCCCCGAACAGCGGTCGGATTTATGAAGCCGTCGCGTTCGATCAAAAAGACGCCAAGAACCTGCCCAAAGTCCTGACGGCGGCAGAGCTGGCCGGTCTCAAGTGCCCCGCTGACTGTGGTGGCGACAGTTCGCCGCTACCGCCCGATGCGATGGACATTCCACCGGGCGGCGCGATGAAATCGGCGAGCTATCCGGCGTCTCTTGCCGTCGATACTTATGGATCGCGCATTCTGGTCAGCGACGGTCTGGGCGATGGCGTAACGCTGATAGACTACGACGCAGCAGCAGCGGATGGTTCACACCTTTTGGCAAGCCTGCGTCGCGTCACTCTCGATTTTGAAGTCCGCAGCGACGGACGAACCGCGCAAAAAGGCCTTGATGCGATCCGCATCTCGCCGCGCACGCCGGCGGGTCAGTTCGCTTATGTTGTTGCCCGCGACAGCAGCGTCCGGGTGATCGACCTGGATCGGGAAGTCGAGTGCGAGACCAATCCCGACGCTCGCTATCTGCTGAGCCAAGCGGCGTCGAGCCTGCGCGTGCTGCCTGATGAGTTTGTCGAATCGAACCTCCGTCGCCTGTCGTGTCTGCCCGTCGACAAAACCAAGACACCGCGGGCGCCGTTGGCCTTGGGTCCGGGCCTTCTATTGCCAAATGGCAGCATGCCGCGCGATATCGGGCTCACCCACGTCGACACGGTGCCATGTACGTCGACCGATCCGAACCAGTGCGCGTATTCCGAAAATCCCGATCCATCGGCTTACGTTCCGTCGAGCGCGGCGCTGTGGGTCGGCGATTTTGCATGGCTTCTCGGCGGTGCCGGCACTGTGCTTGGTGTCCAGATCGCCGATCGCTGTCCAAGCCCGTCCTATCGCGCCTGTTTCCCCGAGTCTGCGGCGCTGCGTCGCCTGGCTCTGCTGCACACCCGATCGCAGGCGCTGACCAATCCCGAACAGCTCGGCCTGCCCGCCCAGCCGCAAGCGCTGACGGTGCAGCCGCAGGATCGACTCGGCAATGTGCGGCGGCTGGTTCCACGCTTCGATGAACGCGCCGACACCGGACCGAGCGGCCCACGTCCCGATAGCGATGCGACGGGCATCCCCGTCCAAACCGCTCGAATCGGTGGATCGCTGGTGAGCACGTATACGACGCTGACCGATGCCGCAACCACGTTGACCCGGCGACGCCTGCTGTTGCCGACGCTGACGCCGTATTATTACCTGCCGGTGGACCCGGTCTGTGACGTCGCGATCGCCGAACAAGCGATGACGCTGACGAGCCCGGATCAAAACCTGCCCGTCGAGCCAACCCGGCGACCGGTCACAACGGTCGCATTCACTGACCCGGCGTCGGCTGCATCGGAAAGCTGGACCATGGCTTGGGAGGGCGTGCTTCAAGGGCTAGGTCGCACGACGGGGCTTTTGCAACCAGACGGAACACTGCTCGATCTAAACGGTCTTTATTGCAGCCGTGGCGTCGAGACCGGCGACAAGCTGTGGCTCACCGGTTGTTACAGCAACTCTGACTGTCCAAGCGGTTACCTCTGCAAGCGCGAACAAACGCAGATCAGCTCACCCGGTCTGTGCATGACGCGGGATCAGGAAACGCAGTGCCGCGCCCTGTCCGAAATGCTCGTGACCGACAGCAGCAACGACACCGTCTGGGCCGCAAGCTGGCTGCGTCGCTACCTCATCAGCAAGGCAGAACAGCAGATCACCGCGACACCACCGCTTAGCGACGTCATTGATCGACTCACGCTCGACGAACTACCCGAACCGGAGTTTGTCATCGAGCGGCAGCTCTGCTCGGTCAGCGATCTGGGCAAGTCGGATGTGTGCAGCGATCCACTGTTTGCCCCACCGGTCACTTCGCGCGCCAATGCGCCGGGCGTGGCCTGCCGCGTCACCGGTCGCGACAGCATGGGCAAGCCAAGCGCCAGCTGCATTCGCCAGTGTGAAGTCAACACCGACTGCGGAACCGGCTTTGTCTGTGCCCATTCGCACTATGAAGCAGACGAAAAAGCAGCCCTCGGCGCGACCCCCAAGGCCCGCTGCGTGCGTGCGCCGCTCATCGCCGAAGGTACACCATGGAACGTCGGTGGAACGTGGCGCGCAATGACCAGCAAAGATGCGGCGGAGGTCAAGTCTGCATGCTTCCCCGATCAAGTGCGCTACGAAGTCCACGGCGGGGATTCGATGGTCATCCGAGGCGATCGCACGCCATTTGCGACGCTGGTTCGACGCGGTTCGGACGGAGTCTGCCGCCGTCCGCAGCCCGGTGACGGCACGTTTGCGGCAAGCCGAACGTTGCAGCCGCGCATCTCGCTTGGGCCACACGCGAGCGTTGCCGATGGCGACCCGCGCCGCTGTCCATCCGTGCAACAAGGACTTATCGGGCACCGAATCCCGGCTTCCGCGGATGCCGTGGGCGCACCGAGCTGCCAAAACTTATGGAAAAACGGTGGCACTGTCGTCCTACCTTATGGACAGGGCGACTTTCCGCTGCACCTGGTACGCGGACAGGATTTCTATCCACAGCCGCCTGATCTGAAGACCGAACGCCAAGGACAGGTGCTTGGCCATCCACGCGGCGGTTGGCAGTGGGACCCGAGCTGCGTGAAAAACCCGATGGACCCGCGCTGTGCATCCGACATCAAACGGGCCGCCGGAGACCCCTGGCTCAATCGTGAGTTTGAGCTGTTTTCGATGCTGCCGCTCGACGGCAAGCTGAACCAGTGCATCTTGACCAGCCCGACGGAAGAAGTCTATCCGACAAACGGTGCTGAACAGGTTGGCTGCTCGGGCTTCTGCCGTTTCCCAGGCGACCACACCGAAATCCAAGGCGTTCGTCGTATCCATTACGAAAATGCGCTCGGTAATTTGGTGCTGCGGGTGCCGCGTCGATTGGTGAACACCGATCTGCCGCTGGATACGCGCCCAACGATCACCGACATGACCGGCAAGACGATCAGCAACCCAAGCTACAACCCGATCGTCTGGGCGGTGCCGCCGGAAGGCTACGGCGTCGTCTTTTCCGTCGTCGGTGGCGCCCAGCCATTCGTTCAGTTTGCCCAGACCGCCCAGCGCGATGCATCGAGCGGCATTTTGGCGCAGGGCTTGCGCGCGGCGGCGACGGGACTTGACGGGACGGTCTACCTGGTTGATGAAGGCCGCAGCGGTTCAGCGACGGGCCTTCGCGGTCAGATCATGCGGCTCGTGGGCAGCATCATCGATCCATACTTCCTGCTCCGCTAACCAGCGACGAGGTACTCCGTGCTAAGCGGCACTTCGAGCGGCGATCCGATCCAGCGTCTCATCCGCGAGCTGTCCAAGCTACCTGGGATCGGCCAAAAGACCGCGACTCGGCTGGCGTTTTTTGTCCTGCGCTCACCTTTGGAGCAGGCGCAGGGCTTGGCCAAAGCGCTCGTCGAGGTCAAAGAACGCATCCGGCTCTGCTCGGTCTGCATGAACCTGACCGAAAGCGACCCGTGCGAGCTGTGCAGCGATCCGAGCCGGGAATCCCGCTTGCTTTGCGTGGTCGCCCATCCGCCGGACCTGTTATCGATCGAACGGACGAGCAGTTTCCGTGGCCGATACCATGTGCTGCATGGCGTGCTGTCCCCGCTGCAAGGCATTGGTCCCGACGACCTGCGCATCCGCGAGCTGCTAAACCGGGTCACGCCGCCATCGCCAGTGGAAGAAGTCATCTTGGCGACGAGCCCCAACGTCGAAGGCGAAGCCACGGCGCTCTATTTGTCTCGGGCGCTCAAGGCGGTCGGGGTGCGGGTGTCACGGATCGCGTCCGGTCTTCCCATTGGCGGCGACCTCGAGTATGCGGACGGCATCACCATCGCCAGGGCGATCGAGGTACGGCGGGACATGTAGCCGCAGGATGGTAATGCTTGCAACCATCTTTAAAGCCTGATAAAAGGGAACTCACTATCTTTTGGGCTCAGCCCGTCTGCTCTCGGTGAAGCAGGCGCTAAGGGTCCCACGCGAGGAGAACCGGTCGCCATGGAAATGTTGTTCGAGGAGGAGCAGCGGAAGATTCAGGCAATCTCCGACCGCCTCCAGCGCGACTCGAACTCGATAGCAGTGCTCGTGATTAACAAAGACGGTCAGGAAATTGCCCGTTCTGGTCAAACGAAAGACCTCGACATTACGTCGCTGTCTTCGCTGTTTGCCGGCAATGTGGCAGCGACCTCGGCTATCGCAAAGCTTCTCAAAGAAGAGGAGTTTGGCGGTCAGTTCCACGAAGGCACAAAATACAATGTCAATATCTCCGTGGTTGCCAAACGCGCAATCCTGGCGGTGCTGTTCGACTCGAATTCGTCGATCGGCCTCGTCCGGCTTCGCGTTCGTCGCTCATCCGAGGAGATGACCAAGGTCTTCGATGACCTGGTGCACAAAATCCAGCAGCAGCAGAAAGGCGGCGGCGGTGGACATGGTCCGAACCTAGCGGGCGAGATCACCGACGACGACATCGACAAGCTGTTTGGAGAGTAACTCGTGCTCCGCAGTGGGTTCCCTCCGCTGACCTCCGAGTGTTGTAATTGGCACACTTGTGAGTTGGCTGCATCTGGATTCTTCCTGGTTCGCGGGAAGTCCCTGGCATATCCAGACGTATTGCGCAGCAATGTTCAGCGGTATCTGCACAGGCAGCCAGGATTCGCAAATAAGCGGGATTCAGGATATATACGATGAGCTTTATTAATTACAGCTCACGCGAGATCAACTGCAAACTGGTCTATTACGGACCAGGCCTCTGCGGGAAAACCACCAATCTCCAATATATCTATGAAAAAACGAACCCCGAAGCCAAAGGCAAGATGATCTCTTTGGCAACGGAAACGGAACGAACGCTGTTCTTCGATTTTCTCCCGCTTTCACTTGGAGAGATTCGCGGATTCAAGACCCGCTTCCACCTGTATACCGTTCCTGGTCAGGTGTTCTACGAAGCCAGCCGCCGCCTGATCCTAAAAAGCGTCGACGGCGTCGTTTTCGTGGCCGATTCCCAAGAAGCGCGCTTCGAGGCCAATATCGAATCGCTTGAGGATCTCCGCAGCAACCTTGTCGAAGCGGGATATAACCCCGACAAGATGCCGTTTGTGATTCAGTACAACAAACGGGACATGCCAAACGTGATGCCAGTCGAGGATCTGCGTCGCGAGCTGAACCCGAACAACGTCCCAGACTTCGAAGCCATCGCGGTCAAAGGAGACGGGGTGTTCGAGACGCTCAAGGCCGTGGCCAAGCTGGTGCTGACCGAGCTAAAGGGTCAAAAGAAGGGTTAGCCATGTCGATGACAACGCCCAGACTTCGCTCCGATCTGCGCAGTGAACCCGTCGAGGACGCGCAGGGTGTGCTCTATTTTGATGTGAGCGACCCGAAGAACGGTGGGGTCCTGCGGTTGTTCGATTTCGAGTGGCTGCTGGCCCTGAAGTTTGACGGACAGCGCGGCCTGGACGAGATCGCCAAGCAGGCGGAAGGCGAGCTCGGACTTGCAGCCAGCGCGGACGATCTGAAGGTCTATGCGGAACGTCTCGGCCAGCTCGGACTGCTGGAAGGCGTGATGGCCCAGCCGGGCAAGCTTCCTGGCAACCTGATGGCCACTGCGTATCTTCAGGCGGCAGGCTTGGTTGCTCGCGTCGAAGTGACGCCCTACACCGGCAAAGCTGCGGCGGCACCAGCAGTCGAAAAGCCAGTCGAAAAGCCGGTCGAAAAGCTGGCACCGCCTGTCAAGACGCCCGACGTCGTGGCCGCCAAACCAGCCCCGGTGGTCGAGCCGCAAAAGCCGGTCGCCCCCGTCAAACCTGCCGAGCCGGTGGTCGTGGCAAAGCCCATCGAGCCGGTCCGTCGCACGCCCGCCAGGGAAGACGACGACCGCATGGGCCAGCCAGTGTTGCAGCTGCGTCCGCCGTCGCGGGTTGCCGCAGAGTCGCCGAAGCCGGCGCTCAGCGAGCCGCCAGCCAAGCCGACGCCGCCGGTCAAGGTTGCACCGCCCGTCGAAACCGTCGCGCCGCCAGTCGCTGCGCCGCGCTCCAATCTGCTGGAAGCACTGGAGTCGCTGCCGCCGCCAGTTGATGAGCCGGAAGCCGCCTCTACGCCAGCGAAGATCGAGCTGCCACCGTCTGTTACCGAGACGCCCAGCTCGCTGCTAAACGAAGTGATGGCGGCGACCAAGCCCGAGCCGGTCGTCGAGGCCAAGAAGGCGCCCGTGGTGCCCATCGAGGTCGAGCTGCCGCCAAAGCCGGTGGAAGCGCCGAAGCCCGTCGAGGTTGCGCCGCCTGTCGAGGTTGCAAAGCCCGTCGAGCCACCAAAGCCCGTCGAGGTTGCGAAGCCTGTCGAGCCACCAAAGCCCGTCGAGCCGCAAAAGCCAGCGATGGTACAGCCGACGCCCCCTGCACAAGAGCCGAGCGGTGGTGGCGGCAAGTGGGTGGTGATTGTCCTGCTCCTCCTCGCCATCGGTGGCGCAGTGTTCTGGTTCGTCGTCAAGCCGATGATGACCAAAGTTTCGGTGAAGACGGCTCCAGCGCTGCTGGCCGACGTAACGAGCAACTTTTCGACGCCGGCCAAGGTGAAGGCGAGCGAGCCAACCGTTCTCAAGCTCGGCGCTGCCGGCAAAGTGCAGAAGCTCGTCGACGAAGGAAAGTCGGTCACGGCGGGCGAAACGCTGGTCGAACTGGATAGCTTTGCCGCGATCGGCAAGGCCCAAGTCGATGCGCAGAAAGCGCTCGATGGTCTCAAAAAAAAACTCGAGACGGGCAAGCTGAAGGGCAAGGCCGCGGCTGACCTCCAAGCCAAAATCACCGAAAAGCAGAACAAAATCGCCGAGCTAGAGACCCAGGGCAAGGCCGCACGCCTGGTCGCGGAAAAAGACGGCGCGGTCGCCAAAGTGCTGGTGAAACAGGGTCAAGCAGTCACCGCCGGAACCGATGCAGTATCCGTCGCTGACAAGGGTCTTGTCGCCGAGCTGCAAGTGCCGGCCAATGACAGCGCCAGCCTGAGCGGCGGCCAGACCATCGCGCTCTGCAACACGGGCAAGACGCTATCCATCAAAGCGACCATCAAGTCGGTCACCAAGCAGGACAGCCAGAACGTGGTGCAGATCGCCCTGCCGGCGGATGCCGCGGTGAAGGCCGGTGACGAACTGCTGGTGGAAAAAGGCAAAATCGAACAAGTCGCGTCGCTGCCAGCCACCGCCGTGGTGGATGGCAAGGTGTTCATCGTCAAGGACGGCAAGGTCGCAACCGTGGCGGTCGCCGTGGCCGGCCAAGAATCGAGCAGCGTCCTTGTCAAAGGCCTGACCGGTGGTGAGCAAGTCATCCAAGCGCGCTCGCCCGAGCTTCACGACGGCGTCGAAGTCGAAATCGCCCGCTAGTCCGCACGCAGCACTTCTGCTGCGGCAAATCCCATTCCAGCTTAGGGCCGATAGCCGATAGCAAACCCGGTGGCAACCGTCACCGGAAACGGCGCGGTCGTCAGCGCTTGCGCCGAAACACCCGTGGCAAAGTACACTGCGCCAGAATCCCCCATGCGGACCAAATCGAGCACCGCATCAACCCGCCCGCCCCACATCACAGTCCACATCGCAGAACCGGGCACAGTGCGTCGGTCGATAAGCAGCGCGCCACCTTCGAGTCCCATGCCAAAATGAATCCGCTCGGCGAGCGGCGGAAGCCAGAAGCTTGGACCGATTGTGATCACTTGATACGGCAAGCCAGCGAGCATTTTGCCCGCTTCGACCCGCAGCCGACCCCCCGCCGCAAAGCGATGATCGCGCGCGCCCAGCTCGCCTTCAAACGATCCGCCGATGAAAGACTGTTGCAGTGCCCAGCGATAAACAAAGCCGGCGGTCAGTCGACCAAACAGCCGGGCCCGACGAGGACTGGGCTGCACTTCCACAACAATCGGCGGGGCAGCTTCCGCGCCTTCACTCACGCCATCGTGGCTCGCTGCGGGCGGTGATCCAGCCGGTGTCCCGACCGCTTGTGAGGATGGAAGCCAACCCCAGAGTCCAATGGCAAACGCGGAAACGCGCAGCAAGCGAGTGTCTTTTATTGGCATCGCGGCACCTTGGTGTTGCAAGGCGAGGCACAGCCCATCGGCGCTTCCCAGCCATTTGGATCACAGACACCCATCGCACGCAGCTGCTCGCAGCCGGCGGCACGCAGACAGGCGGCGCGGGTTTCATCAAGGCTCGGCACCATCTGACCGCCACAACCGGAACGCACGCACGATAGCGGCAGCGCCGTCAGTTCCGGACAACAGGTCAAGATGTGATCCGCCGCCAGCTCGCACTGAAGTTCATCGCCGGAAATGCCCCCATCGGCGAGCAAAAGCAGCAGCGCGACCAAGCCAGCCATCCCTTTGCCAAGCCAGCGCAGACCGCGTGGGCGACGAAAAAAGACAGAAGCGACCCGCACAGCCAAGTGGGGCAGCGGGCGATTCCAAGGGTTGGCGTTCGACATGGCGTACTGCGCAGCATGCCACGTCGGGCCAGGCCAAGAAAAGCATCGGGCAGAAAGCGTCCGCCCCGATTCCCAAGTTCACGTCACCGCAGCGTCGGCTCCGCGCTTGCTTCCGCCAGGCAGCCGCGATACCGTGATGTCACATGGTGTTTGATCTCGGCAGTGCCCTGGTCATGGCGCGACAATGGGCAAAGACGCGCAGACCGCGGGCGCTGCTCCTGCCTCACGACAATCCGGACCCCGATTCGCTGGCGGCAGCGGCGGGCTTGTCGCTGCTTTTGGGACGGCAAGGGATTGAATGCACCATCGGCATGGCCGGAATCATTGGCCGCGCCGAAAATCGCGCCATGGTACGGGTGCTGTCGTTCGATCTGCGCCCGCTCGAAAACCTCGACTTGGACTCGTTTGGGATTGTCGCGCTGCTCGATACCCAACCGGGCACGGGCAACAACTCGCTGCCGGCAGGCCGGCTCCCCGACATCGTGATTGACCACCACCCGCCAAGGCCGATTTCGGCGGAAGTTCCGTGGTGCGACATTCGGCCCGAGTTTGGCGCGTCATGCACGATTGTTTGGCGCTATTTGAAGCAAGCAGGCATTGAACTGTCGGCGGACTTGGCGACGGCGTTTCTGTACGGCATCAAGACCGAGACACGCGACCTGGGACGCGAGTGCGGACCGCACGAACGCACGGCCTATCTGGAGCTGTCGGCGCAGGCCAATCACACCAAGCTGTATTCGATTACCAATCCCAAGCTAAGCCGCGAGCATTTTGTCGCGATGGACCGCGCGTGCCGTCGAGCCATCTGCTGGGGCGAGCTTTTGGCGGTCAATCTGGGAACGGTGCAGTATCCGGATCTCGTCGCTGAGATTGCAGAGCTTATGCTGGCGTATGAAAAAGCGCGCTACTGCTTGTGTCTGGGCGAATACGAAGGCCAGGTCTTTTTGTCGATTCGCAGCGAAGACGAAGACTCGCATGCCGGTGAACTGATCCGCCGCGTCGTCGGGAGCAAAGGCGCCGCCGGGGGTCACGGCATGAGCGCCGGCGGCAGGCTGCACCAAACTGTGCGCAGCGAAACCGAGCTGAAGATTCTGTACGACGAGCTTGTGGCGCGACTGGTCGCCGAGCTGGCCATCAACCAACCGCCTGTACCGCTGCTGTAACCATTCCGTCGCTTCGTCGATCTGGCGCGGCGCTGCCAATATTATTCCTGTGAAATGATTCATATTGAGCTCGCGCGTCTGCTCGCTGCTCGACGGAAGCTGGCGTCATTGCTGCGTTTCTAGACAGACGTTCAGCTCTTTACGAAGTGGCATCGGATTCACAACTTAACGGTGTCTCCCGAAGGAGACCAAAGAGAGAAACTCCGATGAGCAAGCCGATTCCCAAAGTTCAGAAGTACATGACGACCAGCCCGCACACCGTTCGCCCAGACATGTCGCTGGCCGAAGCGGCAAAGATCATGCGCGAGCACAACATCCGTCACCTGCCGGTGCTCAGTGGCGGATCGCTCGTGGGTCTGGTTTCGATCCGAGACATTCACCTGATTGAAACGCTCAAGGACGTCGATCCGAACAATGTCCGGGTCGAAGACGCGATGAGCCAAGAGGTCTATGTGATCTCGCCTGAGTCCCAGCTCGATGAAGTGGTCGAAGAGATGGCGGCGAAAAAGTATGGATCGGCGATTGTGGAACAGAACGGCAAGGTGGTGGGCATCTTCACGGTCATTGATGCCCTCTTGGCGCTCAGTGAACTGCTGAATACGCGGCTGTCGAAGTAGCAGCGCGGGCGGCTCTTTGGGCCCCAAGCCAAAAGAGCCAGTCGGATTACATCTTCCAGCGCAGAATCGTGCCAGAGAGACCGACGGCCCAAATGTCCGTCAAGTTGTTGCCCCAGATCGAACGCAGCGTAGACGTGGTCCCGGTTTTGAGCGCAGCGACGTTGGTGCCGTCGAACTTCAGGATGGTACCGTTGCTCCCAGCGAGCCACAGCGCCTGCGAGCCAGACATCCCCCACATCCCGTAAAGCGTCGCTGCCGATGCCGTATTGACCTGGGCCCAGGGTGCCCCGGTGTAGTACCACAGGTTGCCGTTGGTCCCTGCGATGTACACACGCCCCGAGCCAGGATGGTAAAAGGCCGAATAGTAGGTCTGCCCGGTATCGTTGTTTGGGGCAGTCACCGGGCTGAAGTTCATCCCGTCCGTCGAGCGATACACGGTGCCACCCGAGCCGACCGCGTAGAGGTTTTGATAGCTCGACCCACCGACCGCATAAAATGACGCCGAGGTAGCCACGGTCTTCGTCATCGGCGTAAAGCCAGTCAGGGTTGCATCAGCGCGCGCGATATAGCCCTGTTCACCGACGATGTAGTAGTACCGTGGGCTGTTGTTGATGTAGACGCCCCACAAATAGGCAAAGTTCGGCGCCCCCGATGGATAGGTCTTCCAGCTGGTTCCATCCCAGCGCATCACCGTGCCACCGCCCGTACCACCCGAGCCAACGATCATGATTTCGTTGGCATTGAGCCCATAGGCCGCAAAAATCGACTGTGTGGCCGTTGAGAATCCGTTCGCTGGCACAATGTTCGTGTTGTCGACATTGAGCGCGGTGTCAGTCGGTCCGTAGGCTTGCATCGCCGACGTTTGATTGTTGGCAACGCCATAGGCAGCGTACAAAGCTCCCGTCGTCAGCGGCACTTTCTGATACTGCGAGCGGCTCCAGGTTTGGCCGTCGTAGTGCAGGATAAGGCCGGTGTTTCCGACGGCCCACAGGTCATTGTTGGTAGCTCCCCAGACGGAGCGGATCAGCGTCGTGACCCCCGTGACATCGACTTGCGACCAGCACTTGGGACTGCAGCTGCCACCTGCGTAGCGATAGAAACGACCGTTTGCAGCGGACGTCGTCACCCAGACATCCGGCCCAGTGCCACCGCCGATTCCCAAGATGTTCGTTGGGGTTACGCCATTGTCCGGCGCTGCGGCTGTCCAGGTCGTACCATCCCAGTGAAACAGCTCCGCAGTTGTCGCGGCCCAGACGTCGTTGGTCGCCGACCCCCAAATGAACTGGATGATCTTGTTCTGAATCGCAGTGCTCGTATCTTTGGTCCACTTGGTGCCATCAAAGTGGTAGATGCCAAGCGAGCTGCCCGCCCACACGTCATTGCCGCCGAAGCCCCACAGCCTCGTCAGGTACTCGCTGGCCCCGAGCGTGGGACCGATGCTGCTATACGTCGTTCCGTTGAAGCGATAAATCAGGTACTTGGTCGGCGCACTGGTGTAGTCCGCGACGCTCAGCATCACGTCGCTCGAACCGATCACATGCATACCCAGAAGGTTGGTGTTGATCTGGTTCGGCAGTGCGGGCTGAGCAGACCACTTGGTGCCGTCCCAGCGCATCAGGCTGGTCGTGGTGCTCGATCCTGACGCATAGACGTTGCTCGCGTTGGTCCCGCGGACAAACGAAACCTGGTTTGTACCCCACGGGTTCGCCGACGGCAGCCAGGCGCCGCCTGACGAGCTCAACACCGTGCCACTGGTCCCCGCGATCCACAGATTCTTGGCGTCGGCGCCCCACACGTCGATGAGCGTCTGCGTCGTTCCCAGCGGGTGATACTGACACCAACCATCCGGAGAGCAGACCCGCGGAACGAAGTCGACCGTCGCGCTGGCGTTGCCCTTCTGCACGTTGGCAACGCACGTTGCTGAGTAATACGTCGCCGCAGGCGTGCAGCCGCCCGTCCAGACCGGATACGATGCCTGGCTCACCGGACCGCTCAGCGTGACTGCCGTCCCAAAGGGAAAATCGTAAGAACAGGTCGTCTGGCCACCGCCGCAGTTGATCCCTGCCGGGGACGACGTGACCGTCTCGGTGCCGGTGCTCAGAATGTTGACCGTCAAGCTGCACTTCGGCGACGCCTGCGGCAAAAGCGTAAGGTCCAGCTCGTAGTACGTCTTTTGCGCAGTGATCTGCTCGGTGACTTGACCGTTGGCCAGGTAGCACTGGTTGTTGTCCAGCGCGTACCCGTCGAGCTTGAGCTGCCCGTAGTTTTTCGGATCGTTTGCGAGCTGAATCGCAAATTTGCTGGTGTTGTTGGTAATCGTCAGGCCATTTGGATCAGCTCGTCCGTCGAGAGACGACTTGACCTGGAGCGCTTGGGTGCCGCTCTGGATGCCCTTCACATTGACCACAATCAGAATCTGACTGTCTGGAACCGTCGAGGGGCTGCAAGAACTTGCAAGCAATGCACCGGCCAAAAGACAGAGCCGGCTTCCATTCCTGACAAATCGATTTTTCATGGATTCCTCCTCAAGCGGTAAATTGGTTAAAAGGAAGGCATATAAACGGTGACACCCGACGGGACAGGTGGGTTTGATACAACTTGCGGGGTTGCGTTTTTGCTGGCAATCACACCGCCTGCGACACCGCCTGCGACGCCACCTGCGACGACAACGCCGATGATCGTCCAGAACCACCACTTCTTGTAGACCGGCGTCTTTTCCGGCTCCGCGGTGGCTTGGGTGTTCTGCTGCGCCGTCGTCAGCTGCGGCTGAGGTTCGGGCTTCGGTTCCGGCTTCGCTTCGGGCTTCGGTTCCGGCTTCGCTTCGGGCTCGTCGATGATGCCGGCCTTGACCTGGTCGATGTAGCCATTTACGCGCGTAACCGTCTCGGGCTTTGGATTGGGATCCGCCTTCAGATAGCGCTGGTAGTAATCGAGCGCTTCCTTGTTGCGTCCAAGCCGCTGCGAACAACGACCAATGTTGATAAGCAGCCACGGAGCCTGCCGTCGCTCATACGCCGACTTGTATTCCTTGAAGGCCTCGTCGTAGTGCTTGTCTTTGTAGGCTTTGCGCGCTTCGTCGTAGTGGCCTTTGCACAGATTGTCGGTCAGGCACGGATCGGTCGCTGCGACGCCATCATCGCCACTGCTCTGCTCAGCAGCGACAGCCGGCGACGAAACGGCCAAGAGCGCCAGCGCACAGAGACCACTTCGCCACGACGAAAGAGCGTTAGTCCGCGATTTCTGGTCCATCATTCTTTTGATCCTGGTTTTTCCCAGCTTTGCCCTTGCGGCCCCGTTTTGGCTTCAACGTCTGTTTGTAGGAAGTGTCCGGGCCCGGCTTCAGCGTAATTTTGCGATCCGAAAACCCCGTCAGATGGATCGTCACCTCGACAGGACCGGAACCATCGGGCTGCTCACCCGTCCACGGCGTCTGCCCGAGCAGCTGTCCATCGTCGGTCCGAATGATGTCGGCGCCCTGCGGCTCGCTGTCGACCGTCCACTTCGGTCGCTTCTTGGGTTCGGGCGGCGGCGGCGGCGTTTCCTTCGGTGGATCTGGCTGTTTTTGCTGCATCACCACCTGGGCCTGTGGCTTGTCAGGCTTGCGCAGCGACAGCGCACCGACCACCGCACCGACCAAAACGAGCAAACCCACGCCCAAACCGACAAACAGCGGCGCTTTTGACTTGGGCGGTGGTGCCGGCACCGCGGCCTGACCCGACGCCCCGCCCAGCGTCGAGATGCCACGCACCGACTCCGGCATCGACTCCGCCGTCATGATCTGCGAGCGGATCGCCTGCATCGAGCTTGTGACCATCGGCATGCCGACGCGCGTTGCCAGCTGCTCGATTTCGTATTGAACCTGCGCGGCGGTCGGTCGCTCTGCCGGAACTTTCGACAGCATTTTGTCGACAAGCGCGATCAAATCCGGCGGCGTATCCGGCGCAAGCGGCCTCAGATCCGGCGGCTTTTCGTAGATGTGCATCGCCATCAGCGCGCCAACACCCTCGGCGTTGAACGGCAGCCGCCCCGACAGCATGCGGTACATCATCACGCCAAGCGAATACAGGTCCGCTTTCTGGTCGATGTTGACGCCGCCCTTGCACTGCTCCGGCGACATATATTCGGGAGAACCCAGCACCGCATCGGTCTGGGTGTTCGATTTGTTTTCCCCCTGCGACGAAGCCGACATCTTGGCAATGCCAAAGTCGAGCAGCTTCACCCGCTCCCGCGTGCCAGTTTCCGGATCAGATTCCGTAACCAGCATTACATTGTCCGGTTTCAAATCTCGGTGGACGATGCCTTTCATGTGGGCGGCTTGGAGCGCCGACGAGATTTGCCGCACCAGCTTGAGCATTTCTGGCAGCGGCAGCTTGCCCCCGAGCCGCGCGAGCCGCTTGCTCAGTGTCTCGCCTTCGAGCAGCTCCATGACGATGTAGGCGGTTCCGTCGGGCATCTGCCCGAAGTCCGATACCTGCACAAGCCCTGGATGGTTCACCAAGTTGACGGCACGCGCCTCGTTGATGAACCGGACCGAAACGTCTGAGTTTTGCGCCAGTTGGGGGTTCAGAACCTTGATGGCGACACGACGCTCGATGGTCTCGTGGACCGCCTCGTAGACTGCGCCCATGCCGCCTTGACCAAGCTTCCGTTCGATCCGGTATGGACCTACTCGCGTCCCGATCATTGTGCTCGCCCTGCTTGGCAATGCGCGCCGGAGGGCCCGCTACTCGTCGGGCGCAGAGGATGGCGCAGCATATACCCGCATCCATGATATCTCATCGAGGAAAATTAGTTTTATAAATAGCTATTGTATGTACAAAACCACATGGCATTACTTCTGACGGAAATAAGCGCAATTCCATCGCTTTTTCACTCTTTTTTGCCAATTACCCCGGCCTCTATTGTTCTTTTCATTACAAATTGTCTTTGTGTATCATGGACCTATTCTGACGCTCTCATCTCTCACTCTCGACGGCGAGCTGCGACTGCCGGTGTTGCGTCGGGGCCACGAGGATGCAGAAGGGCGCAGCAACGACTGTGAGCACGGCAAGCCCAGATAACGCCGATTCAGCGACGTGTTCTCGCTGCGGTGCGACGTACAAGACCGGGACGGTGCATATCTGCCCGCTCGCCGATCCGTCGACGCTCACAGAGGACAAGCTGATCGGCACGACCATCGACAACCGCTACACCGTCGAGGGACGGCTGGGTGAAGGCGGAATGGGCGTCGTCTACCGGGCCCGTCACGTCACCCTACGCAAGCCCGTCGCCATCAAAGTCCTGCGCAAAGCCCAAGAAGAATCGGCGTGGAAGCGCTTCATCCAAGAAGCCCAGACCGCGTCGATGATCAACCACACCAACGTCGTCGACCTCACCGACTTTGGCATGATCGAGGGGCATCCCTACTTGGTCATGGAGTTTCTCGAAGGCGAGACACTCACCGAAGCCATCACATCGGGACCGATTCCGCCACTGCGCGTCTGTCGAATCGGTGCCCAAATCGCCCGCGGCCTCCAAGCCGTCCACGACAAGGGCATCGTCCATCGCGACCTGAAGCCGGACAACATCTTTCTCCTCGAGCGGGAGGGGAGACAGGATGTGGTGAAGATTGTCGACTTTGGAC
>DAORGN010000093.1:0-18092 GCA_035340095.1 Pseudomonadota bacterium | reverse complement strand
CCGGCGCAGCATCGGCCCTGTGCGTCCGTCGATGACGCCCGGGAAATCGTACTAGTCCGGTATGCGGTGGCCGAAGAAGTGACGGACGCCGGGCTCAAATCGCTCTGGCGTATCCGTTTGGAGGAAGGCTTCTAGCAGTGCGCTGGCGCGCAGTGGCAACAAGCGGTGCTGGCCTTCATCGTAGAAGCCTGAGAAATCCTCGCCGGTATAGGCTTCGAGCAGCAGCCGTGCTTCTGCGATGCGCAGAGCGCTCTCTTCATGGAGCTGAATTCGTCGGATTGTTCGCATCGCGACTTGGCGCAAGGAGAGGATCGCTCCGTCAAATAGACAAGCTCGGTCTGGAGTGGAAAGCGAAGAAACAAGCGTAGAACGACACCCTTCTACCTTGCGCACGTATTCGGAGATCGCCCAAGTTGGTGTCGGCTGATACCAGTCGGGTTCTTCGACCACAGGCCGCTGAGACGGACCCGCATCGATACCGGCTGGCTCGGGCTCAAGCAGCATGGAGAGGTAAACGGGGAGAGCCATGAAACGCTCATGAGACTGGATCTTTTCGAAAAGGCGAAGCACGGCAGGTACCACCCATGCTTCACGGGACCTCGCCAGAGTCTCTCCTGCCCATTGCAGCGGTGCATCCGTGCCGTGCTCCATCCGCAGCCGCTCCATGAGTGGGATCAACTGCTGAAGAATGGATCGTGGCGCGGCAAAGGCCAGAAGGGTCGAACACGAACCCCAGATATCCGCATCGTTGTGCTGGGCCATCAAGTCGAGCAGGCGTGAGCAGGGCGCAAACTGGCCTTGTTGAGCGTAAGCCAGCACGGAGCAAATCACGTCCTCGGGGTCTGATCCATGTAGGTAACGGATGCTTGCGAGATCAGAAGGGACAGCGTCTCCAAAGAGAAAGCCGGTTCCTGCAGGAAGGAGCAGCCTGCGATAGTAGCGGCGCATCACTTCGCTCCCAGCAGGAACTGGGCCGACAAACCTTGTAGACGGGTCTGGGCATCGTCCACTGCGGCGCACTCCGGGCTCAAGACATCTTTGGGCACCAGGTTGTCGGGGCCGTTTGGACACCCGCCGGCAGCGAGCGGTGTCTTGTGGCATACCTCAGACCCTGACGTGCAAGGACGCCCTTTCGCCTTGTATCGTCGGATGCATTCGTTGCGGACGCCATCGGTGAAGCCTAGACGGGCTCGTTCGCCTGAGTCCGATGTGTTGGGCCTGGGATTGGTCTTCTTGAAGTGAACGCCACAGCCCTCATTTGGCGGATTGTGGAGGTTCTCGCAAGGGGGGGACTTGGTGCGCGCCTCCTTGAGCTTGGCCATTGCTTCGTGGGCATCCTTTTGTTTTCGCAGGGTCTCATCAATCTTCAACTGGTTGCCCGGGAGGCTTGCCCAGCCTGGTTTGTCCGCCAAGAACTTGTGCATATCGGCCACTTTTTTGTCGTGAACCTTCACGGCCCCACCATACCAATCCTCCTCTTTGCATCTTTTGTATGGCTTACCGGTGTCTGGATCTTTTTGGTTGTCATGCAGCTGTCCCTTGCAGCAGGGACACTTCGACTCGTCTTCGCCTTCGACGCCTCCCTGACTCATCCCCTCCGCATTGGGCATGGGTGGGGTGCTGCCGGGGTAGCTTGCGTGGTTGCAGGTGGTGATGTCGAGGTGGCGGCAGACTGGTTTGCCTTCGACGAGAACGTCCATAGAGGAAGCCTGGAAGTAAGTCTTTCCAGAAATGGTGTGGGTCAGGACAGCAGCGCCGAAGTTGCGAGTGGCCGCTTCGTTGCCCAAAGGGGAGCTTTGATAAAAGCTCTGGCCTTTGAGGGCGAGAGGTTTGCCGCCAATCTGGACAGTCGTGCTGCCGTCACGCAGGTCTGTGGCGGACGAGGTGTTGGGATACGGAATGGGAACCGGCCCAGCAGGCGGCGGCGGCGGGCTCAAACAGACGTCTGGGAACGCGGCGATGACTTTTCCTGCGCCTGCTTTGTGTGCGATCTCCATGCCGTTGGCGAATACCTTCTTGCCCATTTCTGTGCTCCGCTCGATGAACCTATCGCCAAACCGAGTGCCTTGTCTGCCCCGGCCTGGGGTTTTGCAGCACCACGGCTGCGCGTGCCCCTTGTTCGTTGCCGGCGCAGGCCAGCGCGCACGGACCAGGCGCATACCCACGCTGCCAGGCCGCGGTGGCCCAGATCAGGCCGCAGAGCCCCGCAGCGGCACCCGTGTCACCGAGCGACTCAGCGGGAAGCCACAGGGGAAACTCTGGCTTGCGCTCGCGCAAAAGGCGGGTGACCAGCAGTGACTGCTCTTTGAAGAAAAAGCTCTCGCCCGTCGCATCCGAGATGCGAAAGTCTAGGTCGTGGGGCAAAAGCGCGGCTTCCGCCAGCGCGGCTTGCGAGGCAGCAAGCATTCCATCGGCGCGCAGCGGGATTTCGTTGTCGATCCGCGATGGTTCGCGTGCGAAACCGAGCCCACGTATGTGTGCCAAAGCCCGGCGCGGGTCGTCCCCAAGCAGCACCGCCGCCGCTGCTTCGCCCGGTACAAACCCATCGGAGTTGCCTTCGACCAGCAGGCGGTCCTGTTCGGACAGTGGCAGCAGCCGCTGCGCCGAAAGCAGCGAATCGGCTGCCGCAACCACACATGGCGTACCACGGCGTACCTGCAGACAGCCCTGTTGGAGTGCGGCATATCCGCCGGCGGAACCTTCGGCAAAGACGTGAACCTGGCTCGCAGCAAGCGGAAGCCCCAGCCTGTTCGACAGGGACTGCGCCACCCATGCGGAATCGAAAGCGGCACCATGTCCCGACACTGGCAGCGCCACAAAGATCGGCATGGCTGCGAGCGTCCGCGTTCCCAGTGCATCGCGGATCGCCAGTGTCAGGAGCATCAGCCAGCGATCCTGCCAAGCCGCATCGGTGGGGAGCGGCTCGTGCAAGAATGACGCAATGATCTCGCGTCCCTGATTGTCTCGATAGCAAGAGCTGGTCTTGCGGTTTACACCGGCGCGCAGGGCGGCGCAGGCGCTTTGCCAAGTCAAACCCACAGGGCAAGCCATGCCGGCGGCTTCGATGGAAACGACTTGGGAAGTCACGCGCCGCCTCCACGCTGCTGACGGAGATAACGAACGGCCAAAGCAAGCCGCGAAAAGACAGGCTTGCCGTGGCGTGCCCCGATGGGCCGGACCGTTTGGGTCTGCGGCGGCTCTCCCACCTGCACTTCGGTCAGCGCGGTGAGCTTTTTGCGTAACGGGACGCTCGCTCGCCAGACCAGCATGGCCCGCAGCCTGTGCGGCTCGACGATCACTGTGTCGAGCACGGCTTGTCGTTCCACGTCCACGTCGCGAAAGCGAAAGCGAACAGGCATGTTCAGGGTCGGAATGGTGTATTCGACCACTTCGGGAGCGGCCATGTGGACGCAGCGGATTTTTTCGCCGCCCTGGAAGTGAGGAAATTGCTGGTCCTGCGGCGCGCACTGGAAATAGCGCGGATCGAAGTCTGCGGGCAGGTACGGCGCCCGTTCGTTGCGCCAGCTTTCCCCGTAGGTTCCGGCGAGCGCCACACGCGGCTGCCAGGATCGACCGATGCAGCCATACCCGGCAGGTTCGTATGGTTCGCGCGGGGAATCGATGGCCCGCCCGGGCGATTCGATGTTGGGGACCGGCCATCCCGTCAGGTCGGCGCGGTGTCGGTGCGGCTGGAATCCGACGCCGACAGGGTTGCGCAGCTCGACGGCCACGCGGTCTTTTCCCTGGGTATCGTCTTGGCCACCAAAAGCGCGGTCGAAGGTGATGGGCATCTCGGTGAATGGCTCAGGCTCGCTCACCCGGACGCCGGCCAACGTGGAAACCCAGTGCCGCTGCCCGTACACAAGGATGTCTTTCGCTCGCCCTTGCACCAGGAGCCGTACCGATAATCCGGTGACCGGAATCCCGTTGGGCGCAACCGCTTTTCCGACGACGATCACGTCCGTGTACGGTTTGTACAGCGCGAAGTCACATTCGTAGCGAACGCAGGAGCTGCCCGGCTCACCGTAGTGCTCATCGACCGTCGTCAGCGGCTGCTGGTGATCTGCCAGCGTGAGCCGACCGTTTTGATCGGTGACGAACGTGCCTTTGATCGCAACCACGCAATGATCCACTGCGTCGGGGTCTGCGACCACCGCCAAATCGGCAAGCATGCCGGTGGTGTTGGCTGTTATCTGCATGTTGCGGTCAGGTGTTTGTGTGGGCCAAGACGTTAGGCTAAGACGGGCCCGATACCAAAGGCCGCACGCGAAGCCATGGGGCGCGTGGGGTTATTCGCTTTTGGGGTGGACGATGAGGACGGGGCAGGGGGCGCTGCGGAGGACTTTTTCGGCGACGGAGCCGAGGAAGACGTGGCGGAGGCCGGGACGGCTGTGGCTGCCCATGATGATGATGTCGGCGTGCATTTCGCTAGCGAGCGCACAGATGGCTTCGGCGGGGCGGCCTTCGGTCATGCTGTACTCGATGTTGACGCCGTAGACGTACTTGCGCTGGCAGATCGCTTCCAGCTCGGTGCGGATGTGGGCGGTGATTTCGGCGGCCTTTTCGACCAGCGCCGTTGCTGCGCCACGCATGCCGGGGCTCACCAAGTACGGGACTTCGTAGTCGGGCAGCACCGCGGTGTGGAACAGGCGAATGCTGGCGCCAAGCGACTTGGCCAGCTCCAGCGCGTAGTCGAGCACCTGCTCGGAAAACGCCGACAGATCGGTCGGCACGAGGATTTTGTCGATCTTCTTTGGGCCTGTGCTGCCCGCTTGGTCTGCTTGCGTCATGGTCTGCTCCGTATACCAGAGATTCGCTATGAACTTGAGAGCGCGTGGAGGGTGCTCTCGCTGCTGCGCGGCGGTGGGTCGTTTGGTCGACGGCGCAGCAGAATGCCCAGGACCACCACCGCTGCGGTGAGTAGACCGCACAGCCCACCGAGTCCCACCACCAGCAGATTTCCGCTGCGAGCCGGCGCGGTCAAGACCGCTTGCGTCGCCACTTGCGTCACCAGCACGGTTACGTCTGCGGCATCGAGCCCAGTGACACTTTTGGCGACCAGCTCGGCGACTTCGCTGGTTTTGACCAACAGGGCGCCGCGTGTTCGCAGCACCACCGCTGCGGTCGGCCTAAGCTGGGCGGTCGGCAGCAGAGGGTCGGGCTCGGCCACCGTCAGATGCACCCGCGCGTGACTGACCGACGGCAGACTTTCCAGCGTATCGACAAGCGCCGCTTCGCGGGCAGCGAGCTGCTCGGCCCGCACTTCGCCAGGAAGCATCGCCAGCTTGCCCGACATCCCTGGGCGCGGCTCGACAGGTGGCAGGCCTTGGTCGGTTAGTACCGCCAGCGCTTGATCTTGTTCACGCGGGGGCACCGTCAGCGAAAAAGTGGGTCCACGCGCCGATCGTCCCGTCGCCAGCTTGTCGGCGTGAAGTCCGGCTTGACGCAGCACCATCACCGCTTCGTTTGCGTGGCGTTCCGACAGGTCGTGGTAAAGCTCGGCGTCGCAGCCGCTGAAACCAAACAGGGTGCCAAGCAGCGAAAGCTTTTGCGCCCAAGCCCAGATACTGGCTGGCAATCGACGACGAGAGAGCACGACTTTATGCTAATCCGAGAAATGCCCAGCTGTCACGGGACTTTGGCAGGCGGCGGGCGTGGGGGACAGGCGCGGCTTACGGTCCCAGCTCGATGAGCGCGTAGGCTTCGTCGGCCAGATCGACATGCGCGGCAAAGTCGACAAAGGCCGGATAGCGGTCGGGCACAATGCGCTGGCGAGGCAGGTTGGTTTCGACCCGGAGCTGCACCTGACCATCGGCGGCCTTGACCTCACGCTTGTAGCTGCCAAAGCCCGAAAGCGCCACGGGATCGGCGAGCTGGCCAATCCGCGCTCCCGGCGGCAGCTTGATCGTCGCAGTCAGCGTGCCCGGCGTCACGTAACCGACCAGAAGCGGCAGCTTTCGCTGTGGCGTCGTCACGTAGCGGCGGCTTAGCAAAAGCGGATACGGCACCGGCAGGACCAACATCCGCTTGCCATCTTTGCCAAGCCGCTGCCTGGCCAGGTGCGGCGCGGTAAACGTGTAGCTGAGCGTGAGCGGCGCATCATCGTCGTCCATCGGCCCGTACTTGAGCGCTTGCAGGCTCGCGCCGGGGAAGTAGTAGCCTAGGGCGCGCTGCTCCAGAAGCTGCCGCAGCCGGTCTTCCGCCATGTGCTCGACTTGGTCGCGCCACTCGCTCGATTGAATGCCGGTCAGGGTTTCGGTGACGACGACCTTGGCGCTGCCGCTCGGTTCCAGCTCGGCGACAAGTTCCACCTTGCGGGTGTCGGTCAACGTGGGCCACTTGGCGTCGGGCTGGGCTTGCGCAAGTCGCGCCGGAATGCCCCCCGCGTGTGGCACATCGACCCGAACCAGATCCACCGTCTGGTTTTTCGGTTCAGAAAGCGAGTCGGGCAGCCGAATCGCCTGGGCCCCGCGCAAAAGCGGCCTGACTTGTCCGGTCGGCGTGTGGCGATACAGCGGGTCCAGCCACAGAAGCGGCGTTCCCTTTTCATCTTTGGCCACCGCGAGCAGCATTTCCGAATAGGCCAGCGCATCGGGCAGCGGGCCTTCGAGCTTGGGGTTGTTTTCGGGCCGCGCCAGCCAGGTTTCCGCGGCAATGCCCGCCGCTTTGAGCAGGGCCAACAGCAGCACATCGCGCCGACCTTCCCGCCGCGCCAGAATCGAGCTTGCCGGTTCGTCAAAGCTGCCGCCGGCGTTGATGTTTTTGCGCACCCATTCATCCAGGGCGCGCACGCGGCGGATTTGGCTCTGCGGACTTTCCGGTGCGGCGTCGGGGTTGCCGGCGACTTTCTGGGCCAGCTCGCGAATGTCAGGGGTCAGCTTGAGCGCCCGATAGCGCCGCTCGCGGATCTGGTTGACGTAGCCGGCCAAAGTCACCCCTGAACCCACGCGCACCGACGGGCTCCAGTCGTCGACTTGTCCCTGGTCAAGCGGCTGCTCGGGCTGCATGCGGGCAATGCCGGTCCGCTGCCACAGGTGCAAAGACAGGTCGCCGTCCTGCTTCTGCGTCGCCACAGGAAGCTGCCGTTTGCCGTCCGAACCAACCGGACCACGCAGGTCGATTTGTAACGGCAGGTCTTTGGGCGAGATAAGCAAAAACTCGCTGCGATCGAGCGGTGCATCTGCCGAGGCAAAGTAAAAGCGGTCGGCGAGGAAACCACCGGGCGCAATCGGCGACGGATCATCGCGGTCGATGTACTCGTATTCGACGTAGTCACCGACTTCAAGCGCTGGGGCGGACACCGTGTCTTTTTCGGGAATCGACTCGGGCTCGCGGGTGGTGCCGTCGGCTTTGATCGTGCGCAATTGGAGCACTTCGGCTCCGTCGGGAATGCGGACTTCGCCAAAGCGTTCGATGCCTTCTTTGGTCAGCACCCGGATGATGTTGTGGGTAAGCTGGATGCGCGCACCGCCGGGGAAGACACGCACCACCGTGCGGTCGAGCAAAAGGACGGCTGGCTCTCCGCTGTAGACGCCGTGTCGGGCTTCGAACTCGCGGACCACTTGCCTGCCGTCGATGCGGTACGGTTCGATCGAGTCGCGATGACCCAGGGCTTGCAGCGCTTTGGCCAGGTCCGCAGACTCGGGCAGCTCGGCAAGCCCCTGCTTGATCTGGAGCAGCGCGGTTTCAGGCTGGCCACGCTCGACGTAGAGGTTGGCCAGATCGGTGTAAAGCTGGGTGCTGCGCGGCAAAAGCTCTCGCAGCTTGAGCAGCGTGCTTACCGCCGCCCCGAGATCGCGACGGGCCAAATAGACCCGCGACAGATCACGCAGCCAGGCTGTGCTGTCGGGTTCAAGCTGGAGCAGTCGTTCGTATTCGCGCTGCGCTTCTTCGAGCCGTCCACTGTCGTAGAGCGCATCGGCAAAACGATCCGAATAGGGGTTGCAGGCGGTCAGTTCCTGCGCGGCCTTGAGCGCGCCGCGGTCGTCTTGCTGTTCGCGGCGGAAATCAGCCACATGTTCCAGCACCGGACACGCCGACGGACCCAGCTTTTGGGCAGCGCTCAGCGCGGCTTCGGCTTCGACGACAAAGCCGCGGGTCTTGAGGATACGATGGCGCAGAAGCTCGGTCTGCCAGGTCTTTTCGACCGAATCGGGTGTGGCGTCGATGACCTCTTGCGCGAGTGCCGCCTTTTCGTCTTGCAAAAGCAGCCGGGCCAGCGACTGCCGCGCCGACAGAAGTTCGGGGCTTAGGCCAAGCGCCTGCTTAAGCTGCGAGCGCGCCCGATCCCTGGCTTGGCGCTCGGGCCGGCTGTGATCATCGAGCAAAAGCCCGGCGTACAGCGTCCGCAGCGCCGCAAAGCGCGGAGTCTGGCCCATGTTTTCCGCCGCAACCGTCAGACCACCATCGGGCTGACCCGACAGATAGGCCTGCTGCATTTTCAAAAGCGCCGCCAGCGCACCTTGCCAGCGAGTTTCAGCCATGGGCAAAGGCGACAGCGCGCGTGGGCTGACTTTCACTTCACCTGGGGTGTGTGGCGGTGCTTTGCCGGGATCGCCGTCGTAAAACTGCACGCCGGGCAGCGCCACCTGGACGTGGTTGCTGCCGACGACGCCAAGCTTTACCGAAAGCGAGTGCGCCCCGACCGGAAGCTGAAGCTGCAGATAGCGTCGCCCCACCGGTTCGGTATCGACAAACTGCCGCTGTCCGTCGATGTATAGCGCCCACGGAGTGCCGGCAGTTTCGACCGTCAGCGGGATGGGCTTGTCGCTGTGGGTCTGGAAAAAGCTGTGGACAAAGAACACGCCGGGTTTGCCGGGCAGCCCTTGCACATTCACGCTGCAACCCGAGCCGGATCGCTGCCTGTAGCGGGGTCTTTGCGGATCGGTGAGCGGACTGTCTCCGGGCAGCGGCGAGAGCACATCGAGCTGTGGCAAGTGACCGTGCGGACCGCTTGTGTAAAGCACTGGCGGGCAGCCGCGCTCGATGTCGACGCGGTTGGCGCGGGCTTCATCGCCGAGCAGCCGGAGCTGTTGCCCAAGCAGCGCCGCCAGAAGCTGCTGACTTTCAACCGGCAGCCTGGACCGTTTTTGCCACAGCGCAAACAGCTCGTCGCCAAGCTGTTTGTCATCGCCTTTGCCGGTGCCGGAGACGCCGTGCGAAAGCAGCCGGTGCGCAGCCAGCTCGGCCACCGCGGGTGCCCACGGGTCGGTCGGTTCCTTTTGCACCTGCGCCGAAAGAAAACCGAGCAGGATCTGATGCGACTTGTGCGGCTTGCCGTTTGCTGCCGCCGCGAGCGCTGCGCCCAGATAGGTCAGGCTGTCCCGCGCCCCCTGCGACAGCGCCAGATCGAGCTGCGCTTCGGCTTTTTTCCCGTCCCCCGATACCAGCAAAAGCAGTCCAAGCTCGCGATGAAGCTCTGGCGAAGGGTCGGAACTGCGTGCCAGCTTGCTTGATACATCCGCGACCTGCGCATCGAGCGGCGGACTGCTGAGGTAGCGATCCTTTACCGGAACCTGCGGTCCGCAGCCGAGCCACAGCGAAAACGCCAGTGTGAAAAAAGTTCGGTTACTCACGGCCCACCAGAAGCTCTTGAGCGAGCGCGCTATCGACTTCGGAAAGGAAGGTGCGGAACGCCGGATAATCGCTCGCGGCGACGCGATGGCGGTCGATCCGCAGCTCGGACTTGGCGGTCACAGCGATGCCGTTTTTGCCTGGATGCTGCTCGATCTGAAGCTGGAAGCGACCAAAGGGCGATTCGATGTTGCGCGATTCCGGCAGGCGATGAACGGCGAAGCGATGCGGCAGATGCACCGTCACTTCGTCTTGGCTGACCCACGCAAAACCCAGCACCAAGTCGTAGCGTCGCGACGACAACCGCGCATGGGTGCGCAAAAGATCCGGTTCCCGTCCGAGCGGTCGCAGCGACAGCGTGCCCGCCGCTCCACCGCTGGGCGGACGACCCCACTTGGGCACCGTCAGCTCACCGTGCAGCGTGACGGGTTTTTCCAGGTTCAGCACATCGGGAACTTCGACGGAAAGCGCCTGACTGCCGGGGAAGCTATCGTTCCAGGCTTTTTCGTAGCGCTCTTTCTGCGACGACGGATTTTGGAAGTGGTCACGGAATTGGCTGGCGTTTTGTCCGGACACCGTCAGCACTTCGGCGACCTTGGCTTTGCCCGATTCTTCAAGCTGCACCGTCTGCACGCGCCGGGTGATGCTCTGATGAGACGGCAACACTTGGGTCCGCGCCAGGTGGCCTTTGCCCGAATACGGCGGGCGCGGGTCGCTGACCACCAGCACCATGATGTCTTGGTCGGAGCTGGGCAGTTCCATCGATCCCGAAAACTCCGCCGTCCCGTCGAGGTACAGGTTGTACTTGGGGACAAACACAATCGCGTGATCGAACACCGCCAAAGACGCCGGCTCGGGATCGATGTTGCCGCCCTTGGTCGTCCTCGCCAGCGTCAGCGAGCTCTCAATTCCGACCTCTTTTAGCATGACGTGCAGGAGCGCCGCTTTGTCTTTGCAGTCGCCAAACTTGCGTTCCCAGACCTGCGGCACTTTGTAGGGTTTGTAGCCGTGGATGCCAAACTCCAGCCCGACGTAGCGGGTGCGGCGAACCACTTCGTCGTAGAGCGCGCGGATTCGGCCCAGTTCATCGCTGGCTGGAATCTTGGCGACGACGGCTTGGGCGGCGCGAGTGACCTCGGACGATGGCAGAAGCGATTCGGCGACCAGTCCTCGATACCAAGTTGCGACATCTTCCCAGGTCTTGTACGTCGAGACGTGGATGTACGCCGACAGCTCGGAATAGCCCGGACGGCCCGATTCATCGTGGATCTTGGGCAGGTTGTGGGCGACAAAGCGAACGATGTGATCTTTGCCCTGGGTTTCGTCGGTCCGTGCAAGCGTCGCGTCGGCAGGCAGTTTCGGCTGATTGAAATACAGCGGGCGACGGCGCAGGTCGTCTTCGGGCAGCGTCAGCAAAAGCCGGGTTTCTAGCACCGGGATGCTTTCCTGAAGGTACGTTACGTCGCCAAAATAGTCGGCAAACAGGTTGCGGCGACCAACATCGGATCGAACGTGCTCGACGACGACGACATCGCCAGGCCGCAGGCCGTCAAAACGCACCGTCACCGAGTGCATGTCATAGTACATGCCGTACCACGGCTCCGACGCATCGCTCTCGCTCTGCGATACGCTTTCGACCACTTCACCGCTCGGCTTGATGACTTTGGCGGTCTTAAACTGCACCGATTGGGTGTCGGGGGAAAACGTGACGCTGGCGTCGTCGTAGATGCGCGCACCTTCTTCATCGAGGATCTCGACGACGCGCTGGATGTATTCTTCCGACAGGCCGTTGGTGTGGATTCGCACCACTTTCTGTTCAAACAGGACGCGGGCGCTGTCGCCGGGCTTTGTGGCGGGCCGCGGTTTTTTGATCAGCGAATCGACATCGACCTGGAACTGGCGCTGCAAGTCTTCGGCGGATCGCGCCGCTGGGTCGATGGTTTGCAGGTATTCGCGCAGCGCCGGATTCTGCGGCTTAAGCTCCAGCGCGCGACGGAACGATCCGACAGCGAGCTCGGTGCGCGAAAGCCGCTTTTGCAGCCGTCCGCGACGCTCGAACCACTCGGCATCGCCGACATGCTGGGGCAGTCCGGCCATCACCAACTGGAGCGCATCTTCGTGCTTCCCACTGCCTTCCAAGATGTCGAGCCGTTCACGCAGCGGCCACTGCGCATCGGGACGCTGGGCCGCAAGCTGCGCCAGGATCTGGAGCGCGTCTTCGATTTGGCCGGCAGCTCGACGACGAGAAATCAGGTAGCGCAGCGCTTCGTCATCGTCGGGTTGTTGCCTAAGCACCACCTGATACGCCGATTCCGCTTCTTTGTGTCGTCCCAGCCGCGACAGCATGTCCGCGTGGGCACGCAGCGTCGTGAGCGACGGGGCCGAAAGCAGCAGCGGTGAAATTCGTTTGTAACCGACGCTGGCCACCCCGCGACTTTGCGCCACGCGGCAAAGACCCAGCACCGCGGTATACAGCGTCGGAGCCAGCCGCTCGGCTTCGCTGAACGCTTGCTCGGCTTTTTGCAGGCGGCCAGACTGTTCGTAGCTGGTTCCGATTTCAACCAGCAGCCGCGCGCGCTCGACTGCATTTCCGCCGGTCGGCAAAGCCAGACCCGCTTCGAGCGCCAGCCGCTGCTTGTTTTCATCTTCCGTCGCATCGGCCAGATAGCGAAAGCCGCGCTGCGATGGACGCAGGGTGACCGCTTCGGCCAGCAGCGCTTCGGCTTCATGCTGTTCGGGATCGCTTGGCTGGGCGTGGTGAACATAAAGTCCCAAGTCGGTCAGCTGATCGGCCCGCTGCGCAGCTTGCGGACTGCCTGGCTGCGCTTTTGCGACGCGGGCGCGCAGGGCGGCAATCAGCGTCTGCGGCTTTGGACCTTGGGCTTTTTCTGCGACGGGAATTTTCCAGCCTTCGGTGGGCGGGTTGGCGCTGTGGGTCAGACCGACAAGTGGCTTGCCATCGGGGGTCGTCAGCCGCAGCACGAATGCCCAGCGGCCACTTAGCGACGACACTTTGACGAGCACACGGTTCCAGCCGGGCAGCAGCGTCGCCAGACCCGCCTCTTGGTCGATGTGCAGCTTGCGATAGACGCTGGAATCAATCACCGCCGGACCTTGGTTGACCAGCACTTTGACGGCGCCGCTCGATCCGACGCGCACGGCCACGGCCAAGCGCTGCTCGCTTTTGACATACGTCACGGCATAGGCGGTGCCTTCGGTTTCGGGACGCATCCACGCATCGATGGGAACGCTGCCATCGCGTGAAAGTGCGGTGTCGGGCACAATCCGCCATGAAACCGGCAGCGCGGGGCTTTTACCCAGATAGCGCAGCGACGGATTTGGTGCGATCGTTTCGGTTTCGGGCGGATAGCTTGCGTCGTGTCCTTTGCGACCGTCGTTGTCAAACGGGCCGCAGATCGCAAACGAAGTCAAAAGTCCAAGCTGACGCTGGGCATCGCGCGCCCCGGCATCGTCGCCGGCATGCCGTCGGAGCATCTGATCGTGCCACAGTGCTTCGGCGCGAACCAGTTCATGTACCGTCGGTCGTGGCTTGGTCGCATCGGTCGATGCTTCGCGCAGGGTCGTGCGATCGACGACGTCATCCCAAAGATCGGACAGGCCAAGCAGAGGGACGACGGCTGCGGCTGACCCTGGACGTGCTGCTTCGGCGGCAAAGCGCTGTCGACGTTCGGTAAGCTCTTGATCAAATGGGCTGTGGGCCCGCGTCGCACCGACGCACGCGAAAAGAACCAATAGGCCGGCAAGAAATTGGGTCGGCATGTTCTCTACTTTTGCGAAGAACCGGGGATCGAACGCACGGTAATCGGCGGGGCTGTCACGGCCTTCTTTCCGTCGGCAAGTTGCGATCTGCGCAGCAGCATCACCGCCACCGCGAGCAGCGCTCCGACGACGGCGGCGAGAACCACGGTCGCTGCAAATGCGCGCCAGCTTACCAGGACCGATCCGGGCGGAAACTCGGGCCCAATCGACGATCGCGATGAACGAAAGCCGGCTGAGTCATTCGACGGCGCATCGGCAGATCCGGGGCTGCTTCCCGTCGATGGCTGGTCCACTTTTTCATCCCCCGGTGCGCTGACCAAGGATGATCCTTCCGGCTGGAGCGCTTTTTCCAAGTCAGCGATCAGTGCCGCAATCGTCGGATGTCTTTCGGCAGGATCTGTGGCCATCGCCCGGCTGATCGCGTGGACGAGCGACTGGTTGGCGTCGCGAATGATCGTCCAGTTGTCGCCGAGCTCCAGCAGCGAACGCATCACTTTGGCCAGTCCAAACACGTCGGTGCGAATGTCGGCGGGACGGGCGGCGTGTAATTCCGGGGCCACTGCTTCCATTTGTCCGACGGTGCCAAGCTGGAGCAAAAACGGTTCACGCGGCAGCCCAACGCCAAGCCCGACGTCGCCAAGCCGGATGCCATCGGTCTTGAGCAGCACCGAATCGAGCCGCAAGTCGCCGTGGTAGCGCCCTTGTTCGTGCAGAAACGTCAGTGATTCGGCGAGCTGATCGATGATCTGAAGCACATCGGACAGTGGCAGACCTTCTTTTTGCCGAAACGCCGCCATTCGATCGAGGAAGACGCCTTGGCCACCTTGCCCAATCTGCGCAATTTCGGTGATCGCGACGGTGCCTTGTTCGGGCAGCGCCACCACATCGACGACTTGGGTCAAAAACGGATGCGCCAGGTCTTTGTACGACTGAAGATGCCGAATCAGCTTGTCCGCCGAGCCGGGCGATTCCAGAAGCTCGGGCCGCACCACTTTGACGAGCAGATCGGGCTCTGGCACTTCGCCGCGCTCTTCCGCCGCTTTTTGAAGTTCGACGCTGCATGCCAAAAAGCCGACCCACAGGGCCGCCTCACCGCTCTTGGTGAGCACGTAATACTTTTGGCCGATCACGTCGCCGCGACGGAAAAGAGGCGCTGCCATGCTCAGCTCCGGCCTGTGTGGCCAAAACCGCCGGCCCCGCGCGCGGTCTCATCGAGGCTGCTGACTTCGACGGGATTTACGCGGGCCACCGGCGTGATGAGCAGCTGGGCGATGCGGTCGCCGTGGCGAATTTGTACCGGCTGCGCCGACAGATTGATCAAAATCACCCCGACTTCGCCGCGATAATCGCTGTCGATGGTGCCGGGGCTGTTTAGCACCGTCACGCCTTCTTTGAGCGCCCAGCCCGAGCGGGGACGGACCTGGCCTTCGTAACCTGCCGGAATCGCGACCATAAGCCCGGTGGGAACCAGCCGCCGTTCCAGCGGCGCCAGCGTCAGCACTTCCCCAGCGCCCAGACACGCCGACAGATCCATTCCTGCCGCTTCAGCGGTTTTGTAGGCGGGCACCGCGGCGTCCGGTTTCAGCTTCACCACCAAAAGTGGCAGTTGCGTCGACGGGCGCGCATGCTCCGTACAAGAATCCTCAAGCTGGGCAGGGTGTTGCGTGGGTGTGGCCAAGGGAAACTCCTTTTTATGTTAACCGCAAACCGGGCATTTCTAGCGGAAGTCGCGGCGCAAGTGCGGTTCTTTGTGCCAAAGAGGCCGTGCGGTCCCCAGCAAGTCGCAGCGCTCGTGCCGCAGACTGTGCGAAGTTTTGCCCAATTGTGGGCAGGTGCGCGTGATCAGTCTGGCTCTTTGCTGAGCGCGTCGAACGGGTAGGGTCTGTCGAGGTAACAGTCGTCGGCGATGGTCTTCATTAGCTCATCGTCATTTTGGCCAAACTGGGCCAGCGTTTGCTCGATGCGCTTGGCGGCTTTGCCACAGAACGCGGCACACAGACGGAGCTGCCGTTCGCCACTGTCGATTTGTCCGGCGGCTTCACTGTGACCGGCGCGCCCACGGGCATGACGCGCATCCCGTTCGCCCAGCACCTGCGATGTCCGTGAAACGGTTGCACACATCGCGTACAGATCGATCGCGACATCGGCGACGCGCTTTTGCACATACTGCATTTCCGGCAGCAGCTGGCCGTGGCGACGAACGACGCGATCTACTTCTTTGGCGAATGACTCGGCGGCATCTTCGATGAGCACGGCTTCGCGCTTCAGCTGCGGATGGTGGCGGGACAGAATCGCCCGTCCATAGGCCGCCGTCCGCACTTTTTCGATCAGCGAATCGACGACCATGCCGTAGCCGCGCAGGGGACGCTTGAGCACATCCGAAAGTCGCCCGACTTGTTCGCCCGGCTCACGCATGCCCGAAAGCGCAATGTACGCGCGCAGCACCTCGTGCGTGCCGGGGAAGACCAGATACGTCTGGCTGTCGCGCAGCAGCCGTTCATAGGGATGGCTGTCGAGAAGCCCCGTGGCTCCGGCCAGGCGCATCGCTGCCACCGCCGCATTGTGGATGGTCTCGGCGGCCAGCACTTTGCACATCGCGGCTTCGAGCGAAGTATCCAGGTCGCGCTCGGGGTGCCGGTCGGTCAGGTCTTGCAGCCCGGTCGTCAGGTACAGCGCCGATTCACTTGCGTACAGGTCGACCGCGGTGCGCGCAACTTGGTCCTTTATCATCCCGAGCGTTCCGATGACGCGACCAAACTGCCGACGGCTCGTCGCCTGCTGGACTTGGTGGCGGAGGATTTCACAGGTTGCACCGATACAGGCCGATGCGGCGAGCAGTCGTCCGTGCTGCCGGGTTTCCATCGCAACCTTGAATCCACCACCGAGGCTGCCGAGCACGCGGTCTTTGGGCACAAACACATCTTCGAGATACAGCGCCGGTGTGCCACTGCCGCGAATGCCGAGCTTGGGTTCGCTGTGACCGATGATGACGCCGGGGCCTTTTTCGACGAGAAAGCCGGTGATGCGATCGACGTCGGCTCCGTCGCGATGCACGGTGGTCTGGGCGAACACGATCAGCACGTCGGCATGTTCACCGTTTTGAACCCAGGTCTTGGTGCCGGTCAGTCGATAGCCGCCGTCGCATGGCGTGGCGCGGGTGCGGCTGCTGGCGGCGTCGCTGCCGGCCATCGGTTCAGCGAGCGCAAACGCGCCGATGCTCTGACCGCTGCACAGCTTGGGCAGGTAGTATCGCTTCTGTTCCGGGGTGCCAAAGCGTGCGATCGCTTGCGCCGCAAAACCCAGGTGAACCGCGACGAGCATGGCCACCGAGCTGTCAAATGAACCGAGCAGATCGATCACGCGACACGCCGCCGACAGCGACAGCCCGAGCCCGCCGTAAGCAGTCGGCAGGAGCAGACCAAACAGGCCCAGCTTGCGCAGACCGTCGACCAGATCGGGCGAAATCTTCGCTTCGCTATCAATCCGTCGCGAATCGATGTGCTGGCGGGAAAACGCGCGCACGTCGCTGAGCAGCTGCGCCAGCTTGCGCTGATCGGCATCGGTGAGCTGCGGAAAAGGGAAGATCAGTTCCTCGCGCAGATCACCGAGGAAAAGGCTCTTGGCGAAGCTCTGGGATCGTTTCTGAATCACCCGCAAAACATACGGCAAGGTTTCTTGGCTTATCAAATCTCGGCTGTTACGCTTCGGCGCGTTTGTGTCTTTCGACGGAGGTCCGGGATGTCGTTTCGTTTCGCCCATGGTCTTTTGCTGGCATTTGGGTCGCTGCTTTTGTCGTGCGACCCGCCGATCCCTGCCCAGGGTTCCCTGCCCGACATGACGGTGTTTTCGACGAGGCGGCTCGACCCATCGCTCAGCTGGTGGGGGGACAATCGCAAGCGGCTCGACGATTTCATGGTTCAGTCTGGCATTGGCAGTGTCGGTTACGACGCGACGAAAAAACCGGTGGCGCTGTTCGACTGGGACAACACCGTGATCAAGAACGACATCGGCGATCTGATGCTGTTCTGGATGCTGAAGGCGGGGAAAATTTACCAGCCCGCAAACTTCAACTGGCGTTTGACCAGCATCAGCATCACCACCGATGCGCTGAACTTGCTGCGGGCGGCGTGTGATGGACTGGCCAGTCCGGGCTCGCCTTTGCCGACGAACCGAAGCGATACGGCGGCGATTGCTTGCACCGATGCGATCTTGAGCGTCTATCTTGACAACAAGGGCCAGACGGGGCTGTCGGCGTTTGCCGGCTACGACTACCGTCGGATGGAACCGACCTACGCTTGGGCGGTGCAGCTCCAGGCGGGATACACGCCGGCGGAAATTTCGCTGATGGCCAAAGACGCCATTGCAGAAGGTCTGGCGGCGGCGGTCGGCGCGACGCAGAAAATCGGTTCGCGGACGGTGAATGCCTACGTGCGGGTCTACGACCAGATAAAAGACCTGATCGGGGCGATGCAGGACAATGGCTTCGACGTGTGGGTGATCACCGCGACGAGCGAGCCGGTGGTGCGGGCCTTTGCCGATCAAGTGAAAATCCCGACCGATCATGTGATCGGGGTGCGGATGGTGCTCGACGGAAACGGCAAGCTGACCTACAACCTGCAAGGCTGCGGCGATGTTCCAGACGGCATAAACGACGGCGGAGCGACGGCCAAAGGCAACAGCTTGATGACCTACATCGACGGCAAGCGCTGCTGGGTCAACAAGGTCATCTACGGCGACGC
>DAORGN010000092.1:0-18144 GCA_035340095.1 Pseudomonadota bacterium | reverse complement strand
GTAGACCCAGAGGCGGGCGCGATGCCCCACGGAATGACGGAGGCCCTGTGAGCATGTACGAGACGGTTTCGCGCGACCTCGCGCAGAGTGCGGTTGGCAAGCGTGGCGGTGCGTGGCGTCGGGTGGTGCGTGTGCTGTGTGCGACCGCCTGCGTCGCGATGCTAAGCCAGAGCGGCTGCGACAACAGCAACAAGCCAATCATCATCAAGGGCCCGTCGGTGCAGCCAGTTCAGGACATTCGCTGGGGCACCATGCGGGCGGTCCATCGCGTCGGCATCGACGCTGCCAAAGGCGACGGTCGCGAGCAAGTGACTGTGCGTGGCATGATCGCCGTCGAAAGGCCGGATCGTTTCCGTCTCAAGGCAATCGGGCCGGGCGGCATCACGCTGTTCGATCTCATCAAAGTCGGCGGCGACGTCAAAGTCGTGACCAGCATGGCCGGCGCAGACAGCAGCTTGCAGCAAAAAGTGCTCTTGTCGATCGGTGCGGATCTGTCGGCGATGTTTGACCTGGAACCGCTCCATCCGTCGCACAAAAAGTACGTTGATCTGAAAGTGGGCGAGCTGCGCGTCGTCGAAAACGAGCGCACGATCCGCTGCCAGCAGTTCAAGGAAGTGCAGGGTCGTTCGGTGCCAACCCACGTCGAGATCGACAACACGGCGCTAAATTACAAAGTGTCGATTGATGTCGAAGAAGCGTCGCTCGATGAAAAGCTCGATCCGGCGCTGTTCCGAATGAACAAGTAGCTGGCGCGGCTTAGGCGACGACACTTCCGACGATCCGCACGTCCCTTTGCGGAAACGAAATCTCGATCCGGTGGGTGCGAAACGCCTCGACCAGCGCTTGGTTTAGCTCTCCGACGGCAGGCACGTAGTCTGTCACCGCCACCCACGGCTTTATCGCAATCCCGACCGACTTTTCCCCGAGCAGCGTCACACCGACGATGGGCGCGATGTCTTTGGTGACGCGGTCGTTTTGTGTCAGCACGTCCCGCACCACCATCAGGGCTTTCTGAATGTCCGTCGAATAAGCGACGCCAATCAGCAGGTCGAGCTGCCGCAGCTTGCCGTAGTTGTGCAGCACTTCACCGACGATTTTTCGATTGGGAATCACCACCAGCGATCGGTCGGGATGGCTTAGCGTCGTCGAAAAAAGATCGATCGACTCAACTTGTCCTTCGACGCCGATCATCTGCACCCACTCTCCAATCCGGAACGGTCGGGTGAAAATGATCGTAAGCCCAGCGACGAGGTTGCCGAGCACGCCCTGCGCCGCCAAGCCGACGCCAACGCCTGCGACACCGAGGCTGGCAAACAGCGGCAGCAGCTCCACCCCAAGGTTTTGCAGTGCCAGCGTCAGAAACAGCAAAAACACCAGCACCGTCAGCGCCCGGCCCAGCAGTTGCCCGAGCGGCTGATCGAGCTCGAGTTTGCTAAACCAGCGACGACTGATGATCCCGGCGCGATGGGCGACAAAACCGCCGAAAATCAGGATCAGCATCGCGACGACAAGGCGTGGGCCGTAGTGGATGCCGACGTCGATAAGGGTGCGCTTGGCGTGTTCGAGTGCGTCCAGGCTGGGCGGGTTCATGATGTGGAAAGCAGTGTAACGCGGGCTTGAGCCATTTTTGACGGCAGCCAAAGCCGTGCTACGTTGGCCGCGCTTTTCTGTCGCTTTTACCATGAGCCCACAGAACCAAACGCCTCCGCGCTACACCGAAGAAGATATCGTCGTCCTCGAGGGACTTGAGCCTGTCCGCAAGCGCCCTGGTATGTACATCGGCGGTGTCGACAGTCGTGGCTATCACCACTTGTTGTGGGAAATCCTCGACAACGCCATCGACGAGGTCATAAACGGCCACGCGACCACGATCAAAGTCATCCTGCACAGCGATCGGCGGTCCGTCACCGTCGACGACAATGGACGTGGTTTTCCGACGGGAATCCTTCCCAAATACGGCAAAAGTGCGATTGAAGTGATCTTGACGACGCTTCACTCGGGCGGAAAGTTTCAGCAGGGCAGCTACACCCACTCGGGTGGTCTGCACGGCGTCGGCGCTTCCGTCGTCAACGCGCTGTCCGTCGAGCTGTGGGTCCGCGTCCGTCGCGATGGCAAAGAGGTCGAGCAGGGCTATGCGCGCGGCATCCCGGTGACGCCACTGCGCAGCGTCGGTGCCGCCAAAGGTTCCGGCAGCAAAGTCTATTTCCGGCCCGATCCGGAAATTTTCGGCGAAAAAGCGTCGTTTGACCTGGAACTTGTGCGCGAGCGCCTGGAAGCCAAAAGCTATCTGCACAAAGGTCTGCGCATCGTTTTTACCGACGAAGCAAGCGGCGAAACCGTCGAGCTTTCCCACAAAGGCGGCATTGCCGATTACCTGCAAAAGTGGGCGACGGAGCGTGGCAAGCCGGTGCTGTGTCCGCCGGTCTATTTTTTCCGCGACGCCGACGAAGGGACGACGCGGTTTGAGCTGTCGTTTTTGTGGACTGAAGGCACCGACGAAAGCATCAAGAGCTTCGTCAACGGCATCCCGACACCATCGGGCGGTACGCACGAAAACGGGCTCAAGGCTGGCATCAACAAAGGCGTGCGCAATTTCGTCGACACGCACGGACTTTTGCCAAAAGGTCTCCAGCTCACCGCCGAGGACATCCGTGAAGGTCTGCTGGCGATCTTGAGCTGCTACATCCACGAACCGCAGTTCCAAGGCCAGACCAAAGAGCGGCTCAACAATCCCGAAGTCACCGCCGAAGTCGACGGAGCGGTGCGCACGTTTGTCGAAAATTGGCTCAACAGCAACAAGCAGACCGCTGAAGCGATTGTTTCACGCATCGTCGCTGCGGCGCGTGCGCGGGAAGCGATGAAAGCGGCGAGCCAGGCGGTTCCGCGCAAATCTGTCGTCGGACAGCGGCTGAATCTGCCGGGCAAGCTGGCCGACTGCCAATCCACCGATCCGGGTCAAGCCGAGCTGTTTATCGTCGAAGGTGACTCCGCAGGTGGATCGGCCAAACAGGGTCGGAATCGCAAAAACCAGGCGATTTTGCCTCTGCGCGGCAAAGTGCTCAACGCCGAGCAAGCATCGCTGTCGAAGCTGTTGTCAAACCGCGAGCTGCAAGACATCGTCGCGGCGCTCGGCTGCGGGATGGGCGACAAATACGACGAAGGCCGGCTGCGTTACGGGCGAATCTTTTTGCTGATGGACGCTGACAGCGACGGGCACCATATCTCGACGCTGCTTTTGACGTTCATTTACCGCTACATCCCAAAGCTTATCGAAAACGGGCATGTGTTCATCGCCCAGCCGCCGCTGTATCGCGTCGATATCGGCAAAGAAACCCACTGGGTGCTCGACGACAAACAGAAAGATGAGCTGCTCGCGAAGCAGAAGCCAAACGCCAAAGTCGAAATCCAGCGCTTCAAAGGCTTGGGTGAGATGATGCCGCAGCAGTTGTGGGCGACGACGCTCGATCCGAAAAGACGGGTGGCGCTGCGGGTCGAAATTCAGGATCGCGAACAGACCGATCGCGTCTTGGGCGACCTGATGGGCAAAGATCCCTCCGCTCGCTTCCGTTTCATCATGGAGCATGCGGGCGAGGCGGGCGCTCTCGACGTGTAGTGGGAATTCGCTGCGTCGCGCGGTCTAGCGTCGCGACGGCAGCGGGCAGGGCGGGGGCTAAAACGCGCTGACGGGCAGGTTCATCGGTGCAAGGTCGCTGGCTTCCACTTGGCGGCGATCGAATGACAGCCGCGGCAGCACTTGCGTTGCGAAATAGCGCGCCGAAAAAATCTTGCCCTGGTAAAAGCCGCGTTCGCTCTCGGCTCCCTCGGGAAGTTCGGCGAGCTTGCGGACGGCGAGGGCACCGTGGCGGATCAAAAGCCACGCAATCAGCACTTCGGCCAGCGCCATCAGCACGCGGTTGCCTTGCAGACCGACGTGGTAAAGCGACTCGCCCATTTTGCCGAGCAGTGCCATCAGCATGCCCTGGAGGTTTTCGAGCGCTTTGCCAAGGGCTGCCCTGGCATCGGCGAGATCGGCCCCGCCTTCCTCGCTGGCAATCGTCGCTTGCGCTTCGGCCAGCAGCTCTCGCAGCAGCTGTCCGCCATCGCGTGCGACTTTGCGCAGCAGCAGATCGAGCGCCTGGATATGCGTCGTTCCTTCGTACAGCGTGTCGATCTTTTGGTCGCGGATGTACTGCTCGATCGGATAGTCCTGCAAGTACCCCGATCCGCCGAAGCACTGCAGCGACAAAGACAGCATCTCGTAGGCTTTTTCCGAGCAGTAACCCTTCACCAGCGGCAGCAGCAGATCATTGCGCCGCTCGAGCGCTTCGGATTTTTTGTGGTCTGTCGCCGCGTGCAGCTCGCGCTGATCTTGCAGCGACGCGGCGTAGAAGCACAGCGCGCGCATTCCCTCGGCGTGGCACTTTTGCAAAAGCAGCATCCGGCGCACATCGGGGTGGGCCAATATTTCGACGCGCGGCGACGACTTGTCCATCGCCCGCAAGAGGTCCGGACCCTGAATTCGTTCTTGCGCAAACCCGAGCGCATTCAGATATCCCGTCGACAACGTGGACATTGACTTGACGCCGATCGCCATCCGGGCCTGCTCGATGACTTGGAACATCTGGCGAATGCCGTCGTGGACGTTGCCAAGCAAAAGTCCGCGCGCCGGGGTTTCGTCGCCAAACACCAGCTCACAGGTTGCCGATGCTTTGATGCCCATCTTGTGTTCGACCTTGGTGGTGCGGACACCGTTGCGTGCGCCCATCGAGCCGTCTTTTTCGACCCAGAACTTCGGGACCAAAAACAGCGACAGACCTTTGGTGCCGGGGCCGGCTCCCTCGGGACGGGCGAGTACCAAGTGGATGATGTTTTCGAAGTAGTCGTTGTCGCCGCCGGTGATAAACCGTTTGACGCCTTCGATGTGCCACTCATCGCCTTCGACGTGACGGGCGCGGGTCTTGCCGGCACCGACGTCGCTACCGGCGTCCGGTTCGGTCAGAACCATCGTGCAGTTCCATCGCCGCTCGAGCGCCGCGGGCAGAAAGCGAGCTTTTTGTTCCGCCGTCCCCAGCCGATCGATGATCCGCAGCATAAACTGCGTCGTCAGATAGAAACCGGCGGTCGAGTTGCTGCCGGCGAGCAGCTCGTAGCCGGCCCAGTTGAGCGACGGGGGGGCACCCATTCCGCCCAGGTGCTCAGGCATCTCGAGCATGTGGTAGTCACGATCGTGATACGCATCGAGCGAGGCGCGCAGGCTCTTGGGCAGTCGCACATTGCCGTCGCTGCCCAGCTCGACGCCTTCGCGATCGGCAGATGCAAAGCTTGCCGCAAGTTCGTTTACGGCCAGCTTTTCGAGCTGAATCAGCATCTCTTTTACCATCGGGACATCCAGGTTTTGGAACGGGCCTTGGCCCAGGATGTTTGCACCGATGTCGTGGTATTCGAACAAGTTGAAGAACAGGTCACGCAGGTTGCTGCGATAGTGGCTTGTGGCGTTCACGTCGATCTCCTTGCCGTAGGTGCGAAAAAACGCGGCACAGTCTACTTGCTTAGCTGTCGTTTTGCATCAGTCCGCGGATGCGACCGCTCTCGGTGAGCCCGATGTTCCAAGCCGCGGGCTTGGCGGGCAGGCCCGGCATCGTCACAATTTCGCCGGTCAATGCCACCAAAAACCCGGCCCCTGCCGAGAGTCGCAGCTCGCGCACGGTGATCGTGTGGCCCTTGGGCCTTCCCACGCGGGCCGGATCGTCGGACAAAGAAAGCGGGGTCTTGGCGACACAGACGGGCAGCTTGCCGTATCCCCATGCGGAAAAACGCTCCCAGTCTTTGGATGCCGTTTGCGACAGCACAACACCGTCTGCGCCATATACCGTGCGTGCGATCTTCGTCAGCTTGTCCAAAAGGGGGTCGGACAGTTCATAGAGATAGCGAGCCTGCGGGGGACTTGCGTCGGTCTTTTCCGCTTCAGAAGCGACCAGCTCGGCCAGCGCAGTCGCTCCGTCGCCACCGTGCGCAAATGCGGTCGATCGTGCGGCCTTGGCGCCCATTTGTGCGACCGACTGCTCGACGGCATTCAGCTCTTCCTCGCTATCGTCTGGAAACACGTTGATCGCGACGACCGCTGGCAGACCAAACTGCGCCAGACTTTCGAGGTGTTTGCGAAGGTGTTCCATGCCGTTGGCCAGTGCCGCCGAATTGGCCGCCCCTGCCGTTGCGAGCTTGGCCCCGCCGTGCAGTTTCAGCGCCCGCAGCGTCGCTACCAGCACCACAAGTCGAGGCCACACCCCAAGCTGTCGACACTTGAGGTCGAGAAATTTTTCCCCGCCCAGATCGAAGCCAAAACCCGCTTCGGTGATCAGATAGTCGCTAAGACTGAGTCCAAACTTCGTCGCCAGCACCGAACTACAGCCGTGCGCGATGTTGGCAAACGGACCACAGTGCACAAGCGCCGGCCCGCCTTCCATCGTCTGCACCAGGTTCGGCAAGAGCGCGTCGCGCAAGAGCGCCACCATCGCGCCAGTCGCTTGCAGATCATCTGCCGTCACGGGCTGGCCGCTTTCCGTCGCGCCCACGACAATTCGGCCCAGCCGTGCTTTTAGATCATCATATCCCGTCGACAACGCCAGCACCGCCATCACTTCGCTCGCGGCGGTGATGTCGAATCGGGCTTCGCGCGGGGTTCCGTGCGCTTTGCCGCCCAAACCAACAATTGTGCGACGCAGAAAGCGATCGTTTACGTCCATCGCCCGGCCCCAGGAAATCTGCCGCCCATCGAGCTCGCCTTTTTCAGCGAATCGCTGACGGTGATAGACCGCGTTGTCAGCCAGCGCCGCGAGCAGGTTGTTGGCGCTGGTGATGGCATGCAGATCGCCCGTAAAGTGCAGGTTGATGTCGTCGGCGGGATGCAGCGATGCCCGACCCCCGCCAGTACCGCCACCTTTGACCCCAAACACCGGCCCGAGCGACGGCTCACGCAGGGCCAGGCACGCCTTTTTGCCGATCCGCTGAAGTCCCATTTGCAGACCGATCGCGGTCGTGGTTTTTCCTTCCCCCGCGGGCGTTGGGTTTATCGCCGAAACGAGAATCAGTCGTCCCGATTGTGGATTCGTCCGCGAAAAAAACCGCGGTGCCAGCTTGGCCTTGTCCTGCCCGTAGGGAATCAGGTCGTCCTGTCCAAGCCCCAGATCCTGGGCAATTTCATAAAGAGGACGCACTTGTGCGGTGTGAGTCATGGCGGTGTCTCTTCTTTGTGGTGGGGAGTCTCACTGCTCAATTGTCGTACATCCAGAGCGACTGGCAGATTGTGCACTACGTTGCCACTTTGTTTGCGATCGAAGTTTATTCGTAATGGTCAATAAATTGAGCATTATATTGCTATTTTGTTTATTATTGGCCAATGGATTGGGCGGGCACTCTGAGGGGCGTGGGTAGCTGTCTTCACAATGTCCGATTGGGTTCATTTTCTCGACGGAGCATACTTCCGGTTGGATCGTCCGCGAGCCCCCCTCCGAGGGTACCTGTATTTTGTAGAAAAGCTGTTGATCTCTATTTGTAAATTCGCTTACGATGAATTGACTCTGTCTATGCCACGCGTAGCGAGAGGCGAGTAGGTATGACCAAGTCGGATCTTATCGAGAAGGTAGCTGCCCAGCTCAACCTGCCCAAAGGGAAGGCGGAGCTGATCATCAATTGTATTTTCGACTCCATGGAGGAGTCGCTCAAACAAGGCAATCGGATCGAGATTCGCGGCTTCGGCAGCTTCGAGATCCGGCGCTATAAAGCCTATGAAGGGCGCAACCCGCGAACCGGCGATCCCGTCGGTGTCAATCCCAAGCGGCTGCCGTTCTTCAAGGTCGGCAAAGAGCTCAAAGAGCGCGTAAATGCCGGCGGAGCGACAGTCCGATCGACGAGGCCCGCCAAGGCCGCGCCGGCTCCGGCACCCGTTGCTGCTCCGGCACCCGTCGCTGCTCCGACGCCAGCTCCGTCGACCCCGGTTGCCGCGGCTCCGGCCTCGACGCCAGCCGCCGCGCCGACGCCAGCTCCCGCTGCACCGACGGGCGGCAAGAAAAAGTCCGGCGGCAAGCGCTAGACGTCGCTGCTCGATCGTTACTTGCCGTCTCGCAGACCGTGCGCAGGCCAACCGGCTCGCCACGCCGAGATTTCGGTACCTCCTGCCGTTTCGTGCTTCACAGCCGATGCCGTCGACGATGAAGACGCATGAATCGCTGCGGCAATCGCCGCGGTCCGCACCGTCTGATCATCCAGCGGCTGCGCTGAAAGCAGCGTCTGTTTGTGCGCTTCGATGTAGCCGGTGTTGTAGCGACCCGCGCGGAAGTCCGGTTCCTGCATCACCCGACGGTGGAATCCCAGGTTGGTCTTGATGCCGCCAATTTGGTACTCCGAAAGCGCGCGGCTCATTCGCTCGATCGCTTCGGCCCGCGTCGGTGCCCAGACGATCAGCTTCGAGATCAAGTTGTCATAGAACATGCTGATCTCGGCGTCTTGGTACACGCCGCTGTCGTTTCGGACCCACGGACCCGACGGATTGCGCAGACGGGTGATCTTGCCCGGCGACGGCAAAAAGCGCAGCGAGTCTTCGGCACAGACGCGACATTCGATCGCGGCGCCGCGCAGCATCAGGTCTTGCTGACGGAACGGCAGTGGATGTCCTTCGGCCACGCGAATTTGCAGGTGCACAAGATCGAGTCCCGTGACCAGTTCGGTCACCGGGTGCTCGACTTGGAGACGGGTGTTCATTTCCAGAAAGTAGAAGTTCCGATCCTCGGACAGCAGAAACTCGCAGGTGCCGGCTCCGACGTAATCGACAGCCGCAGCAGCGCGGGCCGCGACTTCACCCATTCGGCGGCGCAGATCCTCATCGAGAACCGGGCAGGGTGACTCCTCGATGACTTTCTGGTTGCGACGCTGAACCGAGCAGTCGCGCTCGAACAGATAGACATGGTTGCCATGCCGATCGCCAAACACCTGAATTTCGACGTGGCGGGGTCGGATGATTGCTTTTTCCAGGTAGACGGTGTCGTCGCCAAACGCCGCTTTGGCTTCGCGCTTGGCACTCTCAAACGCCGCTGGGAACTTGTCGGCGCTTTCGCACAGCCGCATGCCGCGACCACCACCACCTGCGGCAGCTTTGAGCATCACCGGGAAACCAATCTTTTCGGCAGCGACAAGCGCGGTCTCTACCGTCGGAAATCCGCGTCCGTCGATGCCGTTGTCACCGGGCACCGTCGGGACGCCAGCGGCCTGCATTTTGATGCGGGCACGGGTTTTTTCGCCCATTTGACGCATCGCTTGCGCTGGTGGACCGATGAAAATCAGCCCGCGTTTTTCACACGCTTCGACAAACTCGGCGCGCTCGGACAAAAAACCATAGCCGGGATGAACAGCATCGGCGCCCGCTTTGACCGCGGTGTCGGCGACCTTGTCCATGTCGAGGTAGCTTTCACGGGGCGGCGGCGGACCGATGTGATAAGCCTCGTCGGCCATGCGGACATGCAGCGCACCGCGATCGGCATCGGAATACACCGCGACAGATCGGATGCCCAGCTCGCGGCACGCCCGAATGACGCGCACCGCAATTTCGCCGCGGTTGGCGATGAGGATTTTGCGAATCGGCCTAATGTTCGGTTGGGTCGTCGTCATCTTGAGCGACGATTAACCCCGCCTTGGCTTCGCTTTGTCAAGTCGGTCGACTGCTGGCACTGCGCTCTTCGGGCAAAAGCCACAGCGCCGATTCAGGCGGCACTTCTTCCTGACCGCTTACATACAGCCGCAGATCGGCACCGCCTCGATGACAAAGCCACAGCCCATAAGCCAAAAGAGGCACCCGCGCTGGATGTCTTTGCGGCAAAAGACGCATTCCATCGCCGCTCGGTCGTCGCTGGTAGTGCCACAGAAGCCGTCGTCCCTTGATGTTGCGGTCGGTCTGCAAAAACCACAGCGGATCGTAGAGCACCACGTCCTGCACACCGAGCCGCAGAAAGTGCATCATCAGCCCGTCTTCCGCCGATATCGCTCCGTCGACCAAATGCACCACAAGCTGCGGCGCGCGTCCGCGTTCCCACACCCGATACGATCGCAGCTGTTCATCGGGTTCGACGCCTTCCATCACATACAAATCGGGCACAACCCGCGCCAGTCGATCACTTGGGCTGTAGTAAAAGGGAAGGTCGGTTCCGACGCGGACCGGCGTATCCGGGCGGGTTCGGCGAAAGTAATCACGGAGCAGTCGACAAAGCTGGGTGCGCGTCCACTGCGGCGAGACAAACTCACCAAACTCCGCTCGGATGTCGGTTACTGGCACGCTGGCGTTTCTCCCTCCCCATCGTAGCGAACCCTGTTTGCAGGGCAAGCCGCAAGGTAGCGCGCAGAGTTTCCTTTTCAGGCGCTCGGTCCACTGCGCTATGTTGCCGCCATGAATCCGCGAGCCCACCATCCGCGTTTTGGTCGATTTTTTGCGGGAATGTCGATGCTGCTTTGGCTGGGGATTCCGCTTGGGGGTTTGGGCACGGCGGACGCTCGCGAATCAACCGACGTGTCAGCCTCCGTCGCTGCGGCCAAGGTCCGTCCGGCCAAGTCGGCCTCGTTTCGATCGCAGGCTCATCGTCTTGAACCTGGGATGGCGACACCGCTACACGCCAAGCCCCTTCTGGGTCCGTTTGCCGACAAAGCGGCAGCGGATGTGCAAGGCTGTGAATCCCCAACGACTCTGAGCAAGCTCAAGACACCCTATGTTTCCGTCGAAACTTGCGCGCACAAAGACAGCACGGCGCTTGTCATTGGAACGGCACACGGACTGTTTCTGTTGCCCGATTTTTTTGCGCGAACCGCGAGCGCTGTGAACCGCATTGGGAATGTGCGGATCGAACAGGGTCGATTGCTTCTCGAATCGGTTTCCACAGAAGGTCGTTTTGCCTCCCTCTCTTCTTCCTTTCTGACGGTGTGTGCTGATTCCGCGAGCGGTCTTTCTTGCGTCGGGCCACTCGAAGTAGGGCGGGTCTTTGTGGGGTATGAAGGCGGCAAAGAAGACGGGCACAGACTTCCGCCGCAGACCCGCTTTGAGTACCGTTTCCGCTTCCTTCCGGACGATGTGCTTTCGCTGGAACCCGTCGTCAAACCTGTCTCTGCGGACGTGGCCGGACTGCACAAGCTGCGTTTCCCATAAGGCGTTTGACCTTCGGGGCCTCTGCGTGGTACGCGGGGCGGCATGCGCGCCGAGAGAAATTCCGACGGACCCCGATCCCTGTTTTCCTATCGCCCCTATTGGGCGCATCGGTTCGGTGTGGCTCCTTTTCTGCCGACTTCACGCGCGGAAATGGACGAACTCGGGTGGGATAGCTGCGACATCATTTTGGTGACGGGCGATGCATACATCGATCACCCAAGCTTCGGCATGGCGCTGGTCGGTCGGCTGCTCGAAGCGCACGGCTTTCGGGTGGGCATTTTGGATCAGCCGGACTTTGGCAGTGCCGAAGCCTTCCGTTCGCTCGGTCCACCGAATCTGTTTTGGGGCGTCACCGGCGGCAACATGGACTCGATGGTGAATCGCTACACGAGCGATCGCCGCATCCGTTCCGATGATGCGTACTCTCCTTCTGGCGTCGCTGGGCTGCGTCCTGATCGCGCGGTGATGGTGTATACCAAGCGCTGTCGCGAAGCCTTTCCGGGCATTCCGGTGGTGATTGGCGGCATCGAAGCGAGTCTTCGCCGCATTGCGCACTACGACTACTGGTCAGACAAAGTTCGCCGATCGATCCTGATTGATTCAGGCGCCGATCTGCTGGTGTTTGGGAATGCCGAGCGCGCCATCGTCGAGATCGCGCATCGTTTGGGGTCCGGAAAGGACATCACCCAGGTTCGGGATCTGCGCGGAACGGCGTTTGTGCAGTCGACGCCGGCGGATTATGTCGAGATCGATTCCACGCATGTCGACAAGCCAGGACGGATCGATCCGCGGCCCGATCCCTATGCAATGGAAGAAGCGCGCGCGCAGGCTCCTTGTGGATCGGAAGGGAAGCCGGAAGGGGATTCCCAATCGGATTCGGAATCGGCGAAATCATCGTCGCCGCTCGTGCAAATTACGCCGCGCAAAGTCGATCGCTCCCATCAAGTGATTCGGATGCCAAGCTTTGAAGCGGTGCAAAAAGATCCGGTGCTGTATGCGCACGCATCTCGAATCTTGCATCGCGAAGCCAACCCTGGGAATGCGCGCGCACTTGTGCAGCGACATGGTCGCGTCGATGTCTGGATCAATCCGCCGCCGATTCCGCTTTCAATGCAAGAGATGGATGCACTGTACGAGCTGCCGTTTGCGCGGACTCCGCATCCTCGCTACAGCGGCCAGAAAATTCCTGCGTATGAAATGATCAAATTTTCGGTCACGATCATGCGCGGCTGTTTTGGCGGCTGCAGTTTCTGTTCGATCACCGAACATGAAGGAAGAGTCATCCAGAGCCGTTCGGAAACGTCGATTCTGCGCGAAATTGAACAGATTCGCGATCGCACGCCGGGGTTTACCGGAATCATCAGCGATCTCGGTGGTCCGACGGCAAATATGTATCGGATGGCCTGCAAAAGCCGAGAAGTAGAGGCTGCGTGCAGACTCCCTTCGTGTGTGTATCCGGACATCTGTGACAACTTGGGAACCGATCACGGACCGCTGGTTCGGCTGTATCGCAAAGCGCGGGCGATTCCGGGTGTGAAGCGGATCTTCGTCGCATCCGGAGTCCGTTATGATCTGGCGGTGCGGTCTCCGGAATGGATAAGAGAGCTGGCGCAGCACCACACAGGCGGCTATCTGAAAATCGCTCCTGAGCACACCGAAGACGGACCGCTGTCCCACATGATGAAGCCAGGAATCGGTACATACGATCGATTCAAGGAACTGTTTGATAGGTATTCCCAAGAAGCCGGAAAAGAGCAGTACCTGATTCCGTACTTCATCGCAGCGCACCCCGGAACGACAGATGAAGACATGCTGAACTTGGCGCTGTGGCTGAAAAAAAATGGCTTTCGTCCAGATCAAGTGCAGGCGTTTCTTCCTTCACCGATGGCGACGGCAACGGCGATGTATCACAGCGGAAAAAATCCGCTCAGTCCGCTGTCCTTTGACAAAGACGTTCCGGTGGTAAAAAGCCTGGAACAGAGGCGTCTGCACAAAGCGTTTCTGCGCTATCACGATGCCAACAACTGGCCGATTTTGCGCGACGCACTGCGCCGGATGGGACGCGAAGATTTGATCGGAAACAGCAAGCATCATCTTGTCCCGACCTGGCAGCCGGCGGGAACCGGAATCGCGCACGAAGGCCGTCGTGGCAAGCACGCTGCGCAGCCAGTGCCACAGCCCGTGAACCAAGCCAAAGGAAGGAATCTGCCGCGGCCTTCCCACGCGGCGAAACCAAGTCGTCCGCCCCAAAAAGGAATGGCGCTTACGCAGCACACCGGTCTGCCGCCGGTTCCGCACGATCGCTAAAAAAATCGGCTGTGGCGAACAGGTTAGCTGGTCAGCGATGGACTGCTCAGGATTCGCAGCATCTGCGGACGGGCTCTGCGCACGCGCACGCGGACCTGTCCAGCATCGACGTGGGCGGGAAACAGGACCAAAAGCAGCGCCCGATGACCGAGCGGCGCGGCACCAAGCTGCATCGCTGAAGGCGACGGATTGTCCTTGGGAACCGATAACGTAACGTAGCGGTCCTCGACGGGAATTTCGAGATGGCTGGCTTGCTGGGTTTCAATGATCAGGTCCGCCGCCAAATCGGCGACTTCATTGGCGAGCGAACCGCGCAAAATGTTTCGCTCGCCAGCGTGTGCAACTACTGCGCCCTCGATCGTGCAGACCAATACCTTGCACGCCGCGGTAGAGCGCAGAAGCCGGTCACAGAGACCGTCCAGCGATGCGGACGAACCGACTTGCATGAGATCATTTTCGCACATCTTACAGCCCGCTTGCTAGCCCTTTAGACAGGCACCCTGCACTTGCGACGCGGGGGTTTATTGAGCAGTTGAGTGTGCGTTTTTAGGCGCGACCCATTTTCGCTGTTTCCGACGGGAAATTCCCAGCAAGCATCGGCCAACGGGCGAAAATCGGCGTCAGATGTTGCGACGCGAGCCGCCCTGATTACCATCGTAGGCAGATTTGCGACTTGACTCGACTTTTACCCCTGTCGCATGCGGAGCCTTGATGCCCAATCCGCTCTCTCGTGATCCTGATCTCGACCAGCGCCGTGACCGTTTGGGCCAGCCCGAACGACTGGAACTGCCGCTTCTGCCGACGCGCGATCTGGTGCTGTTTCCGTTTATGCAGGCGCCGCTTCTCGTTGGGCGCGAGCTGTCGACGCAGGCGGTGCAGCAGGCCGAAAATACCGACGACAAGCTTATTTTTGTCTGTCTGCAGCGCCGTTCCGATGATGAAAATCCGAGCCGAGTGGACGCGCTGTGGGAAGTGGGCACCGTCGCGACGATTGTGCGAAGCGCCAAGCTGCAAGATGGTCGGCTGAAAGTCTGGGTGCAAGGGCTGCGTCGTGCTCAGGTTGTCGCGGTGGGGGCAGGGCAGACGGCGCTGTCGGCGCAAGTGGCGATCCGTCCCGACGACGATGAACCGGCGACAGAGCCGCGGCTCCAGCTTGCCAGTCATCTGCTCGGGACGCAGGCGGAAACGGCGGCTTTGCAAAGGCAGGCGCGCGAAGATGTCGAACGGCTCTTGCGGGAAGGCAAGCTGCGCAGCCAGGAGCTCTTGCCACTGCTTGATGAGTGCGATGAAGCCGAGCCGGGGCGTTTTGCCGATCTGCTCGCAGCGAGCATGAGCCTGCCGGTGTCCGACGCGCAAGCGCTGCTCGAGCTGCGAAGTGGGCGCGAGCGGCTCTACAAGCTGGCGGCGCAGATCCGGCGCGAAATCGAGCTACACAAGCTGCAAGAAGGCATTCGGGCCAAGACCCGCGATTCGCTGAGCCGGGCGCAGCGCGAACACTTTCTGCGCGAGCAGCTTCGCCAGATTCACTCGGAACTGGATGGCGCGGACGACGAGCTGGGCGAGCTGCGAAGGCAGCTTCAGCAGGCGCTGCTACCGGGGGATGTCCAAGCCGAAGCCGATCTGCAGTTGCGCCGTCTGGCGTCGATGCCGCCGCACAGTGCCGAAGGACAAGTGATTCGGGCTCACCTGGAATGGCTGTGCGAGCTGCCGTGGCAGGCGCTTACCCAGGACCGGCTCGATTTGGCCGATGTGGCGCAGCTTCTCGACGAGGAACACTTTGGTCTGCAAGCCGTCAAAGATCGCCTGCTCGAGTTCGTGAGTGTGCTGAAGCTGCGGCGTCAGTCGGTCGGGCGACCGCGACGGCTGGGGACGGTGCTGTGTCTGTGCGGTCCGCCTGGCGTTGGCAAAACGACGCTGGCCAGGTCTTTGGCGCGGGCGATAGGGCGACGTTTTGTTCGCGTGGCGCTCGGGGGGATTCGCGACGAAGCGGAAATTCGCGGTCATCGACGGACGTATGTGGGGGCGATGCCGGGTCGTCTGGTCGCTGGGATTCGCCAAGCCGGCGCGCGCAATCCGGTGATGCTGCTCGACGAGCTGGACAAGCTGTGCGTCGACGCCCATGGCGATCCGTCGGCGGCCCTGCTCGAAGCGCTGGATGCCGAACAAAACGCAGCGTTTCGGGATCATTACTTGGGTGTACCGATCGATCTGTCAGAAGTGCTGTTCATCGCAACGGCCAACAACCCGGAAAAAATTCCCGATGCGCTGCGTGACCGGCTCGAAATCATCCAGCTATCGGGCTACAGCGACGAAGAAAAGCTTGGCATTTTGGACCGCCACATCATTCCGCGGGCGCTTTCGGACACGGGTCTTTTGCCCACCTATTCGGTGCGCTTTACCGATCCGGCGTTGCGGGCTTTGGCAACGGAATACACCCGCGAAGCTGGGGTTCGCGATCTGACCCGACAAGTCGAAACGATCTGTCGTCGGCTGGCCAAGCAGATTGTCGAACAGGAAGATCGCAGCGAGCCGCAGTTGCCGTTTGATCCACAGATCGCGATTCATCATCGGCAGGCGCCGCAGCTTCCGCTCAAAGGCGTCCAGGCGTCGCGCGGGCCATCCCAGCTCTTGGTTTCACGACGCGAAGTGCTGCGCTTTTTGGGTGCACCGCCTCTGCCACCTCTGCGATCGCTGCCATCGGGTCGGGTCGGGGCGGCACTGGGTCTGGCGTGGACTCCCGTCGGTGGTGAAATTCTTACCGTCGAATCGCAGCGGCTATCAGGCTCGGGGGGTCTGCATCTGACCGGCCAGCTCGGGGAAGTGATGCGGGAGTCGGCTCAGACGGCACTAAGCTTTGCGCGGGCGTGGCTGCGTGATCGCGGCATCGAGAGTCAGCCCGGTGAAATTCACGTCCACGTTCCGCAAGGTGCGATTCCCAAAGACGGTCCGTCGGCAGGTGTCACCGTAGCAGTCGCACTGACGAGCCTTTTGTCGGGCATTGCGGTGCGACAAGGCGTGGCGATGACCGGCGAACTGACGCTGCATGGTCGCGTCCTTCCCGTCGGTGGAGTCGAAGAAAAACTGCTGGCTGCGCGACGCGCCGGGCTAAAAACCGTGATCCTGCCGCGTGACTGTGAACCGGCGGTTCGCCTGCTGCCGCAGTCCCTGCGCAGGCGGCTTGAAATTGTTTTGGTCGCGGACATGGACGAACTGCTTACGTTCGCCCTTTTGACCTTGCCGACCAGAGCACATACTAATGAACAGGGTGCTCCGCCCGAATCCCGAGCGAAGTCCACGACGTTCCGCCATGGCGCCGCCAAATCGTAACCATACAGTCCAGATCGTCTACTGTGGGCCTCTCGGATCGGGAAAGACCACCAACCTGCGACGTCTTGCGGCCCGGCTGCTTGATCGCTTTCGCAGCCGTTTGATGATCGTAGACAGCCCGACGGGAACAGGTGATCCGACCGCGGACCTTTCGGCTCATCAGAGCAGCCATTTTTTCGATCTGCTTCCGATCGTGCTCGACGGTGACGGCGGCAGGCTCAAGCTGCGGTTGATTGCGGTGCCGGGCCACTTTATGTACGAACCGACGCGGCGGCTGCTTTTGCGGAGCGCGGATGGGGTCGTTTTCGTTGCGGACAGCAACCTGCCGTTTGAAGAAAACCACGCGAGCTTCGCCGAGCTGCGGAGCAGCCTGCGGGAAAATGGCCGTGCGCCCGACTCGATGCCCATGGTGGTGCAGTGGAACAAGTCCGACGACGCAGGGTCGGGGACCGGGCTTTTGGCGGCGCAGCGGCTTCTGCACGGACGAAGCGATGTCGCGGTGATCCCAGCCTGTGCCGATCGCGGTGTGGGTGTCGTCGAAACGCTGCTTCATCTTGTGCGCTTGGTGTGGCCGACCGCGATGCATGAACGGGAGTCGCTGGCGTCTTTGGGACTCGATCTACCGCTGCTTCTCGATCTGTTGCGTCAGCGTCTGCAAGTGCGCGAATCGGGATCGGAAGGAGCGCTGCCATGAACGCAAGTGGCATGCCGGCAGGCGAGGGCTGTCAGCTCATCAGTGTGTCGCTGCGATCGCTGCTTTCCGACGAAGAACTCGGGCTATTGCGTGCCGCATCGGATGTCGGCTGTGCGCTGTCGCTTTGCGAGCTCGACGGATCGGCTGTGGTCGGGGATGCGCCGCCGCAGACCGTGCTCGACGCGCTGCAGTCAGGAGCCCCGCAGCTTGGCACAAGCGATGGACGGGAATACCTGGGAACACTGCTGTTTCACGACAGGGATGCGCTCGGTTACGTCGTTTGTTCGCTGCCTTCTGCAAGTGAATCACGGGCTCGGTCGCTGCGTGCGGCGCACTACTTGATTCGGATGAGCGAGACGCTTCTTTCGTCGGCGGTACGGCGGACGCTGATGACGCGGCTGCACCAGCTGCAAGTCGAAGAAGCGTACCTGGAACTTCAGCTCAAGACGCAGCGCCTGGAACAAGCGGTGGCGCGGATGAAAGACTCGGAGCGAATCAAAGCGTCGTTTTTGGCGACGGTCTCGCACGAGCTGCGCACGCCGCTGACGTCGGTGATTGGCTATACCGAGATGGTGATAGAAGGTATGGCCGGGCCGATCAGCGACGAACAAAAGGAATACCTCGATACGATTTT
>DAORGN010000091.1:0-18309 GCA_035340095.1 Pseudomonadota bacterium | reverse complement strand
AGGAAGGGATAGAAGGTGACGCGCAACCCGCGCGCCTTCATCTCCCGGATCGCCTGCACCACCGCGAAGTCGGCGGGCGTTCCGCCATAGACCGGGCGATCCTCGGCGTCGCGACTGACGAGGAAGGCATTGGCGCGGCTCACCCCATTGACCGACCAGCCGACCGGCGAGCTTGGGGTTTTTGAACAGTGCCTGCTGGTAGCAGTTGCGGATCTGTTTGATGTGCAGATAGATCACGCGGCGGACGACATCGCGTTCGATCAGCTGATCTTTTTGCCCATCCATCACCGACGGTGGTGGCGGCGGTGGCTGGGGTGGCGGCGGCAGGTTGTTGATGTACTGAGTCGCTGGCTTCACCGTCGAGCTACGCAGACCGACCGGCACCGCGGACATTGCGCGCGGGGACGCCAGCAGCAAAAGTCCGCAAAGTCCGATCCGCAAAGGCCGCATGGTCTGTTTCGCCTCGATTTCTTCATTACAGCATCTTGGCGAGCGGCGGACAGGGGGCTTTGTAAAAAGTCCCGGCAAGCGCTGCGATTTTGGGGGTTTTCACGTCGAGCGGCTCTGCGCTACGGTGCCGCGAACCTGGAGGAAACATGGTCACGGTCATAAAGAACGGAACCCTGGTCACGGCGAGCGACACCTATCAAGCGAACCTCTGGATCGACGGTGAGAAGATCGTAAGTCACACCCATCCGAGTCAGCCGATTCCGACGGGCAGCGACGTCAAAGTGATCGATGCGAGCGGCTGTTACGTCATCCCCGGCGGCATCGATGCCCACACCCACTTGGACATGCCATTTGGCGGCACCACGTCGAGCGACGACTTTCTGACCGGCACCCGCGCGGCGGCATACGGCGGCACGACGACCATCATCGACTTCGCGATCCAGCAAAAAGGCGGCACGCTGCGGCAGGCGCTCGACACCTGGCACGCGAAAGCCGCGGGCAAAGGCTGTATCGATTACGGCTTCCACATGATCGCAACCGACGCGCCGCAGTCGGTGCTGACGGAAATGGGTGACATCGTGTCGGAAGGCGTGACCAGTTTTAAGCTGTTTATGGCCTATCCGGGCGTGCTGCTGCTCGACGACCAGTCGATTTTCCGCTGCATGCTGCGTGCGGGGGAAATCGGAGCGCTTATCTGCATGCATGCGGAAACCGGGCTGCCGATCGATGTGCTCGTCGAGCGAGCGGTTGCCAAAGGGCACACGGCGCCGATTTATCACGCGCTGACGAGGCCCGAAGTCGCCGAGGCGACAGGCACCGAGCGAGCGATCGCGCTGGCCGAAATGGCCAAAGTCCCGGTTTACATCGTCCACTTGTCGGCGGCGCGGGCGCTCGAGCGGGTGCGTGAAGCGCGTGATCGCGGTCTGCCGGCCTACGCCGAGACCTGTCCGCAATACTTGTTTCTGTCCGACGACGCACTGCGCGGCACGCCGACAGATCCGTTTGACGGAGCCAAGTACGTCTGCACACCGCCGCTGCGTCCGGCCAGTCACCACGAACACCTGTGGCGCGGCTTGCGCAACTACGACTTGCAGGTGGTGTCGACGGATCACTGCCCGTTCTGCATGAAAGATCAGAAAGTGCTGGGACGGGACAGCTTTGCCAAAGTGCCCAATGGCATGCCTGGCATCGAAACGCGGCTCCACCTTTTGTTCGAGGCAGTCGCCGAGGGCAAGCTGTCGCTCAATCGCTTCGTCGAGATCGCCAGCACCGCGCCAGCCAAAATCTTTGGACTGTATCCAAAGAAGGGATCGATTGCGGTCGGTTCCGATGCCGATGTCGTCGTCTGGGACCCCAAGCGTGCGCTCAAGCTATCGCACGAAAACCTGCACATGCGCGTCGACTACGCCGCCTATCCCGACAAGACGGTGCCCGGTTCGCCGCGTTTCGTGTTTTCCCGCGGTGAGCTGGTCATCGACCAAGGCCAGCACGTAAGCCGTCCCGGCCACGGTCGCTTTGTGCGGCGCTCGACGTTTTCGCTCTAACCCACGCTGCTTGCGGCGTCACATCGTCTCAACCGGGACGATCGACGCCGATCCATACGCGATGGGCCCGCACAGACAGCAGCCATCCCCTTCTGCCTCTAGCGCAAACATCACCTGCGTCGGTGTATAGCCGGGCTGTTCGATGTCGATGGAGTAAGTTCCCGCCGGCACCGAGCAGATGTAGACCGCACTGCCTTTGACTGATGCGGGCTGACACGGCTTGCCAGCGATGGAAACTTTCGCCGCGGACTGCACCATCTGGGTCCAGTCATCGAGCACGGTCAGATAGATTCCCGCCGGCTGACACGGGATGCAGCGGACGTTGCTACAGCAGCCAGAAAGCCAGGCCACCGCAATGGCAGCCACGCCGATGGAAATCCACGATGTGCTGCGGGTGCGACGGGGCTTCATGCGGCCATAGATTAGGCGAGCGGCGAAGCGGACAACAAGCGGTTTTGCCAAAACGCCCGCCGCAGGACAACGGGCGAAAACGCGGGGGGAAAGACTACTTGAGGGTGAAATTGACGGTGGTGGTGCCGTCTTTGGTGACCATGTCCATCTTGGTTTCGGTAAGCGACCCGTCTGGACTGATCGCGCGAACTTCCCACGTACCCGTCGGAATCGTCGCCATGAAGTTGTACGACCCCGAAGCGTTGGTGGTGGCGTTCCACAGGCCGCGGTTGACCGTGACTTTGGCGCCGCTCACCGGCTTGCCCATGGCGTCGACAACCTGGCCGAGCAGCCCGCCCTTGCCCGGATCGGTGCCAACGAACACGCGGTAGTGACTGGCGGTCTTGGTCAGGTAGCCGCGCTGATCAATCGGCACCATGTGCATCACCCACACGCCGTTGGCCAGACCCGAACGCAGAAGCTGCTTCTGCGTCGACGGAACCATCGTCGCCATCGATGCCGCCGGCAGCGTCTCGCCGTAGTGGTCGAGCACGTAGTAGATGCCTTTGAAGTTCTTGTCGTCTTGCGGGAAGGTCCACTCGAAGAACACATCGCCGCTTGCGTACCAAGTACCGGACGACGGGTGGCTCGACGAACGGAGCGTTGGCGGCGTCGAGTTGATGTTGACCTTGAAGATGTTTTCGACGGTGCCCACGTTCGACATCGCGTCAATCGGCACGATGTGGAAGTAGTTGGTTCCCGCCGTCAGGCTAGACACCGCTGCGGTCACCATTTCCATCGCCACGACTTTGCCGCCGTTTGCTGGCGTCGGCGGAAGCGACCCCGTGGTGTTGACCGCCCAATAATAGCCCTGACGTCCTGCGAACGCTTGCTCCCACGCGAGCGCCAGGCCCGGCGAGTCATCGTTGTAGTAGAGCGCCTGGTCAGGATGCGATGAAGAAGAGATGCTCAGCGGTGGCAAAAGACCGTCGGTCCTGACGCCATTGATCGTGCCGGTGATGCTGCGATCGCCGCTGTTGAGGATCTTGACGCGGCCTTGACCGCCGTTGCCACCGTTGTAGTACGACGCGGCGCCAGCACCGCCCGATCCGCCGGCTGCCGACACCGATCCGGTCACGGTGACTTTCTTTTGCGCAGCGATCAGGATGCCACCACCCGATCCACCACCACCGCCGCCATACGACGAACTATTGCCCGATTCACCGTTGGCCGTGACCTGGCCGTCGATGGTGATGTTCTTGGCCGCCATCAGGCGCAGCATGCCGCCGCCCTTGCCCCCACGGGTGCCGCCGTAGCTACCGCACGACGTGCCGCCCATGCTGCCCGAAGAGACGTTGATGTCTGTCGTCGAGCCCCACGCCGCGCCGCCATAGTATCCACCGGATCCCGCGGTGCCGTTCGAGCCATAACCACCACCACCCGCGCCGTTATACGACGAGTAGTAGTAGTAGCAACCGCCCTGCCCGTCCGGCGACGCTCCGGTTGGGTTTACGACGATGGACGCGCCCATTTCGACGGTGATAGAACCACGGGTGCGAATCGACAGATTTCCCGTCGGTGAAGACAGCGTCGCGCCCGACCGGATGATGACATCGCCATCGATCAATTGGTCGCCATCGAGGGTCTTGTTCGCGCCAACGTCGAGGCTCGGCAGCGCACAGCGAGCATCTTCACAGAAAGTCGAGCACGTCTCGCTGACCATCCAAGCGCTGCCGGTCGGGTTGCAGGTCTCGACGTTCTTGGCGTTGCAGCGCTTGGCGCTTGGGGTGCATGCGCCGGTGCAAAGTCCGCTCATGCAGCCGACGGTGCAGGTCGCCGAATAGAGCCACGCCGTGCCAGTCGCATTGCAGATTTCAACCGAAAGCCCGGCGCCGCAGCGATACGTACCCGGCGTACAGGGCAGACCTGACGTGTACGCCAGATCGACCGGCGGCATTCCCGCCATGTCTTCGGGAGGCTGGCCGGACATGTCCTTGCTCGGATCGCCGCCACCATCGGGGTTGTCGCCCACCGCCATGTCGACCTGGCCGCTCGTCATTCCGGGGCCCGGAACGCCGCCACTGGAACAGCCAGCGACGAGGAGCATGAACCCCATCGCGCATCGAAACGCAGATTTTTGCTTCTTCATGTTTTTCCTCTCATTTCACAGTCTGTGTGCCGCCTCTTATAACGAACCCTGCCATTTCCGTTGAGAGGAAAAGTGCACAAAATCCGCCGGTTGTGCGACTTTGTGGGCGTGAAAGGCCGTTCTTCCGATCACGCTGCCCAGCCCGAAGACATCCGTCCGTCTCAGCGGGCGGCGCAGTCCAAGAGTCAGCCGAACGGCAGCCGACGTCCCGGAGCGACCGTGCTGCGCAGACGGCCCCGCAAACATCGCGCCCAGCCGGTGCGTGGTCTGTCGCTTTTGGCGTCGGGTGCCGATCGACTGGGGCTGTGGCCTAAGCTCTGGGAACAGTGGGTGTGCCGAACGTTTTCCCTGACGCTGCAAGCCTGTGTACCGCGGCTTGCGACGATGGCGCGGGCCGAGAAGCTCGCGGATGGAACGCTCACGGTGGTGGTTTCATCGTCGGCAGTGGCCAGTGAGCTGTCGTTTGTGCGCGACCTTTTGCTTGAACAGATAAACCGCGAGCTGCTTTCGGCGGTGTCGCTTCTCGACGAAAAACAAAAACGCCAGGTCCGTCCGGTGCTGCGGATTCAAAACCGGGTGGGCAAGCTGAGCGGGCTGCCCGACCCGATGGAATGGCAAGAGCGCCCTACGGTGACGAAACGACCGCCGCCGCCTGCGCCGAGCCTGGAAAGCCAGCTCGCGGTCGCAGAGGCCAGCCAAGGCATGCACGACGATGAGCTGCGGCTTCTCATGCTGCGGCTGGTGGGCGCGTATAAAGGCGTAGACTCGGCGAAGCCATAACGCCGCTTGCAGCCGGGACGCGGTTTGCCCTACAAAGGTCAGGTATGGACGAAACAAGCAGTGAAGCGGGTCAACCAGCAATAGGCACGGTGCTGGTGACAGGAGCCAGCCGGGGAATCGGGCTGGACTTTGTCCGTGCCTGGCTCGAGCGCGGTGCCCACGTCATCGCCGGCTGTCGCAATCCCACAAGTGCATCGGCGCTCGGTACGCTGATGAGCGAATACGGCGAGCGGCTGCGTGTCATGCAGCTCGATGTTGTCGACGAACGATCGGTCGAAACCATGGCAGGTGCCATCGGCAACCAACCGATCGATTTGCTGATCAACAACGCCGGCATTCTGCAAGTCGAGACGCTGGAAAACATGGACTTTGCCAGCATCCTCGACCAGTTCAAGGTCAATGCACTCGGGGCGCTGCATGTGACACGGTCGCTTTTGTCGAACCTGCGCGACGGTGCAAAGATCATCAACATCACGTCGCGGATGGGCTCGCTCGATGACAACACATCGGGTGGTTATTACGGCTACCGGATGAGCAAAGCGGCGCTCAACATGGCGACCCGCAGCTTGGCGGTGGATCTAAAAAACCGCGGCATCATCGTTGTGGCGATGCATCCGGGCATGGTGCAAACCGACCTGACGCGCGGTTTTGGCATGCTGACGGCGGCAGAGAGCGTCGCCGGGATGAACCAAGTCATCGACAAGCTGACCATCGAGCAGAGCGGTCTGTTTCTGCACTACCAAGGCACGACGCTGCCGTGGTAAGGGCTGCCTTCACGCTGCTTTTGGCGCTGGTCCTGTGTGCGGTTTCTGCGCAGGCGGCGGCCCCAGCCGATGGCAAAGCAGCAGCCCCGGTTGCCAAGACAGAGCCAAAGACCATCGACCCCGCCAAGCGAGCCGACATCTTGCGGCTTCTGCAAGTGACGCAGGCCGCGAGCATGGGGGAACAAGCGGTGCAGCAGATTTTGGCGACGTTTCGCCAGATGATGCCGCAGGTCAAAGACGAGGTCTGGCAAGAGGTCAAAAAGGAAGTCAGTGCCGACGAGCTGATCCAGCGTCTGGTCCCGATTTACGACAAGCACTTTTCCCCCGCCGAGCTTAAGGATCTGCTGCGATTTTACGAGTCACCGATTGGCAAAAAAACCACGCAGGTGATGCCCGCGATCAATCAAGAAGCGCTCCAGATTGGCCAGCAGTGGGGAAGCGAAGTGTCGCTGCGGGTCAAGCGCCGCGTCGATGCGCTCAGTCCTTTGCCCGCGGCCAAAAAGTAGCGCCGATCCGTTCCCTGCCTTTACTGTTTTGCCAAACAGACGGTGGCCAGCACATACGGATCGTAGGCGAGCCCGAGCGGATTGCACTGCTTCAGAAGACTCAATCGGGCGCTGCGGATGCTCTGTCCGATCGGTTGACCGGCGAAAAAGCGGCGCAGACACTCCTCGGCAAAGGCGCGCGCCATCGGTTCAAAGATGGTGATCTCGGTTCCTATCACGCCGCTGGCTTGACCAATTTCGACAAATTCCGACACCAGATCCATCACCTGTTCGGAATCGACCGCGGTGGTGTGACAGCCGTTCAGAAACACGATCGGACGCGGGTCTTGCCAGCGGATGCGATAGCGCATGAGCGCACGCGGCACGATGTATTCATCGTTTCCGACTTCCAAAAAGGGCAAGTCCGGACTCTCTCCGCCATGACAGTAGAAGTACACAAGGTGTGACTTCCCTTCCTTGAGCATTTGAAAAATCTTTTGCGCGCTCGATTCACACTGCCACTGCAAGTCGCTGCGCAGATTCCGCAGCGCTTTTTCGTGGACCGGAAACTCGTGTAGCTCCAGCGAAACACCGACGGACAGACGTGGTGCATCGTGATACAGAATCTGCGGCTGCGCTTCGCTGCGATTCGGTCCGGTCAGCGGCATTCCCAGAAAGTGACGGAATCCCCAAAAGCCACTGGGACAGACCACCGTGTCGCGATCATAGGAAGGACAGTTTCCCAAAAAACAGGGACACTGATCGAGCGGCTGCGCGGACTCCAGCGCCGATCGGAATGCATCACAGATCGTAAACTTGTCCTCGGTGGGATTGACGCTAAGCGGCTGATCATAAAGCAGCGCTGCGGGCACAGTCTGGGTCGCGGTGACTTTGCTTGCGATCTGCAAAAAGCCGGGCGTGCGCATCAAATCGGCCAGCTCAAAGCTCTCCTCCACCGACGATGTCAGGTGTCGCGCCATTTCGGCATAAAGTGTTGCCCCACTTTTCGCAAGCCGGATCAGATCGGAATAGAGCTGTTCCCGCAGCACGCTGCGCGGCTGATCTGCGTAGCGATACGACTGTCCTCCGCTTGGACCTTTCCACGGACCTGTGTCTCCCCACGCTGCACGCCGCAGCTCGCCACGCGCACGCTGAATCTGTGCAGACAGTCTGTCGCGATCCAGCGTGACTTCATGACGGAGCTGGCGGTTTCCTTCCTTGGCAAAAAAACGGAAGCTGTGTGTCCCGTCGGGATTGTCGTTAAAAAATAGACTCAGTTTGTGCGGTGTGATGCGGCGCAACGAATCCGGACTGGCCACCGTATCGATCAAGCTGTAGTCCAAAAGAGAGCGCAGCCGCGGCGCATCTGCCTGCGGAAGCGAAGTCTCTTGCGGATTCCCAAGCTCCGCGGAAATCAAGCGCGACTGCAGCAATACTTGGTTGCAATAGATGCTACAGCGCAGATGCAGCACGGTCCCCGCTTGTACAGCAGGAGGAGTCCGCAGCGGAAAAAACAAGCGCCGCAGTCCATCTGACCCAAACGGCGTTTTTCCGTCGGTAGATATGCCTGGTTGGGACACTACGCGCGCGCTTCCATCCGATTCGACCCGCAGGGTTCCGATGCACGCAGAAGGGGTCAGCTCAAGCTCATGTGAAAACGAAAACAGCACCACATCCAACAGCGCGCCTTCGTGTACCAGCTCTTTGGGAAGACCGATGTGCTGAAGTTCGATCGAATCGGACACCCTTTTGCCAAGCTGTAGCCAAAAATAGTAGCCGCGATCAGGAAACAGAGGTCGCTGCGGCGGAATCGGTGTCTGCGGTGTGTCTGCATCGGAAAATCCGGTGCTTATCACAGGCGGGGACGTGTCTTCTGTTTGCAGACTCATCACGTCGTCTGCACTCGGGGAAAAGTCTGGTTCATCCCCCGCAAACGGATTGCTGCTGGTCGGGGGAGCCACATCGCGAAACGAAATCTGCGCCGGAAACGGAACCGAGTAATTTACAGCATTCGATCCGCGCGCAGAGGGCACAGAGACGCCAAGTGCCCCAGGTCGCGCCCGTTTGGACAAGGCTTCGGTACGAACCAGCAGCGTGGTCACAAGTTCAAACAGGAGCCGCCGTTCCTCGTCGAGCGCAAGCTGGCGGATACAGAAACGCAGACCACGGATGGGAAGCGGCGGCAGAAGCGGAAGGGAATCCAGCGCAATCTGTTTGCGGGCCAGTTCCTGCTGTATCGGACGACAGATCACAATGCGCCGCGCGCGAATCTGCGCCGCGTCCACAGCCGTCTGAACCGACGTTTTTTGACGAAGGAAAAAGGCAGAATCGGCGGCACCAAAATGCGGAGCCAGGCTTGGACGCAGTGCGCGCGACTCTTCGACAAACAGATCGGCTTGCAGCACATCCAGGTACGACACAAGCGCTTCAATGGTCTGGGCCGTCTCTCGATCGGGAAGACCCAGATCACGAACAGCTTCCGCCGCAGAGGGAATCAGATCGACGGGCCAAAGCGGTGCCAAATCAGAAAGGAACTCGATCCGGATGCGACCCCCATCGCCGTCGCACAGTCCATCCAGAATCAACGCCAAAAGAGTAGAAAAGTCTGCGCTGTAGCTTGCGACTGAGTCCGCCATGTTCGGATCATCCCCCAAAGGATTCCTACGAGATATCCACACCATTTTTGGGCTTGGAATCCATCGCCGACACAGAGGCTCGAACGGAATCTGGAATTTCATATTCGCCGCTTGGTTTCCTGCGTCTTCCGTCGAGAAACCAGTCCACATCAAAGTTTTTGGACACACCGACCAAGATGATCAGCACAAAAAAGTAACCAAAAAAACCGACCGCCAGACCGACTCCATACGCACCAAACAGTGCGCCATCGGGTTTGAACAGCGACTGAATCGCAGCGCCCCCCAAGATGCCAATCAGCGTCACGACATCGTTTAGCTGAACGTCTCCTTTGCGGTAGCGATTGATGTAGTAAACATACCAGCCGATGATGGCGCCAAAACAACCTGCTCCCAAAAGCTGAAGCTGGGTCACAGAAGGCGCTGCAGCGACGACATGGTTCACAGTTTGGGAAACCGTCTGGGGATCGATCATGGTGCATTCCTATCCATCGCGAAGAGAGGCTCTCTTTGGCCGCAGCTCTCTTCCGAGCGACACAAACAACAGGTGAAAAAAACAGGCGGCTGCGGAGCTTCCCACAAACCAGATCACAGACGAGGCGCGGCCCATGGGATGTGGCACAAGCGATGACATCGCAAACGCCACAGCCAGCGTCCACAGACCCAGCCACACAAGCGTCCGTACCCGCAGCAGTGTCATGCGCATTCCGACGAGCCAGCCCCACGCAAGGGCAACCCCAAGCAGCCCGACGGATGCGCCGATCATCCCTTCTAGCGTAGAAGGATTACAGGATCGAGGCAAGCGCGCACTTTCCGCCTCGAACGGGGGCAAGTCCGCAGGCCGCACCGGAGCTTCGGACTACTTGGGCGGCAGCCAGGGCGCGTGACGACGCAGCAGATCAATCAGCGGCTGCGGCGTCGATTCGGCAAGCTGGGACAGCACACGATTGAGAGCCCCCGGAATGCACTCTGCTTGTCCGGAAAACAGCGCCGCAAGGCCTTGCTCGGACACAGAATCAGCGTCGGCCATGACGCCCAGTTTTTTCGCCAGTTCGACGGGAACTACGTTCGGATCGTACAGCGAGGTCGCGGTGGCACCGGGCAAAAGACAGGTCACAGAGACACCGTACACAGACAGCTCGCTGCGCAGCGCTTGCGAAAAACCGCGCAGATATTTTTTGCTGCTGCCGTAGTACGCGATGCCCGGAAAATCACGGAACGCAGAAATGCTCGACACCATCAAAATGCGTCCGCTCCGTCGAGCTCGCATTCCTTTTGCAAAGTACGTACACAAAAGCGAAGGCGTCAGGACACAGAGCCGCACAAGCCGCGAAGCGATCACGGGATCGGCATCTGCAACCTCTCCGAAAAAGAAAATGCCGGCGTTGTTGACCAGGACTTCGATCTCGATGCCACGCTGCGAAACCTGCTGAAAAAGCGATTCGGCAGCGTCGACAGAAGAGAGATCCATGGGAATCGACAGCGCGGTGATTCCGTACTGCAAAGACAGCTCTTTGGCGGCTTCGGAAAGCGGAACATCACGGTTGCTGACCAGGACCAAGTCGTACCCGCGCGCCGCCAACCCCTGTGCAAGCGAGCGACCGATTCCGGAACAAGCTCCAGTGACAAGCGCCGTCTTACGAAGAGACACGGACATGCCATCCTCTTTTGTTGCAAATCGCTTGCAGCTGCGGCTCTGGTTCTTGCCGCAAGTGACACGCCATGTCGCGGGTGTAAATTCGTGCCGCGCAGTAGTTGCAGTGATCGCAGTTCGATACCGCTCGTTCCTCATCGGCCAGCTTGCGAACAAAGGCCGGATCAGAAATCAGCGCGCGCGCCATCGCAACGCCTTCAAAACCCGCGGCCAGTGCTTCATCAATCGCAGCGCGTGACACCACCCCGCCAATGCAAATGAGTGGCAACTTCACCTGACCGCGAACCACTTTCGCATCTTCAAGAAAGTAGTTGTCGCGGTACGGAACCGACGAAATCAGCTGCGAACCAAACAGGCGCAAAAGCCAGCGCAGCAGCGGATTTTCAATCAGCCGAGACATCACATCGGTCGGCATTTCACCGCGCATAATGTACATCGGTGCCGCGCTCACAAAGCCGCCGGACAGAATCAGCGCATCGGCGCCTTCACGTTCCAAAAGCTGGGCGATTTCGACGGCCTCTTCAAGGTCTTGTCCGCCTTTTACGCCATCGCGCAGGTTCATTTTGCAAAGCACTGCGAGATCACTTTTGGCCGCGTGACGGACTTCTGAAATCACCTGCTGCAAAAAGCGCATCCGATTGCGCAGAGAGCCGCCATACTCGTCGCTGCGTCGGTTTGTGAGCGGAGACAGAAACTGGCTAATCAGATAGCCGTGTCCTGCGTGGACTTCGACCGCATCAAAGCCCGCTGCGCGCGCGATTTCTACGGCTTGACCAAAGCTGTGGACTACTTTTGCGATGTCGGTTTTGTCCATCGCACGCGGCCAGTTCGGACCATACAGATTGAACTTTGCCGACGCCGACATTGGTCTTTCACCGATCACACGCCGCTGGGCCATGTTGCCGCAGTGGCCTATCTGTATCGCGGCCCGCGCGCCTTCGGAATGGATGGCCTGCACAAGCGCTGACAGCTCGGGAATGATCTCTTTGCGCAACCAAAGCTGGTGCGGAAAAGACAGCCCGCTGCGCGTCACCGAGGCATACGCCACCGTCGACATTCCGATTCCACCCGCGGCCACTGCGCGATGATAGGAAACAAGCTGTGGCGTGGGATTGTGTCCGTGCGCCATTCCTTCAAACGCCGCGGCGCGAATCGTGCGATTGCGCAGAACAATGGGACCGATTGGGAGCGGTTCAAACAGATGGTACGGCACGTCTTACTCGCGATCGGATTCCACCAGTTGCCGCATCGTACCGACGATTTCAGCCTCGGCGCGCGGTCCAATCGAGTTCGTCTCTTCGTAGTGATCACCCTTGGCTTGATCGATGTAGGGTCTCTTTTCGGACAGCACAAAGTGATAGCGCGGCAAGATGTAGCCGAGAAAATCGCCCGTCAGTCCCCACGTCATCCGATGTTCACGAACTCCGTGCATCCGATCGATGAGATACGGAGGCAGAGGAGCCAGCGAGAGGTCCGGCGCATTGGCTTTGCGCGGATCAAACAAAGGATAGGTGCCCGCCAGCGACCCATCGTAGCCGCCCAAAAACAGCTCGGACGTAAGCTCGCCTGGATTGGTAATGATTGATGCTGGCCCGATGCGCAGATAGGCCACCAGCGTTTCGACGGAAGGAATGTTCTCTTCCGACAGCGGACGGGTGTCATCGAAGCAGCAAAACTTGCGCTTAAACACCCCGAGCATCGCCGCCAGATGGTACTTTTGGTTTTCGATGTGGGTCTTAAACTCCGTCGACCGGAAGCTGAGCCGCGCCGCTTTCCCTTCGACCGAAAGGTTGCCCGGATCAGCCATCGCCGTAAGCGCAAAGCGCGCCACTTCATGCCCGAGCGCCTGCGCTTTTTTCAGCCCCTCTTCCGTCACCGGAGTCCCCGTCTCGTCGAGCGGCGCCGCATGTCCGGGCCCCAGCAGACCGCCAATCGATCCCGAAACGTAGACCACTGGCCCAGCGCCTTTTTGCTCCAGCTCCTGCCGCAGATAGTGAACAAAGTCTGATGAGATGAGCTTGTTTTTGCTGCCCGCAGCCTCGGGGTGATTTGACCAGTTGACCAGCGTGGTAATCGGCTGCGGCGGCGTCGTGCTGACATCCAGAAACTGCATCGTGTGCAGCACGTTGTTGATGACGACCGGATCGCGCGAGTCAAAGACATAGCGCTTCATGTTGCCGTCGGGATCTTGCACTTTGATCGAACCGAGCGTCATCCGCGCAGGCCGCAGATTGGCCACCGCTTCCGTCGCGGCATCCGCAATCGCCTGGTGAACTTTTTGCCGATAGGCGTTGTTGACGCCGTTTGTAAAGTCGTCCGGCCCCCAGCCACCCGTCAGATCCGCCGTCTCATGGACGTGTGTACCGTGCAGCAGCAGCAGGTCGATTCCCAAACGCTTATCGATCAGCTTATTTACGTAATCGAACTCATCGCGAAACAGCCCGAGCGTATCGACCGCCACGACCACAACCGTCGTCTGGTTTTGCCGCAGCGCCAGCGCGCGGGCCCAGACCGGATCATTGACCCCGGTCGCCAGCCGTCCGCTGTCATAGCCGGCAATCCAATACGCATCGAATGTGCCGTTCTTGTTTTTGTCTTCGTAGGGCTCCCCGTCGTCATAGACACCATTGCCGTTTGTATCGGTAAACGGCTCGATCTGCGGTGTCACATCGCGCTTGGCAAAACCGGCGTACAGGCGTCCATCACCCTCATCGGGACACGCCGGATCGCCCGGACAGCGCTGGGTGATTTGGAGCGGAATCTCGTCGAGCGCAAGCTGCGGCGGCGGAACCGCCGTCTGCGTCACTTCTTGCGGCGTCGCACAGCCACAGACCGAAAGCGCCAGCAGGGAAAACGACCACGAAAGAACAGCGCGGGACCAGCAAAGCGACAAGGCACACCTCGCTCGGCGAAAAGAAAGGAAAACAGGTGGGCTAAAAGAACAGCGAGTCTTTGCGGGGCGGCTTCGGTGCCGCCGAGGTTTCGGCTTTGGCGGTTTCCACAATGCGCGATGTCGACTCGTCTTCATCGAGATTGTCGAGCGGTGCGGCAAGCTGACCGGCTCGCTCGACCGCGGCATCGTCACCGTAGTTTAGACAGTTGTCACAGCGACGGCACAGCGGCGGCGCTTTTTCACCGAAATACTCCAGCAAGAGCTGAAGCCGACAGCGCGTCGAGCGGGCAAACTGAATCATGGCGCCGACACGGCTGCGATCGCCTTCGCGGCGCTTGCGATATGACTCGGCGGCGCGGCCCAGCGACAGCTCGTCGGCTTCTTTGCCAGTCCAAGTAAAGCTCTGGTTTGGGCCTTCTTGCGAAAGCTCCATTTCTTTCAAGATCCCGAGGACGACGCGCGCCTTGGACTGGGATGTTTCAGCGGCCAGCGCCAGTTCCCGCAAGTTGTCGGCCCCGTTGCGCAGCGCTTTCCAAACATTGAGCACATCGCTGCGATTTGGATACTTCCCAGCGACGAAAAAGCTCTGAACCTGCTCGTCCTCTGGGTTGTAAAGCAGGATGCAGCGACTTGGACGGCCATCGCGGCCTGCTCGACCCGCTTCCTGGTAATACGCCTCGAGCGAGCCCGGCATGTTGTAGTGAATGACGGCGCGAATGTCGGGTTTGTCGACGCCCAGACCGAACGCATTGGTCGCGACCATGATGCGCGGGTTGTTGCGCATAAACGCCAGCTGCGCCGCGTCACGCTCGGCTTTGCCCATTTTGCCGTGGTACATGCCAACTTTCAGGCCCAGCACCGGCAGCGCTCCGGCGATCGCTTCGACGGTACGAATCGTCGAGCAATAGATGATCACGGAACCCTGAATCTTGCGAATCAGGCGCAGCAGCCGTTTGACCTGGGTTTTTTCGTCGGATGTTTCGCGGACCTCGAAGTGCAGTGACGGACGATCAAATCCGGTGTGCGTCTCTTCGGGGTTTTTCAAACCAAGCTGCGAAATGATGTCCTGCGCAACTTCGGGAGTTGCCGTCGCTGTCAGCGCACAAATCGGGGGCCGCCCGAGCTGCTCGCACGCCCTGTCCAGGAACAAGTACGACGGTCGGAAGTCATGACCCCATTCGGACACGCAGTGCGCTTCGTCGACGACAAACAGACTGACTTTTTGTCCGCCCAGCTCTTCGAGCAAGTTGCCCGACGCGGCCCGCTCCGGCGTCACATAGATCAGCTTGCGCTTGCCTTCTTCGATGTCGTCGAGCGTCTTGTTGGTTTCTTTGGTGGTCAGCGTCGAATCAAGCCGTGCCGCAACCACACCCGTCCGCCGCAGCTTCTGTTCTTGATCGCGCATCAGCGCCAGCAGCGGTGACACAACCACCGTCACGCCCGGCAGCTCAAACGCGGTGAGCTGATAGATAAGCGACTTGCCGGCACCCGTCGGCATGATGCCCAGAACATCGCGACCTTCGACGAGCGCACGAATCGCGGTTTCCTGACCCGGACGGAAACCCGACAGCCCGAACTGGCGCTGGAGACGACGGATGATCCGCCGCATGACCGGGTTTTTTTCTTCCTCGATCGACGGCAGCTCAACCGGCGGGCTCTTGGGTGCTGGACCTTCGGGCTTGGCCTTGGCTTTCAGCTTGGCGGCTTTGCTCTTGTCCAGCGCCGCTTCCTGACCACGCAGCGCCGGCGAACGATCGTCGGGCGTCGACCAAAATGCCCGCGCCACCTCGAGGATGTCGTCAGACGACAGCGGTGCTTTGCCGGCAACTAGCTCGATGCCAAAGTCGACCTGTAGCTCTGCCGGAATCTGCGGCGGAACTTTCCACCACGGCGGATCTTCCAGCGGCGTCACCGCCTGATTCACTTGTGCGAAAGCAGGAAGCGGGCTCACAGTCGGTTGCGCATCGCTTGCCTCGATCGGAGCGACGGCTGGAGCCGGAACTTCGGGCTCTGGCGTCGTCCAAAAGGCGGCAAACGACGAAACAGAAAGAGGCTCAGGCGCCGCCCCGCCCCGCCGTGGACCCCAAAACGGGTCATCGACGAGGACAGGAGCGGTCGCAGCCACGGTCGGGTCGACTTTTTCCAGCATGTTTCCTTAGAAGCGAGGAGGCCGCGGACGAACGCACGGCTGCCAATCACCCGGCACAGCAACGGCATCCCAGGCATGATGCATCGTCAGCCACTCGGTGCTGCAACGACCATAGAGCAGCTCGGCAGCTTTCGCCGTCGCGTAACGCGCCTCTTGGAAGGTCGTCTTGTCGGTGAACAGCATCGTATCGGCCAGGTAGAAAATCCGCGTCGCTTTGTCGATGCCGATGCCCTTGACCTCGACACTGGTCTTGGCGCGCGGGTGTTTGCCGCCCATCGTCGCCAAATAGTACGCCAGGTTGCCGATGCCGGAATTGGTGTGAACACCACCGTTGTCCGCCGAACCGGGCATGTTGCGCTCGGGGTAGTAGTCCTTGCTCATGTTGTCCTTGGTCGGATCGTTCATGAGCCGCAGCGCGCCGATCGACGCGAACAAAAGACCTGCGACATCCTCACCAATTTTCCAGGTGTTCGCGCTGGTCGTCCACGTCGCTGGACCGCCACCCATGCCGCCGCCCGACGCAACCCACGACTCTGCGGCTGCGCCCATGATATCGGACATCGCTTCGTTGAGCGCGCCCGACTCATCCAGGTATTCCAGATTCGACGTGGCCGCCGTCACTGCGTGCGTCATTTCGTGCGCCGCGACATCGAAACCGAGCGTCAGATCCTTGAGCGTCAGCCCAAACGCACCACCGTCGCCATACACCATCTGGTTGAACGGATCGGGAATCCAGGCCGCATTTTCACCACTGCATCCCATGCCGGTATCAAACGTGGCGTGAATGCTCGACATCAGCTTCGAGCCTTTGTCGTCGTAGGAATCCCGTCCCCACATCTTGTTGTAAAACCAGTAGACGTTGCCGCTGGCCTTGTAGGCGCGAGTGCCCGACGCATCGGTGGTGGTTCCGCCTTCGCGACAGAGCAGCGTGCCCGGCAGCTCCGAGCCGTCCTTGAGGCAGGTTTTCTTGAGATCGTAAATCTCGCGTCCGAGCGCAGTGTAGATAAGCGAGTGCGAAAGCAGGACCTGTCCGTCGACGGCGCTTACGATCATGCGATCGAACTTGCGACCTTCGGGGGACTGATAATCGACCCGTGCCTCGTATGCGAGACGCGCCGCCCCGCCGGCATCGATGAACACCGACAGAACTGGAGTCGTCACCGCCCGGCCCGTTCCTCGCGACGACAGCGCAATGGCGATCGCCGATTCTGCCGACAGACCCGCGGTTTCCGAAACCACAAGCTCAGGCGCCAGCCGACCAAGGACACCCTCAAGCGTCCCATCGGTGCCAAGCTGCATCACCACCTGCCGACCGAGAACCGGCAGACCCGCGTGTTTCTGCTGAAGCTTGATGTAGCGATTGCCTTGCTCGTCTTTGCGATCCGACACAAGCGAAAGCGTCGTTTCTTTCGCCAGTCGATAGCTCGACGCCAAAGCCCCCTGCGTCAGGACCGCTGCCGCGCTTTCGACCGTGGTGATCCGCGTCGCCACTTGGCCGGTCATCGAACCCGACAGATACGTCGGGGTGCCGTCCTGCGCCAGCTTGGCTTCACCAAAACCCAGCGGAGACAGCGCCCCGCCCTCATCGTGGACCAGCGAGTCCTCGGGATGGCCACAGCCGCTCGACAGAAGGGCCGCACAAAGCGCGAATGTCCCAGCCCACAAAAGGGGCCGATGTCCCCGGTTGGCAAAGTGTGAAGAGAGTGTTTGACGACGATGGGTCATGTAAGACTCCTTAGTGTGTTGGGCCGGTGAATCGGCGCAAGCCTACTCAAACAGAGGCGCAACCGCGACCGGAAAGAAGAAGGTTTTCTTGCGCTTATGTAAGCCAACCTGCCGCTTCACCCCAATATTTTTGGTGCTTCGTCGAGCACTCTGTCCAAAAAAGCGCGCCATGGCTCACCGCGATCGCGAAATGCGACAAGACAAGCCGTTCCGGGCATCCCCGCCAACGCGGCGAAGTGTGCGACGAATCGAGTTTCTTCCCGCAAAGCCACCTGTGATAAGCTGATACGACCTAAGTCTGTATTCGACCTAGCGACGAGGCTTTAGACAGGAGACCCAGCATGAGCGCGAAGACGTGGGCACTAGCCCTTGCTCTGGCCACCGGCGGGGCGCTGACCCCAACCGCCCAGGCCAGTGATCACGCGGACATGTCCGCCAAGATGACAACCGATCTCGGCACGCTGTATGGCCCGCGAGACATCGCCGACCTCTATTCATGGGTCGACAATGACCCCACCAGCCCGAACACACCGCGGCGGGTCTTCATGATCCTCACCGTCTATCCGAACGCCCCCAAGGCGACGGCGATGTTCGACACCGGCACGCTGTACAGCTTCCACACGGTTTCGAAAGCCAAAATGGCCGACAGCAGCGCCACCGCCGTCATGCCCACGCCGCCGCAGCCGATCACTG
>DAORGN010000090.1:0-18368 GCA_035340095.1 Pseudomonadota bacterium | reverse complement strand
CCGATTTGGAGTTCGAGTGCGTCGAAGGGAGCGGCGCGGACGCGGTCGGTGCGGCAGGCGGTGAGCTGCTCGACGTAGCACTCTTCGGTAAGGGACAAGACGGTGAGGGTTTCGCGCTCTGTGTCGATGAGCCAGTAGAAGGGGACGTCGTGGTCGGCATAGATGCGGCGCTTTTGCAGACCGTCGCGTCTGCGCGCGTCGCCATCGGACATGATTTCACACACCCAGTCGGGGCGCAGGGTGATGGGGTAGCTCGGCGGTTCATCATGTACGCGATCCCGTCGCCAACCCGCCAGGTCCGGTTGTACGAGTTCGTGGCGTGAAAGCTGGATCGTCGGTTCGGTTAGTATCCACCAGCCGCCGGGGCGCGTTGGTCCGTTCGGCTTGCGGTTGAAGCGTCGCAAAAGCTCACCAGCACGGGTCTGACCTACGCCGTGTTCCCAGCGTGGCAGCGCTTTTTCGATGATTTCGCCGTCGAGGATTTCATGGCGACGACGATCCTCGGGGATGCGCAAAAGGTCCGCGAAGGTGGCCAGGTGCGGTTTTGGGGTCTGCGTCGAAGCCGATGCCATGTGCGAACCGTAGCACCAGGTCGTACCCAGGCGCCAGTCGACCGCTCGCTAGTCGTCGTCTCGACCGCTGCGCATGGCGGCTACGAAGGCGGCAAGCGCGGCTTCTTCATCATCGAGGAGCGGTTCGTCATCGCCAGAACTTGCAGCGCGTTCATTTGTGACGCCCGCTTCGGGCGAGCTGACTTCGGGCAGGCGAGGGCGGGGCGCGAGATCGTCGATTTCGGGACGGCGACTGCGGCGGCGACGGTCATCGCGGCGGAACTCACGCTCGGGGGCGAACTCGCTGCGGGCGCTGTCCCCGGCACCGAGGAAGAACGGTCCCGGCAGCGGCCAGGCGGCGATTTCGCTGTCGATGGCTGCATCGCTTGCGCCCTCGGCTTGACGCTGACAGCGATAGACAAGGGCGTGTAGACCCAGCGCCGGACGCAGCTCCTCGCGGTGCAAAACGGACGGCGGCAGCTTGCCCCCACGGGTGCGCGCCTGGGCGATGCGTCTTTGCACAATCAGCAGGTTTTTGGCTTGCTCGACATCGCGACGCGGGACTTTCAGCCGGCTGCACAGGGGCACAAGCACGTCGCTGAGCGCATCGACAGACAGACCTTGCCGCTTTTCGCCGGCTTCAAACAGTGGCAGAAGCTTTGGCATAAACAGCGCAAGGACGAGCACGGCATTGACCGGGACATCGCCTTTTTCGACGCTGCGATCGATGGCGTGCAGGTACGGATCGAGCAGGCCGGGGTGCGCGGCAAGCTGCGGCGTGACCTCGGGCAGCAGCACGTCGAGCATGCCGCATTCCCGCAGCAGCACCATGGATTCCATCGCCGCTCCACCGCGCAGAAGCCGGAAGATTTCTTCGAGCACGCGCGGAACCGGGCTTTTTTCGATCTCTTTGCCGTGGCTGAGCAGGGCGCGATAGGTGGTGTCTTCGATGTCGAAGCCGAGCCGGGCGGCAAACTTGACGGCGCGCAGCATCCGCACCGGGTCTTCACGGAAGCGGACGTTGGGATCGCCGATGGTGCGGACAAAGCGGCTTTCGAGGTCGCGCAGGCCGTCGACGTAGTCGATGACTTTTTCGGCGGGCAGGTCGTAAAAAAGACCGTTTATCGTAAAGTCGCGTCGGCGGGCGTCTTGCTCGGCGGTGCCAAAGACGTTGTCGCGGTGGATGTACAGTTCGTCGGTCGCCTGCTGGCCGTCTTCATCTTCGCGAGGATTGGCGCGAAAGGTCGCCGTTTCGATGATCTTGGGCCCAAAAATGATGTGGGCGAGACGGAAGCGGCGACCGATGATGCGGCAGTTGCGAAACAGCTCGCGCAGCTCGCTCGGGGTGGCATCGGTGGCGACGTCGAAGTCTTTGGGTGTGCGACCGAGCAGCAGATCGCGCACGCAGCCACCGACGAGATAGGCCTGATGTCCGCTGCGGACAAGGTGACGGATCACCTTTTGAGCCTCGGGGGCGATTTGATCTATCGGAATGGTCGGCGCAAGCATGCCTGCATGGGGCCTATCACAATCTGGGCCCACATCGCAATTTCTACGCTCGAAAAGAAGCAGGGGATCGCGGGACTATTCGACGCGGTGGATTTGCATGGTGTTGGTGGGAAGACCAGATCGGAAGGGGATGGCCATGGTGAGGATGACGTGCTGGCCGGGTTTGGCGAGGCCGCGGTCGCGGACCAGGCTCAGCACGGCGCGAATCATCGTCGTTTCGTCTTCGGCCTGCGGCGCCATCATCGGCAGGATGCCCCAGTAGGCGGCAAGCTGGTTGTAGATATCGACGCTGGAAGTCATGCCCACGACCAGGGCTTCAGAGCGGTATTCGGACAAAAGGCGGGCGGCGCCGCCGGAATTGGACAGCGCGACGATGACCGGGGCTTCGACGAGACGCGAGGCAACGACGGCGGCGTGGGCGACGGCGTTTGAAGTGACGCGAATCATCGGCCACTCGAGCTGGCGCATGATCGTAAAGTAGCGCTCGCTCTGCTCGACTTCGCGGATGATTCGGTCCATGGTGCGGACGGCGAGCAGCGGATATTTTCCCGAAGCCGATTCAGCCGACAGCATCAGCGCATCCGATGCATCCATGACGGCGTTGGCGACGTCGCTGGCTTCGGCGCGGGTCGGGCGGGCATTCTGGGTCATCGATTCGAGCATTTGCGTCGCGGTGATGACCAGCTTGGCGTGTGCGTTGGCAAGCTGAATCGCGGCCTTCTGCACGAGCGGCACTTTTTCGGGGCCGAGCTCCACGCCCAGATCGCCACGCGCGACCATGATGCCGTCGGCGGCTTCGATGATTTCCTCGAGTCGGTCGACGGCTTCGGGTTTTTCGATCTTGGCGATGATCGGCGTCGGCGGACGGCTTTGGCTTTCGGGAATGTCTTTGCGGGCGGCCAAAATGGCGGCGCGGGCGTCGTGGATGTCCTGGGCTGAACGGACAAACGACAGCGCCAGAAAATCGACACCGAGCTTTTGTCCGACGATCAGGTCGGCATGGTCTTTGTCGGACATCGACGGCGCGGACACTTTGACGCCGGGCAGGTTGATGCCTTTGTTGTTGGACAGTGGACCCCCGACGAGCACGCGGGTGACGACTTCGTTTCCTTCAATCGACAGCACTTCGACTTGCAAAAGTCCGTCGTCGAGCAGGAGCACATTGCCGGGCTGGGCATCGCGCGGCAGACCTTCGTAGGTTACGCTGGCGCGGTTTGCGTCGCCCAGTATCTCCTCGGTGGTGAGGATGAACTCTGTGCCGGCTTCAAGCACGGTGCCGGTCTTGATCTTGCCGACGCGGATTTTGGGGCCTTGCAGGTCTTGCAAAATCGCCACGGCTTTGCCGCGCTTGTGCGCTTCGGCGCGGACGGCTTCGACGGTGCGGCGGTGATCATCGGCGCTGCCGTGCGAAAAGTTCAGCCGCGCGACATTCATGCCTTCGTCGATGAGGTGGCCAATCACTTCCGGGGTGCGACTGGCCGGGCCAATGGTGCAGACAATCTTGGCCCGACGGTGCGGGCTCGCCAGAGGATGCTTTTTTAAGGAAGCAGCGGGAGAGGTGGAGACCACAGACATCGTAGAGATGTTTATATCGCGACCCGCCCACCGCGTGGGGGCTTTTCGAGGCTATTTGGCGAGGATGACGAAGCCACGGGCGGGGACGGTGATGGTCGGGCCGCTTGTGCTTGCGCCGCTGACCTGATCGGTAAGCGCCATGGCCGGCAGACCCGACACGCTCCTCGCCGAATCCGAACGATTGACCGCGACGTAGACGGTATCGGTTCCGTCGACCATGCTGTACGCCCAGGTGTCGTCGGACTGCGACAGGGTGGTGCGGGTGCCGCGGCGCAGGCTGCTGTGGGCTTTGCGAATCGCGCCGAGCTTTTTCATCCGGTCGAGCAGCCACTTTTGGCCGCTGTTGTAGCCGCCGGCGTTCCAGTCCATCATGCGGCGGTTGTCGGGGTCGCCCGCGCCGGCCAGACCGATCTCGTCGCCGTAGTAGATGAGCGGGACGCCGCGGTTTGTCATCAGAATCGCCATCGACAGCCCAAGCCGTTCATAGGCTTCGCTTTCGGTGACGGTGCCGGGGCGGTTTGGATCAAAGTTTTTGTCTTTGCCGCCGGCCCAGATGTCGTTCCACAGCGGTGTGTTTTGCGCCAGGTGAATCGAGCGTGGCACATCGTGGTTGCCGATGAACGTCGAGTTGAGCCCAGTGCCGTAAAAGCCCACGTTCGAGTCCATAAAGTTCACCAGATCCTGCATCTTGCCCTGGCGCAAGAGCACCTTGCTGCCAAGCTCTGATCGCAGCGGGAAGTCGAACTGGCCGTCGAGCTTTTTGCACGGATCGACAAACGATTTGATCAGGTTGCGATCGCCTGTGTACGTCTCACCGACAAGGTAGATGTGCTGTTTGGTGACGCCTTCGACTTCTTTGGTGATGCGGTCGCGCAGGTCGGTCAGCCACACCTGTTCGATGTGCTTTACGGCGTCGAGACGGAAGCCGTCTATTTCGTAGTTTTTCATCCACGAAAGGGCATTGTCGACGGAAAACGTGCGCGCCGCGGTGTTCGTAAAGTCAAAGTCGGGCAGGTAGTCGCGGAACCAGCAGACGGTGGCTTTGCTGCCTTCCCACGGACAGTCGGCAGATCCGCAGATGCACTGGCGTCCGCCTCCTAGGTCGAGCGGGTTAAACCAGCTCTTGTTGGCGGCGTACACCGGCGAGTCTTTGTGGACGTGGTTCATCGCGTAGTCGATGACGATTTTGATGCCGCGTTTGTGGGCTTCCGCGACGACGGCTTTTAGCTCGGATTCGGTGCCGAAGCGGCGTTCGGGCTTGGACAGATCGCGCGGCCAGTAGCCGTGGTACGCGGTGTAGTTGCGTCCGTCGTCGCCCAGACCTATCGCATCGGTGTTGTCCATCGGGACGGTGAGCCACAGCGCGTTGACGCCGAGCGATTCGAAGTAGCCGTCTTTGAGCTTCTGGAGCAGTCCTGCCCAGTCGCCGCCTTTCCAGTTGGCCGACGGATCGACGCCACCACCACCGCTGTACGGGATGTTGTTGGCGGGATTTCCGTCGAAGAATCGATCGACGAAAACGAAGTAGAGCACTGCGTCGCGCCAGTCAAAGCTGCCCGCGGTGGCTTCACATTTGGGCGGCGGTGCTTCGCATTTGTAGGTTGCGCAAGTGACGCCGCTGCCGACGGAGTTAAAGCCGCCAAAACCGTCCGATTCCTTGTTTGGGTTTTCGGGGTCGGCGATCCAGCTTTCCTTGCCAGTGGCGTCGACGATGCGGAACTTGTACAGGTACTTTGTGACCCACGGGACGGTGGTCTTGAGCCGCCAGACTTTGCCGTCGAACGACAGCGCTTCGCCCATGTTCCAGCCATTGGTTCGGTAATCGCCGCGCAGCTCGACGACTTTTTCGTCGCCTTTGGTCGTCGCGCCGCCCATGCCTTTGTAGACAAATTCAAAGTCACAGCGGCGATCGCTGACATCGCACATCGGCGGTGGTGGCGGCGGCATGCCCGACCCTGATCCCGATCCGTATCCCGATCCTTCTTTGCGCGGGCCGGGGTCCCACGGATCAGAGATTTTGCCGTCGTAAACGCTGTAGTCGCCGCAGCCGACTGCTGACACGCTGGCGACGAGAAACAGAGAGGCAAGCCGGAGCCGGACCTGCTGAAAAAGCGACATGCGCACCTCCTTGCGGAATGGGACGCTACGATAACGAAACGGCGCCGCCACAAAAGGGCAAATTGAACGTGCGCGGGCGACTATGCTGCGCTCGTGTCTGGCATTTCTGTTGATTCAGTCCCGGCCCCGGCGTTCGGTCTGTCCGATGAGCTTCCGCCGCTCTGCACGGCCTGGCACAAGCACGCGCGTCACCAAATCCTGTACGCGGTGGCGGGGGTGATGCACCTGGACGTCGACCGCGCGAGCTTTTTGCTGCCGCCGCGGCGGGCTGCATTTCTGTCCGCGGGAACGCTGCATCGGGTGCGCTGTGATCGGCCTGTGTCGCTGCGCACGGTCTATGTGACGCCGGATCTGATCGGGCCGGTTGCGTGGGACTGCCTGGTGTTCACGGTGTCGCCGCTTTTGCGAGAAATGATGCTGTCGGCGATGCGCTGGGATCACAAGACCGATCCGTCGCTGCCGCTGCTGCGTCCGTATTTTGTCAGCCTGAGCTTGCTTGTGCTGGAGCTGTGTGAAAACGCCAAGCTGCCGTTCCGTTTGCCGGTTCCGTCATCGGACGAGCTGCGACGGGTGACACAGTTTGTGCGCGACAACTTGGGCCGTCCGATTGGGGTTTGTGACCTGGCGAAAGCGGCGGCGCTGTCCGAACGCACGCTGCGCAGGCGGTTCCAAAGCGATCTGGGGATGAGCCCGCACGACTATCTGCACGCAGCGCGGATTTTGGCCGCGATGGAACGACTGTCCGATCCGCAGCAGTCCATCACGATGATTGGCCTTTCGGTCGGTTTTGAAAGCTCCAGTGCGTTTAGCCACGCCTTTGCATCGTTCGTCGGTGAAACACCGCGGGATTACCGCAGGCGCGCTTTGGCGACGTTGCCGCTATGATGTCTGGTTGCCTCGGGGGCCTGGTCCGGCATTGGGTGACGGGGGCCCGTGGGGGATTGGCAAAGGAGTGACTGTGCAATGTGGACAAAGACGCTGAAAGTGATGACTCTTTTTGTTGGTTTGTCGACGATGGTGGCGTGTGGGGGCGGCAATGCGCGCTGTGACATGCGGGAAAAAACACCGCAGTGTACCGACTGGCGCGGCTCGCTGAATCCGACGTGGGTGACGCAAGAAGCGCTGTGCGCGACGCTCGGTGGAACCGGGGTCGGCGGCGTGTTCCAGAAGGGCGAAACGTGTCCGACGGACGGCATGTGGGGCGGCTGCCAAGCGACATTCGCCGACGGCAGCAAGCAGACCAACTGGTACTACATGGGTGACAAATACAAAACCATCGAGTCTGCGCAGTCGAACTGCGACAAGTCGATGACGTGGCTGTCGCCGCAGTAGTTTTGCTTCGCCCACACTTCCCACAAACAAAAGCGCTTTCGCGGACTTGACAGTCGGTGGCACAGCAAGTGACGCTGACTGCTACTGTGCCTGAATCTGCGGCCAAAGACGTAGGGGCGCTGTTCCGTCTGCATGGTCCGATGGTCTTCCGTCGTGCTCTGCGGCTTTTGGGCCGGCGTGAAGATGCCGAAGAAGCGACCCAAGAAGTGTTCGTGCGGGCGATGCGTGGTCTGCACAGCTTCGACGGACGCAGCAGCATGTCGACGTGGCTTTACCAGATCACGACAAACTACTGTTTGAACCAGATTCGCGATCGAGGACGGCGACGTGATCTGTTTGCACAGAATGTCGCTGCGGATGGCGATGAAGCGACTTCGGCCCAGGCAGCAGAGCTTGTGCTCTTGCGCCGCTTGCTCGTCGAAGCCGATGAACAGCAAGCCAAGGCCGCGGTGTACGTATATCTCGATGGCATGAGCCATGAAGAAGCGGCGGAAGTGCTCGGGGTGAGCAAGCGCACCGTCGGAAACTTGATCGAACGGTTCCTGGGCTGGGCCAAGAAGCGGACAGCGGGGCCGTGATGCGGTTTGCTTGCCCAAGTCCGCTCGCCTGCGGGTCATAGACAGCAGGGACGAAACAGATCGCGCCAAGAGGGTTTTATGCAGCCGCCAAACTCACCGCTCAAACCAACATCCGATGCGCCGTTTGCATCGCTGCGCGCAGGTGGGGCGGACTGTCCGTCCGATCTGATGTTGGATCGCTTGCACAGCGAAGAAATCCAAGGCAAGCCCAAAGCCAAGCTGGAAGCGCATCTGGCGGTTTGTACGTCGTGTGCTCAGCGTCTTGACGTGCGGCGTGCCGGATTTTCGGCGTTTGCGGATGTCGATGAAAGGCCCCTGCTGGCCGGGGTGCGTCGCAAGCTGGCGGAATCGGAATCGCAGACGCGCCGGGGTTTTTCCTGGGCGAAACTGTTGGCGCTTGTGACATCGGCCACGGCGGTTTCAGCAGTGGCAGCGGTTGTGCTTATGACGGGCAAGCCGACGACGTTGCCCGCGCCAGATGGCGTGCGCGAAAAGGGCAGTGCAGCGCTGCATGTCTATCGCAAAGTCGGCGAGCGTGCCGTCGAGGCGCTGAGCGGCGATTCCTTTGCGCCCGGTGACACGCTGCGCTTTGTCGTCGACTTGCCTGCGCCCAGTCGGGTCAGCGTGCTCGGGGTGGAAGCGAGCGGTGCGCTGTACGTGGCCTGGCCGCAAGATGACAAGGCAGCCGTAGCGCGTGAGGCGGGCAAAGCACAGGCGCTGGAAGGTGCGGTGGTTCTCGACGAAAAACTGGGACGCGAGACGCTGTATCTGGTGACGTGTCCGCGCGATGGGGAAAACCCGGCGACGCACTGCAAAGTGACCGCAAAAGACCAGTCGCTTGCCTGTCCTTCAGCCTGCCAAGCGAGCCCATTTGTGCTGCACAAGAAGTAACTTCGCTTGCGCACTTGGGAAACTAATTCTCGTCGAGAACACGTATTTGCCCACTTTCTACAGAAGCTACAATTTCTGTATGAACACCAAAATCGATCGCCACGTTCGCCCTACCTATCGCAAGCCACTGTTTGCCACCGTCGTTTCCGGAATCCTGTTTGGCGCGCTTTTGCATGGCTGTAACGGCAGTCAAGTCGGCGGCGACAACCTGGATGCGGCAGGTCCCGGCGGCGGCGGCACACAAGACATGGCCGGCGGCGGCGGAACGGGTGGCGATATGTCCGGCCAGCCCGGTTACTGCGCGGGCAGCGGGCCACCGATTGTGGTGGGCGACGGCAGCGGTTCGGTTTCAAGGTGTACCGGACAAGTCGCGGCGGCGGCGTTTCGCTATGGGCTCTGCCTGTGCCAAGGGCTTTCATCGGGCGCACCGATTGCGATTGATGCATTTGACAGTACGCAGCCGGGAGCGACGACGTTTGGCAACGGCGGATCGGCGGGCATGAACTCGAATGTCAACGTCAGCAACAAATTTTCCGTTGGTGGTGTACTGCAAGTCAGTGGCGCTCTGACGCTGAACGAACTGACCGTCGGAAGCGACCTTTTGCTGGGCGATACGCTGTCGGGCAATGGCAACGTCACCGTCGCAAAAAACGCGCAGATTGGCGGCGACGTCAAGTGCAACGGTCTTTTAAAAATCGGCGGCACACTGACGTATCCGACGACCAGAACGCTCAGCGCGACCTCGCAGGCGATTGGTCAGATTGCGCGCGCTGCGGTCACGGTGGCACCGCCGTGTGACTGCTCACCATCGAGCATTTTTGACATTGCCGGGTACGTCACGGCGCGGGCGACGAGCAATGACAATGCTTCGGTGCCGCTTGATCCGGCGCGGCTGACCAACTTTGCGGGCGACCAGACGATCGACTTGCCGTGCGGACGCTTTTACCTCAATCGGATCGGGGGCCAGGGCAAAGTGACGCTCAACATCACCGGACGGACGGCTCTGTTCGTCGGTGGAGACGTCAACTTGACCGACACGTTCACCGTGAACCTGGGCCCAAGCGGCGAGCTGGATCTGTTCATCAACGGTGGCTTGACCAGCTCGGCTCCGCTCAACTTCGGTAACAAAAGTGCACCAGCGCGGGTCCGGCTTTACATGGGGGGCGCTCGCAACATAAACCTCGCGGCGGGGAGCGTGCTTGGCGGCAATGTCTATGCGCCAAACTCTGCGCTGGTCACATCAGGACCGCTGGAAGTATTCGGCGCGCTGTTTGTCGGCAGCTTCAACCCGAGCGCGCAGGTGCAGATTCACCACGACATCGCGATCATCAAAGCATCACAGGAGTGCACGCCGAGCGGATCGGGTGGCGGGGGCGGATCGACGATGTGTACCAAGTGCCAAGACTGCGGCGGCCAAGCTTGCAAGTCCGGAAGCTGTGGAAGCTGCACGCAAAACTCCGACTGCTGCTCGCCGCTTGTGTGCGACCTTCGCAACAACACCTGCGCCGTGTTGGCCGGGTGAGTCCGCGCTATTTGGTCATCACTTTGAACTGACCAGGGGAGACGATCTGGATGACGCCGCCCCAGTTGCACATCAGCTTGGAATTGTTGTCGAGCGTTGGCATGTTGCCGAGCAAAATCGTCGGTGAGCCAACGACCCACGGGGCTGTCGTCACAGGAATGCACGGCATCGGCGTCAGGACTCCGAGCGCTGCCGCAGTGGCAGACGCAACGGTGGGATTGGCCAGCGACATACACATTCCGAACGGTGGAATGTTCACAATCGGTTTGTTGTCCATGATGTTGGCAGCCGGTGTGGTCGCGAGCACTTTGTTTGCCGGCAGAACCACGAGCGTCGACGGCGCGGCTCCGAAGCTACACATCATCTGCGCACCCATACAACACTGAACTCCCATGATGAACTCCCAAACAAAATAGGACAGTCACACTGGACCAAACCGGGTGATTCCGTTTGGGTCACGGACTCCTGATGATTTTGACATGACGCTAAAACGGACGCTCGGAACCGGACAGATCACCCTGGGCTTTCGGCTTGATGCTGCTCGGGTCCAGTTCGACGGTGGCACTGTACGGAATCGGGGGTTCAAACAGCATCTTCCACGGACCTTTGGGCTGGGTGAACAGAAAGTACACGGCGATGGGTTTCTTGCCGGCGCTCTTAATCCACATCCGTTCGGTCAGGCCTTTGTCTTTGGCATACAGGACTTTGGACCGAAGGATGCTCGCGTCGCGATTGGGAACCAGCATGGCGACGGAATCATAGGACTCTGTTCGGTACTGATTCACTTCCACTTCGCGTACCACAAAGTGAACCGGAGTCCCCTGATTGAGCCCCGCCGGCGCCACAATGTCGAGCCGCAGATAGCCCGGAAGACAGCCAAACAGCGTCGAAAAAAATAGGCCCAGCGCCAGGTGGTGCAGTCGTTTGCAATCAATCAAAAGTCGCTGCATGGAAAACCTATCGCCGAATTTTTAGCGGTGCCCACGGATCATCAACAAACTCAAACTTGATGCTGCGTGATGTGCGTCCGCTGTCGCCCGGAAGCGTCCAGGTGACAAGCCGTGGCTCGCTGGTCTGTCCGCGCGCAAGCAAGCGGAAAAAGCTCCAGTTGACCTCACCCACGTCGAGCGACTGCGTCTGTTTGCGTCCGGTGTCTGCGGTGCTGTATTCCAGACCCACAGAGGCTGCATCCGGTTGCCACCACGCAACTTGCAGCGGACGTGGCGTTGGCGCGGAATTGATGCCGTAGACCACGGATTTTCCCGCGGAAAGAAAGGACAGCGTTCCGGGGATTTCACCATCGACGGCACTGAGCGGCAGCGGACGAACCCGCAGATCGAGCGGAATGCGCGATCCATCTTTCCCATACAGCGTCTTTGACACCTTCCCAAGCTGGTTCACAAGCGCGAGCATTCCATCAGGAAAGCTGAGCGCGCCATGCGGAAAGCGGCGCGGCAGAAATTCACCACTGCGTTCCAAACAGACAGGTCCATACTTGCTGCGGAACGCGACCCAGAACGCACCTTCACCGGGTTTTAGCTGCTCCAGCTCGCGCGGTTCCACTGTTCCTTCCGCGCTGCGATTGAACGGAAACTTGTCGAGCATGGGCTCGACTTGTGGACGCAGCGCAGCCTGCCAATACTCGGCCAATGTATGTTCGATTTCCGATTGTCCCAAACGCACGACGCGCTGCACAGGGGCCTGAAACGGGGCCGACAGGGGACCGGCCAGACCGTTTGCATCCAGAAACTGCTGAACCTGTTTGTCAACCGCAGCCGGACTCTCTTGCAGCGACGTGAGCGCGACACGACCCAGCGGCGACAGCATGTCGGGAAGCGGTGTGACTTTGCCATCTTCCGGAACGATTGGGGGCTTGCCAGCATCCAGTTCCTTGACGATTGATCCCAAGATTTCCGCGTAGGGTTTTAGCCCCGGATAAGCGCCGTCTTTCCCTGGTGTCATGAGTCGCACAAGCGGCTGAAACAGCGCAATGCATTCGCCAAGTGGACGCAGATAGGTCGACTGCAAATCCCCAAGCTGGGCATTGTCTGCAATCAACTTCAGGTGACTGGAAAGCGATCCACCGGGCAGCACAGCTGCGACCAGTTCCGCGTGGGTTGAGCTTACGCCACCGCCGGGAAATACATAGCTTCGGTGCTGTGCAAGGAGTGCTTCGCAGTACCTGCGTGCATAGTTTTTTGACTCGTTTGCGACATAGCGAGCGAGCAGATCGCGTTCCTCTGTCGTAAGTTCCGGCGTATCTTCCAGCGCTTTGTCGAGCTTGGTCAGCACCGGGCGGATGTCACGATCAAAGCTGGCTTTGTTATAGGAACCAGCAAACGCTGCGCTAAGTGTTCCCTTTTCACCAACCAGTGAAGCGAGTCGCGGAGACAAAACCACCCGATCTTCGGCATGTCCTGCGCGCAGATGATGCCGTCGACTGTGACGCTCGTGTCCTCCTGCTGACTTGGTGGGACTTTCACTATCGCCGCTTTGCTGTTTGCGCAGCAGATCAGAATAGCGCTTCATGTCCGGAATCGTGCATTCGGCATCGCACATCCGGTTGCATTTTTTCAGACACTTTTTCACCATCCGGCGCGAAATTCGTTCAAGTTCCGATGTCTCGCTGGGCCGGGTTCCGTTTGAACGACGCTCGAACAGAGAGCTTACAACCTGCTGGTTGCGGCTGCGCATCAGCAGATTCAGAAACTCACGCGAGTTGAAGGAATAGGTATGGCCTCGCAGCTCAAAGGAGTGATTGTCCAGACCGCCGTCTCGACGAGAACGGACATCTGTTAGCAGCTGAAGAACTTGATACAAGTTGAGTCTTCCGCTGCGTACCTGATCCGCTGTGGTGTCGTGAATCAGCTTCAGAATCGCCCGCATTGGGGTGGTCTGATCCCGCAGCCAAGGTGGCGGCGCCAGCGTTGGATCTTCATGCGATAGCTGGGCCAGCATGTCACCTAGCGGGGTTTCTTCCGATAGCATCCGGAACACCCGCGACAGACTCAGCGAGGAGTGTACTGCGTCGATGGTTGCAAGCAGCGGCTCCGCTCCTGTGCGCAGAAGCTTCAGTTCATCGGGTCCTATCTTTTGCTGTGGAACGGCCCGTTCCACCTTGTCAAAGTAGTCCGCCCACAGACCTTCTTCCGTCACCAAATCACCGCGCTCTTTGCGAATCCCACTGCGCACTGTGCTAAGTACGGTCGGGCTGCCTTTCCACGGCTCTTCGGAGTATGCAAGGTAGTCGCGGATGACGCTTTCGGGAATTCCGATGGTCAGCGCAAACTCTCCTGGCTGGGTGTTGACGAGTCCTCCCAGCGAGTTTTCCTTGTCGGCATACAGCACCGCAAGCGTGTAGACCAGCTTGTCGCGCTGATGTAGCTTGGCCGCTTTTTCCAGGGCGGGCAGCAGATATCCGGTGCGAATCGTCTCGATGTGCTGCTGGCGCGTTTCCTCTTTGTTGTCTTGATACAGGAGCCGATACAGCGTCCACTTTTCATCTGCACCGGTCAGCGCGCCAATCAGCTGGCTTGATGTCTGTTCGGCGGCACGGACTGCGGCAGACTCGAGCGATGGGTTGAGGGAATCGCTGGCGCGTTTGACCGCCTTGGCAAAATCTTCGACCGCGTTTTCCGACTTGTGAACTTTGCGACCATGGCGGATCACAAGACCCAGCAGAATGAGAAACGCCGTCGTGGCACAAGCCGCGCAGACTGCCAGATGGGTTCGTCCGCGCCACCAAGCAAGCGAAATGATGGGCCGTGGTCCACGTCCTGCTTCACCGCGGCGGGTAAGATGAAACGGATTCCCAAGCTGTTCGTCTTTGGCTCCCGCATGGAAATAAATTCTTTCCAGGTGGGGCGTTGGATACGCAGGGTTCGCTTGCAACAGCGGCTGGATCAGCGGTTCCAACAGCTGGAGTGTCCGCGGCGCGTTGTGCAAAAACTTGATGATGCCGCGGAACTGATCGGCGTTGACGTTGATGAGCGCATGCGGAAGATACTGTTCGTAGCTGCGCAGAAGCTCTCCCAGACCGCCTTCCCGATTGCTCAAAAGATGCAGTGGCAGCTCAAGCGGAATCCGTTCATGGTTCAGATACTTGGCAAACGCAGAGTATCCTTCGATCTGTTCCATGTGCGACAGCACAAGTCGCGTCTCAATCGGTGAACGGAGTGCTTTTGCCAGCAGGTTCAGCTTGGCGCGGATCGACTGTCCTTGATGTGCCAGGGTATCTGGATCGGTTCGGATGACCGCACTTATGTCGAGAACCACCACAACGGTCGGATTGCGGCTGCCAAACGCGGCGGAAAATAGCTTCGATACCGCATCGCGCGCAGTATCCTGATTCGACATCAGAATCGGCGCAGACAGCTCCAGTGCCAGTGCGCGACTTCCGATGTAAATCTGCAGCATCGGGTCGGCGGTGTAGCTTGGTACAAGCTGTCCGGTCTGTTCCTGCCAGTCGATGCGTGCCCGGATCAGGTGACTTTTCCCGGCGCTGGCTGGACCCAGTACCAAAAAACTCCGGTAGTTAGGAACCGCGGCGCGCGCCGATCGGGGAAGCTCGGAATGAAAGCGATTCCAGATGTCACGCAGCGCGGTGGCTTCCACTGCATCTTTGCCACCACTTGGTCTGGAATCTCCCTGATCCCGTCGCCTGCGGATGTATCCGTAGGCCATGTAGATCAGGAATACAAGCGACAGACTGCCAACGATTCCCAGCGCATAGTACACCCAGACAGGAAGCCGCAGCATGCCAAAATCAAGCGGCACCGGGGCCTGCAGACTGGCAAGTCCCGAAAGTCCCTGCGCAGTGAGTGCGCTTGCGAGCAGACTCATCACCACCTAAGCCCTCACCATGGCTTCAACCAAGAGTGCATCCATGATGTCCTCTAGCTGGTTGAGTGTGTCGTGCAGCTCCTTTTGCAGCGGATCATGATCCATCTGTACAATCGGGGGAGCCGAACTGGGTGGAAACAGATCGCGCAGGATCGCGGTGGCGCGCGCAAACGGAACTTGCAGTACCGTCGCACGATCACCAAACTGATTGTGAAGCTGACTGTCAAGCTGCGTAAGTAGCTGCCTTATCGTCGTGCCTGCATGAACCGGGCGCGTCTTCCGTTTTTCGATCACCTGCTGCTTTTGCGTGGTGTCCTTTTTGTTCCAGTGAGACAGCAGATTGTCGGCATCGAAGTCTTCCAGAAACTCCTCTGCTTGTTCCTCTGCTTCTTCTTCTGCCACGTCGCCCAGCGCATCCGCGACATCATCAAAACCATCTTCTAGCTTGAACATGTTCACAATTCCTTTCGGCTAGAGATTGGTCATCGAAACAACCAGCCAAAACAAAAGCACCAGTACGCCTGTGGTTGCCAGGTAGTACACCGCGGGATGCATCACTTTGCCAGGCAGGGGGACGGCTTCTTCATCTTCACCTTTGCGTCTTTTCTTTTTCGTTTTGCCCGGCATTTCGGGCAGCGGAATGCGTTCCGACAGGCGCTTTTTGAACGCTGCGGCCTTGGCCGGGTCTTGTCCGAACTTGCCGATGAATCCGTCGCTTAAGCAGTAGTAAAGAACAGTGAACACCAGGGGCGGACTGGATGCTTTTTTGAGTCGCTCTTCCACGAACTCGAAAAAAACATCGCCACCATCGTTCATGTCGAACAGCTCTTTTTGCAGAAGTGGCCACTGGGTCTGCTCGGCGGTCGACAGGCGGCGCGTCACCATTTCATCGAAATGCAACACCAGTGGGTACAGCACCATGCCGGCTTCCTTTTCCGGCAAAATGCGCTGAAACGTCACTTTCAGATCATCCAGATAGCGGCGCAGCTCTGTGCGCAAAAGACCGATCACATCGGTGCCGGCATTGAGCATCATGGTCTGCTCTTGCGCCGTCGCTGCGACATATGTTTGGGGCAGCGCGCGATCGAGCAATCGACGCACTTCCGTTCCTGCTGACACGATGACATTCCACAGCTCAATCGTCATCATCGGACCGCACCCCCTGGATTTAGCGGCAAGCGCAGCTTGCTACCACCGGCATCGACTTGGAGATCCACAGTGGCTTCGGCATTCCATGCATCCAGCAGCTCGCGAACATAGGATAGGAATGTCCACACCAGGGCTTCTTCGTCGGGATCGAAGCGATCGAACGTCATCCGATAGACATGGCGCAGACCCGAACCGCGCATCGCACTGTCTGGGGCCAGCTCTACTTTGATGCTGCGAATGCGCTGTGGCAGATCGCGAAATGGTGAGTCCTTCACGCTGCCCAGCACGATAAGAAGCTGCAAGAGCTCGCGCAGATCCAGCACCGATTTCATGCGCATCGCCAACAGCCGCAACAGCGCCATCGAGTCCTGTCCCAGTGTCGTTTCGGAATACGGTCTCACGTCGCTGCTGGCGACAAACTGGAATCCTTCTTGGTTGCGATTGGGAAGCGTGATTTTCAACTTCCCAACCGCGTCGCGGGCAAATCCGGGCTGATGCCACAGACCTTCCACCACCAGCCGCATCGGCTTTAGGAGTGCTTCTGGGAGCCGCACAAGAAGGAACAGTCCATTGTGTAAATCGTCGAACCGTTCCTCGACTTCATACGCCATCGCACCGCTTGAGGCGTGCAGCACGCCAGGTTCCAGGGGACGGAGTCCTTCTGGATCGATGCGGAACACGCCGGTCTCTTCCGCAAGGGAATAACCCAGCTGGGGACTGCTGTGGCGAATCGCATACGCTTCTTGGGTTCCGTCGCAGTGGATCGGTTCACTGCTTTCCTTGCGGAGATTTTCCACCGGCACCACAAAAAGCTGAAACATGTCCTGCGTCGGCGGCGGATCCCTCGGCCAGTCATCATCGAGATCGAAACACAGTGCCACCCGGCTCCACGGCTTGCGTGAGCGCGGTACGTCCACGTTTACAAACAGCTCTTCTTCCGGAAAATGGAAAAAGGAACGCACTCTGGCAATCGGATTGCGCGTGTCTGGCTGCTGCGGTTCCGGAAACAGAGAACCAAAGCTGAGTCCGCAGTCTGGCCCATCTGTTTCGTCGCTGACGATGTCTTCATAGACTGCAAAGGCGCGCTTTGTGTGCGCTCTCAACTGATAGTGAACGCGCAGCGACGCTTCATAGGAATCAATGTAATGGATGAAAAGCCGCAGGACACCGATCGCGTCCGTGCGCGGAAAGCGCGAGCGCAGGTTTAGTACAAGTCGCGTGCCTCCGCGCAGCGGAATTAGCTGCATCGATTCCAGCGTAATCGGGACAATGCGCAGCTCGTGGCTGGATCGGAAATACCCAACGTGTCCGTTCTGCGTGGTGACGCGCAGCTCGCTGCCTGCATCAAGCAGTGTGCTTTCGACCATCCGTGGCGTCACCTGCGCCTGGACGAGCAGCCGCGTGGGCAGCGGCTTTAACAGATAGCCAAAGTACGTCCCAAACAGACGGCGCCAGGTTGCGTGCAGATTGCGCAGCGTGGCCAGCCGTGTTCGCACCGAAAAGAATCCCAGTGCTTCGATCAGCCGTCGAACATCGGGATCTTCGCGCTCGACGCGGCTGTGCGGATGACGCTGGACATGGCGCTGGCGGAACTCTTCCAGCGTCTTTAGCTCCGTCACCAAGTGCTTTTCCACTACATCGCGTGTCATGGCTTAGCCCAGCTTCACAAGCGATCCTTCCACGCTGGTCAGAGACCCTTTCAGCGTGGTCATTCCGGAAGACTCTGCGGTCAGCATTCCCTGTGCTTTGATTTCGACCATCGCCCCTTCCATCTTGGCGCTCGCCGTCGCCTTTAGCTCGACTTGGGGTGCTTCTCCCTTGAGCGATGCGGTTCCCTTGAGCGCCGTATTGACCCCTTCTCCGGTCAGTCCGCTCTGGGCCTTGATGCCGACGTTCATTCCTTTGTACGTCGCATCTTGCGCGGCCTCGAAAGCCTGTGTCGCATCACTTTTGACCGTCATCGCTTTTGTGCTCTTGATATCGAGCGTGTCCTGACTGGTCCACTGCGAGGCTTTGCTCGACTTGAGCGTGATGGTCTCTGCATCGACCGTGAAGTTCTTCACCGTAACGGTGATGGCGTCGGCCACTTGAACGATGGTGCTCGTCGCTTGTTCGCCTTGCACCTTGGTCAAGATTTGCGTCCCATCCATGTGAATGGTCTGCGTGATCTTGCCTTCCTCGTTTTCGATCGTGACCTTCGCACCGGTCATTTTGTCGAGTTCGATTCGACAAACCAGCGTGCCCATGGGACTACTTCTCCTCCTTCACTTCGATGAGGAGGTAGCCCTCCTTGGCCTGGAT
>DAORGN010000089.1:0-18410 GCA_035340095.1 Pseudomonadota bacterium | reverse complement strand
TAAGCTTTAACCGGCTGTGCGAAATCATTGATGCAGAGCCCGATCTGTTCGACGGCAAAGACCACCTGCCAAACCCGCCACGCGGCGAGCTGCAAGTGCAAGGTCTGTCGTTCCGCTACGGCGACCGCGAGGTTCTGTCAAACGTCAGCTTCACGCTGCCGGCGGGCGGATCGCTGGCGATTGTCGGTCGCACCGGCAGTGGCAAATCGACGCTGGCGATGCTTTTGGCGCGGCTTATCCCGACGCCGCCAAACACCGTGCGGCTCGATGGCAAAGATGTCTGTGATCTGCCGCTGCGCGAAGTGCGCTCGACGGTGGGTTACGCCCAACAAGATGCGTTTTTGTTTTCGACCACCGTGGCGCGCAACATCGGTCTGATGCTCGACGAACCGGACTCGCCTTCGTCGCAGCAGCGGCTCCAGCAAGCCGCGCGCGAGGCGCAGATTCTCGAAGAAGTCCAAGGTCTGCCCGAACAGCTCGATACCATCGTTGGTGAACGTGGCGTCCAGCTTTCCGGCGGGCAGAAGCAGCGCGTCGCCCTGGCCCGCGCGCTCCTGTGGCAGCCGAAGCTGCTTATCTTGGACGACCCGCTGTCGGCGGTCGATGCGAAGACCGAAAGCGCGATCTTGCAGAGCATCGAAAAACAGGCGGTGGAGCGGTCGCTTTTGCTCATCACCCACCGCGTCGCGGCGGCGGCCCGCTGCCAGCACATTCTGGTGCTTGATCAAGGCAAGGTTGTCGAATCCGGCACCCACGAACAGCTGTTGGCGCAAGGCGGCATTTACGCCACGTTTGCCGAAGAACAGCGCATGGCCAGCGAGCTGGATGCGCTCGGTGCGTCGGATCTGCCGGGCAGCGAGGTGCGGCCATGAGCGACAAGAAAAAAACCCCCGAAAAGAGCCGCGCCGAACAGAAGCTGGCGGCATTTCACGACGAAGACAACATCGACAAGAGCTACGACTTTCAGCTTCTCAGCCGGCTTTGGCCGTTTATCAAACCGCACGCGCGCTATGTGGTTTTGTCGCTGCTCGCGCTCGTCGCGGTGGCTGGGATCAACCTGCTGCGCCCGATCCTGATGGGAAAAGTGGTGGCGCACGCTGGCGACAAAGCGGCGGATCTGCTGCTGCGCGACGGAGCAATCCTCGCCGGGCTGGTCGTTTTGTCGCAGTTTGTTTCGTTTGCGCAGATTTACAGCATGCAGCTCGCCGGCGCGATGTCGATGGCGGATCTGCGTCGCCACGTCTTCCACTTTCTGCAAGGGCTGTCGATGCGCTTTTACGACAAGACGCCCGTGGGAAGACTGACGACGCGCTGCACAAATGATGTCGATGCGGTGTCGGAGCTGTTTGCCTTCGGCGTCTTCAATGCCGTGGGTGACTTGCTGATGCTGGTCGGAATCGTGGTCGCGATGCTGCTGCTTGACTGGCAGCTTTCGCTGATTGCGTTTGCAGCGCTGCCGGTCGTCGGTGCGCTGGTGACGTGGGTGCGGCGCGGCGGCAAGCGGGCGTATCGCGACATTCGGACCAAGACGGCGCGGCTCAATGCGTTTTTGTCCGAACAGGTCGGTGGCATCGCGGTGGTACAGGCCTACGGTCGCGAAGAACAGATGGCGCGCGAGTTCGACGGCATCAACGTGCAGTTTCGCGACGCCAACAAGCGGGCGATTTTCTTTGAAGCGGTGCTCGACGCGGCGATTGAAATGGTGTCGACGCTTTGTGTGGCCAGCGTGCTGTGGTGGGTCGGCGTGCAAAAGCTTGGCTCGCGGCCCATTTCATTTGCGATGGTGGTGACGTTTACCCAGTACCTGCGGCAGTTCTTCGAGCCGGTCAGCATGCTGACGCAGCGCTACACCGTGCTGCAGAGCGCACTGTCGGGGGCCGAGCGGATTTTCCAGCTTCTGGATGAAACCGATGTGGAACAAATCGTGGCGGCGGAATCCAGCGCGTCGGCAGTGGCCGATGAAGGGATTGCGCTCGACGGGATACACTTTGGTTACAAGCCCAACGTACCGGTGCTGCGGGATGTGACGCTGCTCGCGCGGCGCGGTGAAAAGCTGGCGCTCGTCGGGGCAACCGGCGCTGGCAAAAGCACAGTGACCCAGCTTGTGCTGCGGCTATATCAGCCGTCGGCGGGGCAAGTCCGGGTCTTGGGCAAAGATGTCCGCAGCTATTCTCCGCAAGAGCTGCGTCGTCAGTTCGCGGTGGTGCCGCAGGATGTCTTTTTGTTCCAAGGCACGGTGCTGTCCAACATTGCGATGGGCGATGCGAGTCCCGATCCTGAGCGGGCTCAGGCGGCGCTTGTGCGCATCGGAGCGCTCGAAATGATCGAACGGCGCGGCGGTCTGCAAGCGATTGTCGACGAGCGTGGATCGAACTTTTCGGCGGGTGAGCGACAGCTGATTTCGTTTGCGCGGGCGGTCTACCGTGAGGCCCCCATCCTGATCCTCGACGAAGCGACAGCGAGCGTTGATTCCGATACCGAAGCGCGGCTGCAAAAAGCGCTCGACGCGGTGATGAAAGACCGCACGGCGCTTGTGATTGCGCACCGGCTGTCGACGATTCAGGCCGCCGATCGAATCGTTGTCTTTCACAAAGGCCGCGTCGTCGAGCAAGGCCGTCACGAAGAGCTGCTCGCGCACGACGGTGTATATGCCCGGCTGTATCGGCTCCAGTTTGCGGCCAAAAACCCGCACAGCGCCGAAAACCCCCAGCCCGTCGCGGTGGGCTAGCGAAACATCGGCGGCTCCTCGACTGTTACCGAAAACAGGTTTGCCATGAAGCGTTCCCAAAGACGTTTGCTTCTGGATGCGACGACGCGGCTGCGCAAGCTGGGTCTGTCACTGCGCCAGGTGTTTAGCGGCACCGTCGATGAAGAAGCAGAAAAAATGCAGACCGAGCGGCTCGAAGCCGAGGAGCTGTATCGATCCGCAGCCGGTCTGCGCGGCGGCATCGCCAAGATCGCCCAGCTGCGCGCCTATCTTCAGGGGGCATCGGCGCTGGGACCGGAAGCGCAGCAAGTTCTGGGTCGGCTGTGGGATCGCGCACCAACGGAACAGCCGCAAGCCATCCGGCAAGTCGTCGAGTCAGAGCTGGGGCAACCGATATCCGCTCTTTTCAAGGAATGGAATGATGAACCGCTCGCCGCAGCGTCGCTTGGCCAGGTGCATCCGGCGGTTTCACACGATGGAATATTACTTGCGGTAAAGGTGCAATATCCGGGGGTCGCAGAAGCGCTCGCCGATGACCTGGACTCGACGGGGGTTTTGCGCGATCTGGTCGGTGGCGATATGGGCGAAGCGCTGCCCGTACAGTCCCTGAAAGCCCTGCGCGAGCATCTTTTGGCGGAACTCGACTACCGCGCCGAAGCAGAGCATCTGCGTCGCTTTGCTCGACTGTTTGCTGACGATTCCCATGTTGTGATTCCCAGCGTCATCGACCACCTTTCGGCGACCAAAGTCCTGACCATGCAGCGGCTTGTGGGACAGTCCTTGCCGACGGTGGCACGCGATGGAAGCGATGCCCAGCGCAGCTCGATAGGACAGACCATCTTGCGTTTTGCGCTGGTATGTCCGATCCGTCACGGGGTCATAAACGTCGATCCAAACCCCGGAAATTACATCATCCTCGATGGAAGCGGCGATCAGGCAAAGGTCGGTTTTCTCGACTTTGGCTGTGTGGCAGAAGTGCCCGAAGAACTGCAAAAGGCCGATCGCGCGCTCTACATGTCGATGATCAAGCGCGATGGCGAAGCGCTGCGTTACGCCGCCTATCTGCAAGGGCTGATTCCGTCGGTGAGCGCATTTGACAACGCGACGTATCGGCGCTGGGAAAAGCTGCTCTGCGCGCCGTTTATGGAACGTGATTCGGTGCGGCTTACACCCGAATATGTCAAAGAGTTGGGCGAGCTGACGTGGATGCTTTTGCACAGTCGCAAGCTTCAGCTTCCACCTGCGGCCCTGCTTTTGTGGCGACAGCGGCTCGGTCTTTTGGCGGTGGTTTCGGCGCTGTGTCCGGCGCTGCACTTTCGCGCGCTGCTGGCAGACGTGCTCGATGACGGACACCCGATTCCCATGCTCCAGCGCTATCCGTAAAACCGCCAGCGCGACCGCCTAACAGCCGTTCCCTCCCAGTTTCAGACGGCGCGATTCCCATCCATCGCCCAGCGAAAAGACCCGCTCGCGTTTGGGTGTTAAGATGTTCTTTTACGCTGGGGGGACACATGTTGCGTAGGTCGTATCCGCTTGCGGTCTTGGCCTTTTCTGCGCTGGCACTCTTTGGCTGTGATGGAGCTGCGACTGACGGCAGTGGCGATGTCGCCGACATGGGCGCTGATGATGGTGGAGGCGGTGGTGGACCCGACCTTGCACCGCCCTACCCGGCCTGGAATGCGCAAAGTCCGGCGATCTGCGGACAGACCCCGTACACCTGGCAGCCCGCGTCAAAAGTCGGCACCGTGCTGGATTATTCGCGCAATCTGCTACCGACGCTCAAGTTTGTGATTCAGACGCTCGAAGTGGCGGCGTTTCTTGGTTCCCAACTGAACGTCCATCACTCGGTAAACTACGACGTACAGGCATCGACGGTCCGCTATCAAACGCAGGATCGCGGTCAGCTTGTCGATGCAACCGCGATGGTGGTGTGGCCCAAAGCGTCGGGCAAGACCTTTCCGGTGCTTTTGTTTCTGCATCCGACGCTCGGCTATACCGACAACTGTGCCCCGAGCCAAAGTCGCACCGATCTGACAGCACCGATGACGATCTTTTCGATGATCGCCGCGTCGGCGGGATACGTCGCGGTGTTTCCCGACTACCTGAATCAGCGCAGCATGGGAATGGCATCGAAGACCGTGACCCCTTATCTGCTGATGGAACCGACGGCGATTGTTTCTTGGGATGCGGTGCGCGCGGCCCAAAAGTATGTCGCGGCCAATGAATCGCTGACGGCGTCAAACGATGTGTACATCTGGGGTCATTCCCAAGGCGCGCAGGCCGTCGAGTATGTCACCGCCATGCAGCCTCTGTACGCGCCGGAATATAACGTCAAAGCGGCAGCCGCCGTATCCCCACCGAGCGATCTTCCGGAAACCGCGAAACAGAACTTTGCCAGCACCGCACCGACGTACAACTTGGGCGAAGCGATTGCCTATGCGTGGGCGGATTACTACGACATGAGCAAGCTAACGACTGCGCTTTTGTCCCCGTGGGATGGGATGGCGCTGACGGAACTGAAAAACTACTGCACCAGCGGCTACACCGATCCGATCAAAGCAGTGACCGATCCGGCGAAAATTTTTACGACGCCGTTTCTCGATGCGCTGCTGCGCGGACAAAAATACGATCCGTGGAGCTGTTGGCTTTACTACAACAATCCAGCGACGATGGGACCGATCATGAATCCCAAAGTCCCGATGCTGTACGTAACGGGAGACAAAGACACCACAGTTCCGCCTCCCGCCAATGATCCGGTCACGGCGAAGTGGTGCGGCCAGGGCGTGAAAATCCAATATCTTCAGTGCGCCGGGGCCGACCATGTGCACTCACTTACCAACTCGGTCGACGACGTACTGAAGTTTTTTGAAGATCGGCAAGCCGGTCTGCCGATGCCCGCAGATGTCTGTCAAAGCAAACCTGCGGTCAAGTGCGCAAGCACGCTTTAGCAAATTGCTTACGAAACCGCCGGAGTCTTTCCGGTGGAACTTGCCGACGGCGAAAATCGTCGAATCGGCGTCCTTAGACTAAAGGGGGAATGTCCACATGACGCTACGCAAGATTTTTACGGTGGGAACTTTCGCGGTGCTTTCGCTGGCTCTGGCCCATTGTGATGGCAGCGGAACCAGCGGCAACAACGTCGATCAGGGCAGCACGCAAGACATGGCGATGCCACCACCGGTCATCACCAGCGTCGCACCAGGCGCCGTCTCAAACGGCGGCGGTGTAAGCATCACCATCACCGGCACCGGATTCCAAACCGGCGCCACCGTCACCGTCGCGGGCGTCGCCTGCGCAAATCCCGTTGTGACCGCCACGACGATCACTTGCACGACCGGCGCCACGACATCCCCGGTCTGTGGACCGACGGCGATTGTCGTCACCAATCCTGATCAGCAAACGACCAGCAACAACACGGCGCTGCAGCTTAAGAGCAAGTCGCTCGGCTTTGGCAATCCGTCCAACATCGCCAACGTTGCAAACGATCCCAACAGCAAGTCGGCAGCGACGGCAGACCTCAATGGCGATGGCAACATGGACGTGGTGAACTTGGATGAAGTGGCCGGCGGCGCGGGTGTCGTTCCCAAGCTGAGCATCCACCTGGGCAAAGGCGACGGCACCTTCTTGGCCACCACGGTCGTCAACCTGCCCGCCACATCGAATCCGACCTCGCTCGCGGTGGGCGATATCACCGGCGACAACAAGCTCGACGTGGTGATTGCGTATGGCGGAACCGATCAAGTCCAGGTCTTTTCTGGCGACGGCCAAGGCGGTTTTACCGGACAGACTGCGGTCAACGTCGCGGCGAAAAACCCGATCTCGATTGCGCTTGGCGACATCAACGCCGATGGCAAGCTCGACGCCGTGATCGGACACCTGGCCGGAAACGGACTGACGACGCTGACCAACACGAGCGGCGTGCTGGGAGGCGGTACATCGATCAACCTGGGCGGCATGACGATCACGCAAATTTCGAGCGTGGCCGTTGCCGACGTGAACGCCGATAGCAAGCCGGATGTCGTGGTCACGGGCGCGACCAGCAACAACATCGCGGTGTTTCTGGGTCAGGGCGCGGCGAAGTTTGGCGCGCCGACGGTGTTTACCATGCCCGGAGGCCCGGCCCGCCTGGTGCTGACCGACTTCAACAATGACAAAAAGCTCGATGTGGCGACGGCGAACGCAGGGGCTGGCACGGTCAGCATCCGGCTCGGTGATGCGCTCGGTGGGTTCGGTGGCACGACGCCGTTTACATCGATTGCAGCGGGAATGAACTCGATCGCGCTGAGCGCAGGCGACTTCGACCTCGACGGCAACATCGACCTCGTGGTGGCCAACAGCACCGGGAGCAACTTCACCGCGCTGACCGGCAAAGGCGACGGCACACTGAACGCGGGCAAGACGTTTGGCACCAACGCGGGGCCCAGCAGCATTGTGTCTGCGGACTACAACCGCGACGGCTCGCTCGACGTGGTAACGACCAGCAGCACGCCCAATCTCGCGATCAACCTGAACGTCTGCCAGTAATCCGCCCGCTTGTACGCAAGCCGACTTTTCCGTCGGTTTGCTTCGAACCCCTGCCCGATACTACTTGAGCTGACGCAGACCGGATGCCCAGTCTTCGACGTGGTGCGCCATCACGAGCTTGCCATTTTCGACGGTGTGGATGTCAATCGCCATGATGCGGAAGCTCTTGCCACTGTGGGGAACGCCCATAAAGTCACCGGCTGGTGTGCCGCTCGCCTCGCTGCGCACGATGATCCGATTGCCGGCGACCAGCACTTCTTTGATGTCCCAGTGCAGATCCGGAAGGATTTTCCCGAACCCCTGCACCTGCATGATGAACTCCTCGCGGCCTTTGCTGACTGTTTCACTGGCATACGAACGCCAGCCCTCCGAAGTCACGCTGCGAATGTTGTCAGCGACGGGCTTCTGGCCTGGCGCGGTGAGCGAATCATAAAACGGAGTGATGAGGGCGAGCGCGATCTCTTTGGCCTTTTGCGATTCCATGGACATACCTCTTTCCGTAGGATTTCCGTTTTGCTGCACAGACCCCCGTGCAGCAGCGATGAAACCAAGATGCAGCAAGCTGGATTTGTAAACAATCGGGCTTGATCTTGAAAGTCTGTTCGGTAAAGTCGAACAATGCTTGAAGCGCGGGATCTGCATCTGCTGGTGACTTTTGCGTCGGTGGTGCGGCATGGATCGTTCACCACGGCGGCGCAAGAGCTGGGACAGTCCAAGAGCCTGGTCAGCGAAAACATTCGCTGCCTGGAAGAGCGCTGTGGGGTGCAGCTCATCGAGCGGACGACGCGACGGATGCGGCTGACCCAAGTGGGGGAACAAGTGCTCAGCACAGCGACGCAAATTGTGAATGCAACGCGCGGTCTGGATGCACTGTTGGAAGAACACCGCAGCTCGCCCGTGGGAACGCTGCGGGTTGCGACAACGCACGATCTGGGATCGCTTCTGGTCGCGCCGCTGTGCGCCAAGCTGGCGCTTTTGCATCCGCAGCTTGGCATCGACATCGTGACCGATGATGTGTCACACGACTTGATCGCGAACCGCGTCGATCTGGCGGTACGGCTGGGACAGCCCAAGGAATCGGGCAACGTGGTCAAGCCGCTGGCGCTGGTGTCCGAACCGATTGTCGCCGCGCCGCCCTTGGCCAGCCAGTGGTCGCATGTGGTGCGTCCGCGCGATCTGGAAGGCGCTCCGTGGGCGCGTCATTCGCTGGTTTCACGCAGTGACACACTGACGTTTTTGGGTCCAAAAGGGGAAAAGGAAGACGTCAAGCTACAGCTCCGCGCGCAGTGCAACACCGGGGAAGGAGTCCGGGCTCTGCTGCTGCAAGGAATCGGCATCGGCGTGCTGCCCGAATATCTGATCGCCGACGACTTGCAGCGCGGAACGCTTTTGCGGCTGTGTCCGGGCTGGATTTGGAAACAGGTACAGCTTTATGTGGAGCTCGCGCAAGCGAAGCGGAAACCGCGTCGCGTCCAGCTGTTTCTGCAAGCGCTGTCCGATGCCCTGACACCCAATCGAACGGACGGAACCATTCCGCTGTGGCAGAGACTCCGTCGCCCCGGATAGTTAGCGCAGCGCGCGAGCGTGGTGTTGCAGGTGATCGGAAAGGAAGGTCGCGATGAAGTAGTAGCTGTGATCGTAGCCGTCGTGCCGTCGCAGCTTCAGTTTCTGTCCAGTCGCTTCGCACGCCGCCGAAAGCAGCTCGGGCCGCAGCTCGCGGGAAAGGAACTTGTCGGCCAGTCCTTGATCGACCAGGATTTCGCCGGCAAATCGCTTTCCCTCTTCGATGAGGGCGCACGCATCGTAGCTGCGCCACGCCTGCTTGTCGCTGCCCAGATAGCGCGAAAATGCCAGCTCTCCCCACGGAACCTGCGACGGAGCACAGATGGGCGCAAACGCCGAGCAGCTTGCATACAGATCGGGGTGTGTAAGCGCAATCGTCAGCGCGCCGTGACCACCCATCGAGTGCCCGAAAATTCCGCGCCGGTCACGCGCAATCGGAAAGCTGGTTTCGACGATGTCCCGCAGCTCGTGCACCACATAGGAATGCATGCGGTAGGCCGAAGACCACGGCTGCTCTGTCGCGTCGACGTAAAAGCCAGCACCTTGGCCAAAGTCCCAGCGCTCATCATCGCCCGCAAAACGCGCGGCGCGTGGACTTGTATCACACGTCACCAGCGCGATTCCCAAGTCCGCGCACAGACGCTGCGCCCCGGCTTTCACCACAAACGTCTCTTCCGTGCAGGTGAGCCCCGCCAAATAGTAGAGCGCCGGAATCCGATTCCCATCACCTGCGCCCGGCGGCAGATACACCGCAAAACGCATCGGACCTGAACACGCTGTACTTGTGTGCTCGTAAAAACCCTGCACTCCGCCAAAGCACTTTTGCTCGCTGCGGATCTGGATGGGAGCCGTCATTTAGAACTCAATCACCGTGCGGATCGACGCGCCGGCATGCATCAGATCAAACGCTTCGTTGATCCTTTCGAGCGGCAGCTTGTGGGTGATCATCGGATCGATCGCAATCTTGTGATCCATGTACCAATCGACGATGCGCGGCACATCCGTGCGACCGCGTGCGCCACCAAACGCCGATCCTTTCCAGACCCGTCCGGTGACAAGCTGGAAGGGACGTGTCGCAATCTCTTGACCCGCGCCCGCCACGCCGATGATGACCGACACGCCCCAGCCGCGGTGGCAACACTCGAGCGCTTGCCGCATCAGCTGAACACTGCCGACGCACTCGAAGCTGTAATCGGCGCCGCCGCCGGTCAGCTCGACCAGATGCGCCACCAAGTCGCCTTTCACCTGGGTTGGATTGACAAAGTGGGTCAGGCCAAAGCTGCGAGCGATCGGCTCACGCGCGGGGTTTATGTCGACGCCAATGATCTTGTCGGCACCGACCATTTTGGCGCCTTGCACGACGTTTAGACCAATGCCCCCGAGTCCGAACACGACGACATTTGCACCGGCTTCGACTTTCGCGGTGTAAAGAACCGCACCGATTCCCGTCGTGACGCCGCAGCCGATGTAACAGATTTTGTCAAACGGCGCGTCGGGACGAACCTTGGCCAGCGCAATTTCAGGCAGGACGGTGTGATTGGCAAACGTCGAGCAGCCCATGTAGTGGTGAATCCGTTTTCCTTTGATCGAAAAACGGCTCGTTCCGTCGGGCATAAGCCCTTTGCCTTGGGTCGCGCGAATCGCTGTACAAAGATTGGTTTTGCGCGACAGACACGACTTGCAGCCGCGACACTCGGGGGTGTAAAGCGGAATCACATGGTCGCCGGGCTTGAGCGTCGTTACGCCGGGTCCGCATTCGACCACCACGCCGGCGCCTTCGTGTCCGAAAATCACCGGAAACAGACCTTCTGGATCTGCGCCCGATCGAGTGAATTCGTCGGTGTGACAGACTCCGGTGGCTTTGATTTCGATCAGAACTTCACCCGCTTTCGGGCCTTCGAGATCGACTTCTTCAATGACCAGTGGCTTCCCAGCCTCGTAAGCAACAGCGGCGCGTGTACGCATGACTTGGCTCCCCGGATAATTTGATACACGCGGCACGTTAGCAAGCAAAGCTCGTCTCTGACAAGGGCGAGCCGCTGGCTTTTTGGGTAGTTGACCGCGCGACAAAGCCGAAGTAAAACCACCGCGCTCGGGTCACAGGTTGCGCTGCAGCTAAAAAGGCCCCGATCCGTTTTACTCTGAGGCAAACATGGCGAATACCTACGATACGTCCGACCTGCGCAAGGGTCTGAAGATCATGATTGACGGCGCTCCCTACATCGTCGTCGAAGCGCAGTTCGTCAAGCCGGGCAAGGGCCAGGCGTTCACCCGCACCCGCATGAAGAACCTCCTGACCGGCGGCGTCATCGAGCGCAACATTCGCTCCGGTGAAAAAATGGACGGCGCCGACGTCGAAGATCGCGAATCGACGTACCTCTACAAAGAAGGCGACGACAGCTTCGTGTTCATGGACAAGCAGTCGTATGATCAGGTCAGCGTTCCGTCGTCCACCGTCGGCGACGACTGGCAGTTTATGAAAGAAAACACCGACGTTTCGCTGACGTTTTATAACGGTCGCGTCATTTCGGTCACGCTGCCAAACTTCGTCCAGCTGCGCGTCACCCACAGCGAGCCGGGCGTCAAAGGCGACACCGCCAACAACGTCACCAAGCCCGCGACGCTGGAAACCGGTGCGACCATCGCAGTGCCCATCTTCATCAACGAGGGCGATTTGCTGAAGATCGACACCCGCGAAGGCATCTACCTCGAGCGTATGCGCGGGTAATTTCCGATGTCTGCTTCGCTGCGCGGTCGTCTCATCGAGGTGTCCGCGCGCTCGCTGCTTGTGGATACGGGGGATTCCATGTGGCGGCTCACCGTCGCGTGTGATGTCTCTTCCCTGTGCGCGGGGGACTTCATCGCGGTGCATGCCGATCCGGTCTCTGTGACCGATTCGATTGGCGTTGCACAGAACGTGACGCTGCTTGCCCGTCCGCAAGGAACCGGCCAGCCCTTCCCTTCGCCCGGTGGGGACTACTTTCGCTTAAACTGCGATCGTCGTCGCCATCTTTTGTCGCTGCGGGCGCTCGCGCTGGCCTCGATTCGCAACTATTTTGCCGCGCACGACTTTCTGGAAATTGAAGCCCCGCTCATCGTTCCGTCCCCCGGACTGGAGCTGCACCTGCAAGGGTTTTCAGTCGCAGCTTCCGATGGCAAAGGTCCGCCGCGTTATCTGATTACCAGTCCGGAATATCAGCTCAAGCGACTCCTCACGAGTGGTCTTACGCGGATTTATAGCTTGGGAAAAGTGTTCCGCAGCGGTGAATCGGGCCCCTTTCACAATCCAGAATTTACAATGCTGGAGTTTTATCGCGCCTACGAAGGCTGGCAGTCCGTAGCCACCGATGTTGCGGCCCTTGCAGAACGTTTGGCGACGGAAATTCACGGCTCTCCGCGCTTTGTTCGTCATGTCGAAGGAATCCCCCAAACCATCGATCTTTCGCTTCCGTGGCAGACCCATACAGTCGCTTCTGTCGTCAAAACGCACGCCGGAATTGATCTGCGTGGCGATGAAACGGTCGATGAGCTGCGCGACAAGATCGCGGCGGCTGGTTTTCGGATTCCCAGTCCTTCGCGCACCGATTCCGCAGGGAATCCTTACTACGCTTGGGATGATCTGTTCTTTTCGATGTTCCTCGATCAGGTCGAACCCAAGCTGATGCACGCGGGCGAAGACGGAATCCACCGTCCGATCGTCTTGTGTGACTGGCCAGCGCCGCTCTGTGCACTGGCGCGCAAGCGTCCCGACAACCCCGCTGTCGTCGAGCGATTCGAAGCCTACGTAGCCGGACTGGAGCTGTGCAACGGCTTTGGTGAGCTGTGCGATCCAGTAGAGCAGCGGCAGCGATTCCTAAAGGATCAGCAAGAGCGCAGAGTCCGTGATCTGCCACAGTATCCCCTGGATGAACGATTCCTTTCTGCACTGGCGGAAGGAATGCCTCCAGCCGGTGGTGTAGCGCTCGGTATTGACAGGCTCCTGATGCTGATTTTGGATGCGCCACACATTCGCGACGTACTGGCGTTTGGCGTCGATGAATTATAGCGAACGTAAGCGCAGATTCTGTTGACAGCCGCGCGTGGTCGGCAAACTGTGGGCGCACAATTCCTGATCGAAAGGAGTCCGCTCATGTCCGAAACCCAAGCCGAACACAGCCACGATGACTTCCAGTATCCGCCGATCATTCCGTACCTGACGCTGTCCGATGCAACCGCAGCGCTCGATTGGTACAAAAAAGTCTTTTTGGCAGAAGTACCCGAGCTGCACTACGCCCAAGACGGAAAACGAGTCATGCATGCGACGGTGCTGATGGCTGGCGGAGTCGTCATGATCTGCGATGAGTTTCCGGAGTTTATGGGCGGCAAAAAACAGAATCCTGCTGTGCTCGGAGGATCGGGTGTGACGGTGCAAGTTCATCTTCCCAATGTCGATGAAGTTTGGGAAAGAGCCGTCGCTGCGGGCGCAAAAATTGAGATGCCGCTCGCGGATCAGTTCTGGGGTGATCGATACGGAGTCATTGCCGATCCGTTTGGCCATCGCTGGGCGCTGTTTACGCACAAGCCCAAACCACAAGAGATCGGACAGACCTGGTAGCGCTTAGTGGCGCTTCGAGGGAAACAGCGGCGGCGTTTTCTGTCCACGCCCGAATGGTGGCGGCGTCTTTGGCGGCGCGCTTGGGCAGTCACAGCGCGTGTCACGCTGCACAAGCAGCTTGAGCAGATTCTGATCTGTCTGCACCGCCAGATCCCGCACAAGCTGCATCGCCGCAGACAGCTCAGTCCAGCGCGGCTCGGTCTTTCCGATCTCTTTTTCCAGATCGGAAAGTCGCGCTGACAGCCGATCGATTCGTTCACCCAAGCGCTGCTGCACAAGCTGTTCGCGGCTCTTGAGCTGCTCGACTTCCTCTGCTTTGGCCAAATAGACCGCCTGCGGCACGCAGCCACCCTGCAAAAGCAAAAGGATTCCGAGCCATTGCCAGCCCCCTGACATCGTGCCCCCCACGTCAGTATCGCAGAGCGCGGGCGCGAGTTGAACCTGGATTTTGGCCAGCCTGTCCGCTAGGCCGGATTCAAAGGCTGCACAAAATAAGGCCGCTGGCAGAGCCAGTCACACGCGCTTTCGCGATCTGGAAAGACCCGCACGAGCAGCCCGCGATTGAGGCACGCAGTCTCCCAGAACTCCACATCGCGCGCTGGTGCTGCGAGCGTGGGCATGATCAGCGCTTCTTTGAAGCGACCGACCAGCCCGAGCGATTCCAAAAGTCGCACAAAGCCATAGAGCGTGAAGATGTCGTGTCCACCTTCGAGCCGCGAGCAGTCGCCCAAAAACAGCGTCGTGTCGTGCTCACGCGAAAGCGCCAGCGTGCGCTCAATTGCAGCGCCAAGGTCTTCTCGACTCAGCACACCTTCGTAGTGCGTCTCGACAAAGCCATGACTTGCAACGTAATCGGCACGCCAGCCCATCGGATAAGTCCCCCAAAAAAGACCGTATCACGATGTTCTGCGAAAAAGCAGGGGTGGGCGTGCCTGACGAATGAATGCCGCAAAAAAGCGGAAAACGCCCGGACTAGTGGGCGACTTTTTTGGCGGGCTTTGCGGCGGGCGCAGCAGCGGTAGCGGCCTTCTTTTCGGCACGGACCGCGGCAGCAGCGACGCGACGGTTCTTGATGCGGTTCTTCAGCCGCGTTTGCGCTTTCTTGCGACGCATTTTCGGGCTGTTGCGATTGTCTCCTCGACCCATGAGCAAAATCCTCCGTGTAGGTGCTTGAAATGTACGGCCTGCCACTTTTGCAAAGCGCGCCTACCGCTGTCAACAACGGAAAATCCCGCGATTGGTGATAGACTCCCGGCCAACGACTCGAAAGGAATATCAGGATGGACAAGCAGGGTAAGCAGGATCGGCGCTTTCGGAAGGCCGCGGTTCTCGGCGCGGGCGTGATGGGTTCTGGAATTGCGGCACATCTGGCCGGCGCAGGTCTGGACGTGCTCCTCCTCGACATCGTGCCGCCGGATCTGGCGACGGCGCAGAACGCCGACAAAAAAGCGCGGAACCGCTTTGCGCAGGGTGGCGTCGACAAGCTGCGGACATCGAAGCCGTCGCTGATTTTTCACCAGCGCGACCTGGAACGGATTCGCGTCGGCAACCTCGAAGATGATCTGGCGGAAGCCGCCAAAGCCGACATCGTCATCGAGGCTGTTCGTGAGGACTTGAACGTCAAGCAAGCGCTGTTTGCCAAGCTGGAACCGCTGCTCGGGGCGCAGACGGTGCTGGCGTCGAATACGTCGGGTCTGCCGATTGGCAAGCTGATGGCCGGTCGCGCGCTCGATATGCGCCGTCGCTTCCTCGTCACGCACTTTTTCAACCCGGTGCGCTACATGCGGCTCCTCGAGCTGGTCTCGGGCGAAGACACCGATCCGCAGGTGATGTGTCAGATCGCCGGCTTTGGCGAAACCCAGCTTGGCAAGGGCATCGTCTACGGCAAAGACACCACCAACTTCGTCGCCAACCGCATCGGCATTTACGGCATGATGGGCCTGATTTCGGAAGCCCTGAAAGCCGGCTTCACCGTCGAAGAAGTCGACGCGATCTTTGGTCCGCCGCTCGGTCGCCCCAAGAGCGCCGTGTTCCGCACCGCTGACATGGTCGGACTCGACACCGTCATCGACGTCGCGCAAAACTGCTACGACAACCTGATCCACGACGAAGCCCGCCAAGTCTTCGCCACCCCCGACGTCATCCGGGAAATGGTCCGTCGCGGTTACAAAGGCGACAAGACCGGCAAGGGCTTTTACCAAAAGACCAAGGAAGGCCTTTTGGTGCTCGACCTCAACACGCTCGAATACCGCGCCCAGCAGAAAGCCCGTTTCGAGTCGCTGTCCGCCGGCAAGAGCCTGACCGATGTCGCCGAGCGAATTCGTTCGGTGCTTTCGGGCCAAGACCGTGCCGCGGAGCTGGCGTGGAAAGCGACCGCCCTGCTCTTTTCGTATTCGTCGCGCCGCATCGGACCGCGCAGCGAAGTCGATGGCAACCAGAACGACGCGCCCATCGCCGACGATCTGTGCCAAGTCGATCGCGCGATGCGCTGGGGGTACGGCTGGGAAATGGGCCCGTTCGAGATGTGGGACGCCGTCGGTGTGAAGGCAAGCGTCGAGCGCATGGAACAAAGCGGCATCCGTCCGGCCCAGTGGGTGTACGGCATGCTGAGCGCGGGCCGCAGTTCGTTTTACAGCGGCGAGCCGGGTCAGAAACACTACTTCGATCTGTCGGCCAAGGCTGAAGTGGCGGTTCCGAAGTCGCCGCGTGAGCTTTCTCTCGCCGGTCTTTCGTCGCAGGGTCTTGTCATCGACAAAAACGATGGCGCGCGGCTTATCGACCTGCACGACGACGTCTACGCGCTTGAGTTTTTGACCAAGATGAACTCGATCGACGCGGATGTGATTGGCCTGCTGAACAAGGCGATCGAAATCTGCGACGTGCGCAAAAAAGCTCTCGTCATCACCAACGAAGCCACCGATTCGTTTTCGGCTGGCGCGAACTTGATGCTGATCGTGATGGCGGCGATGCAGGGCAACTGGACGATGCTCGAAAAAGTCGTCGCGGACTTCCAAAATGCCAACCAGCTCCTGCGCTACGGACCGGTGCCCGTCGTGGTGGCTCCGTTTGCACTGACGCTGGGCGGTGGCGCCGAAGTCACGATGCACGCCGACGCGGTGCGCGCCCACGCCGAGCTGTACATGGGTCTTGTGGAAGTGGGCGTCGGTCTGCTCCCCGGTGGTGGTGGCTGCAAAGAGCTGATCTGCCGCCTGCAGTCACACCTGCCCGAGAACGCCGATCCGTTCCCCTCGGTGCAGCGGGCCTTTGAGACGATTGGTCTTGCCAAGGTCGCGACCTCGGCGGAAGAAGCGCGCAGCCTCGGCTTCCTGCGTGAGACAGACGGCGTGACGTTCAACCGTGATCACCTGACCTACGACGCCAAGCAGCTTGCGCTGGGTCTTCTGCGCGCCGGCTATCGCCCGCCGCGTCAGCGCTTGGTTCGACTGCCGGGCCCGTCGGGTTACGCCAACATTCGATCCAGCTTGCAGATGATGCTGGAAGCGCACCAGATCATGCCGCATGACCTCACCGTCGGCAGCGCGCTCGCCAAAGTGCTGACCGGTGGCAATACGTCGCCAACGGTGCGCATGACCGAGCAGCAGCTTCTGGATCTGGAACGCGAGCAGTTCCTTGCGCTGTGCGGCGAGCAAAAGAGCCGGGACCGCATGATGTACATGCTGCAAAACAACAAGCCGCTGCGTAACTAGCCAAGGCGGAGAACCGGGGGGAAAAGGGAGACCGCAATGTCTGATCTGTGGGACATCGACATTCTGAACCGCGGCAAGGACTGGGTTGATTTGAAAGTCACCCTGCACCATCCCGATGCGGGGCCGTTTCCCGAGTCCCCCGGTTTTGCGCTGCAGCTGCTTTTGATTCCCGCGTTTGGCTGGGACTCGTCGGGAAATCGACGGGCACCCAGTCCGCTGAGCAGCGAGTTTAGCGAAGACAACTACTACGACGCCGAGGAGTGCGCAGACCGCGCCAAGAAGTTTGTTCGCTCAGTCCAGGTCTACAAAGCGAGCAACGTTCCTTTCGTCGAAAAACAGGTTCACGCCGGCGTTGACAAGCGGGTGATCGAGCGCGGCATTGCCCGCGACAGCGACGACTGGGAATCGGCCTGGGAAAACGAATGGCGCGCGTACTGGAGTGATCCAGCGCGGGTTCCGTCGGCGACCTACCGAATTTCGGTGACGGCGCCGAAGTGGATCGATCACATCGAGCCAGGAATGCGCTTTGATTCCGCTTCGTGGTGCCCAAACGGTCCCTGGGTCAACAAGCCGCGCTCCAAGACGCTGGAAACCCCGCCCGATGCGTGGGTCAAGCCGTGGCTGGTTGACTTTCCGCTTTCCGACAAGCCGCGCGGAACGCGGCAGATGGACCCGCAGCTCATCGAAAGCCTGGCAGCGTCGGGAACGCCGCTTAAGGGCCAAGAACTTGCGACCGCGGTTGCGCAGCACAAGCTGTTTCTCGACGCCGGAAATCGCGAAGGAGACTGGCAGCTTCTGTCGGTGAGCGGTCTGCCGCTGTGCATCTATCAGGTCTACGGCCAGAGCGACGAAAACAAAGTCGGTGCGCAGCTTGTGCTGCGGATGAAGCAAATTCCCGCCGGTGAATCGCTGCGCGGTGCCGACATCGGATACGCCGATTTGTCGGGAAGCATCTGCCGCGGCGTCGACTTTGGCAAAGCCATCCTTGACGGTTGTGCCGCGGTCGATGCGTTCTTCGATGGCGCAACATTCGACGGTGCATCGCTGCGCAAAGTCGACTTTTCCGGCTCGAGCCTGCGCGGCTGTTCGTTTGTTGGCGCGGATCTGCGCGGTGCCGATTTTGAACACACCGACCTCACCGGCGCAGACTTTGGCGCCGCCAACCTGACCGGCGCGCGCTTTCCAGGGGCCATTTTCGACGGTGTGAAACGCGATGGCCAGGTCGCTCCGACGCCAGCCAAGCCAGCGAGCGCCCGCAAACCGGCAGCCAAGAAGTCGGCTGCTCCAAAGAAGTCGGCTGCTCCGAAGAAGTCGG
>DAORGN010000088.1:2735-18445 GCA_035340095.1 Pseudomonadota bacterium | reverse complement strand
ATGCCGCGCATTTTTGAACCGTTTTTCACCACCAAAGGCGATCGTGGCACCGGGCTCGGCCTGGGAATTTGCCGCAGCATCGTCAGTCAGCACGGCGGTCAGCTTCTGCTGGAATCCCCGCTGCCGCACAGTGCTTCGCGGCCACCGGGGAGCACGTCGGCGGGAACCCGTGTCACCATCGTTTTGCCGAGGGTGGCCTGATGTCACAGCAAAGCCTTGTACCGTGGCTCGGTGAACACCTTTTGCACCTGTGCAGCCCCGCGCAGCTTGGGATTGTCTGTGCAGAACTGGCAATTGAGCTGTGGAAAGTCGCGCCCGCGCAGCTTCAGCCCGCCGAGCGTGTCGATCTGCTCATCGAACACCTGATCGCAACCAAGCGACTGGAGCCGTTTGCAGCGGCGCTTTTGCGCGACGAAAACCACAGAGACGAAGCGCTGCGGCTCGGTCTGCGCACGCTGATTCCAGCGGAACAGGTGAATCCAGCGACGGTCCCAGCGCCGCACGGAAGCGATCCGAGGACCACCAAGTCGCTGCCGATCGACGAAGCCGCACTGCAAGCACGGCTTGATGCATTCGATGAGCGGCTGGCGGCGGAAGATCCGCTCGGAGCGTATACGCTGCTCGCCGACGGGCTGGGCGGTTTTGCCCACCTGGGCTGTCGACTGGGCCGCTCGCGTCTTTTGCTGGAGCTGATTCGTCGCCTGTATCCGCTGGCGGCGCCGCTTTCCGTCGAAGATGTGGCCTGGCGCAACCGTTATGCGCAGCTTTTGTGGTGGGAAACCGAAGCGCTGCGTCTGACCGGACAGCTCGATGCGGCGCTGGTGACTACCGAAAGGCAGTGGCCGTTTCACGCCGAGATGCTGCCGGGGCTGTGGCTAAAACAAGCGCAGATTCATCGTCTGGCGGGGCGGCTTTCGCTCGCTTCATCGCTGGCCAAAAAAGCCCAGGCGCTGTCGCCCGATCTGTCGCTGCAGGCGGCAGCGGCGGCGGAACAGGCCAGCTTGGCGCTTCTGGCGGGCGACACGTCGCTGTGTCTTTTGCACCTGTGGCAAGCGCGTTCGCTTCTGCGGGATGCCGGACAAAACGTGGCGCCTTGGCCGCTGCGGCTGGCGCTCATCTTTGCGCAGCGGGCGCTGCGGATGCAGGACGTGACGGCAGCGCGCGAGTGGCTGACCGACTGTGTGGATCGCGCGACGGAAACCGGTGACACGCTCGCACTCGCGGAAGCGTCGGTGCTGCTTGCCGATGCGCTGCGTCGCGACGGAGAACATGAAGCGGCGGCCCAAAAACTTTCGCAAGCGACCCAGTTTGCAAGCCACAGCGGCGCCGCCGAAGTGCTCGTCGCGGCGGGTCGCGAAGAAGCACGGCTGCTGATGGATCAAGCCAGCTACGAAGCCGCCGCCGCGGCACTGGGCACAGCGCTCGCAATGGCCGAGGAGCTGTCACTTGCGTGCTACCGCATCGATCTGCTGAACCTGCGAGGCCAGCTGCAGCTGCGACGATCGAATCCGATGTCGGCAGAACGGGATGCGCGCGATGCGCTGGCCCATGCGATGGCGCCCGAGTGTGGCTATCAGTGGGGTGAAGCCGACAGCCTGCATCTGTTGGCCGTGACGCTGCTATCGAGCCGACCGCAGGTGCAGAGCCTCAAGCACAGCGAAGCCATCGACCACTTGTCCGACGAACTAGAGCTGCGCGACCGCATGCAAGACCCCACCGCGCCCGAAGTCAGGTGGCTGATTCGGCGCCTGCGCACCGTGGCCTAAAGTCGCCGTTTTGGCCAGATTTGGCCCGTTTTCTGCCGTTTTCCCCGTTTTCCTGTTTCGGAAAGAAGACCGCTCATGACGTTTGCAAAACTTGCACTGGGCCTGTGCGGCCTGCTTGTGGCGTGCAATCGGCCCGCCAAAGACCCAGCGAACCCACCGGCGGCAGAAGCGCCGCAGATCGAATCCAATCTGACGGTCAGCCAAGCGGCAGAACTTATCAAGACCGGCCCGCAGGTTCAGCTTATCGACGTGCGATCCAACGCAGAGTGGGCGGGCGGCTACATTCCCGGCGCCAAGCACATTCCGGTCGATGACATCCCGACCCGAATGGCCGAAATCGACAAAAGCAAGACGGTTCTGCTCTATTGTGCCGCGGGTGGTCGCAGCCACCGCGCGATGGAAATGCTCAAAGCCGCGGGCTATCGCGATGTACGCCACCTGGCGGACGGAATCTCGGGTTGGAAAGCTGCCGGTCTGACCATTACCAAGTAGCTTGGCCCGTCGCTGTGAGTTGCCAAAAAGCCAGCCCTTCGCGGTACGATGGGCCGGATGGGGCGAACGTTTGCGATTGGGGACATTCACGGCGAAGCCACGCACCTAGAACGGCTGCTGGCGCATCTGCCACCGCTGACCAGCGACGATACGCTGGTGTTTCTGGGCGATTACATGGACCGCGGGCCCGATTCGGCGCGGGTGTTCGACATCATCTGGTCGCTGCCGCAAAAGGTGCCGGCCAAAGTGGTGCCGCTGCTCGGCAACCATGAAGAAGCGTGGCTGCGCTGCCTGAATCACCCAGAGCCGGGCTTTTTGCTGCGTCCCGACAACGGCTGCTTCCAGGCGCTGCAGTCAATTGCGCACGTCGACGCGCTGCCGGAAATCGAACAGGCGGCGATGCTCTTGTCACCGCAAAAGTGGTTCCCGCCCGAGCTGGCGACGTGGCTTACGTCTTTGCCGCTGTACTATGAAGACGAGCACGCCATCTATGTCCACGCCGGGCTCGACGGTGAAGGGGAAGTCTGGCATCACCCGCGCGACAGCCGACCACGCAACCTGCTTTGGTGTCGCGAGCCCGACTTTTTCCGTGGCTACAAAGGCAAGCGGCTGTGCTTTGGCCACACCATCACCAAAGAACTGCCGGTCGATCACTTGAGCTGGTTTGCCAAAATCCTCGACGATCCGACCGATGTTTGGTTTCGCGGCGACCTGATTGGACTCGACACCGCGTGTGGCAAAGGCGGCTATCTGTCCGCCGTCGAGCTCCCGTCATGCAAAATCTACACAAGCCGTTAGCCGTCGCCGGGTTTTGGATCGCTCGGTGGGCGGCTGCCGATTTTTTGGGCGCTCAGCCGCAGATCGGCATTCGATGAGCTGACGCGGTCGCGGTCACGCTTGCCGGATATTTCACGGTCGATGCCGCTCGACGACTTGCTGACGACACCATCGGGTGCCGAAATCGGACGCAGCGACTGAGAGCTGGCCGACACCGGCCTGACACCCGGCGAAGAAGTCGAACCGACGGGCTTTAGCCCTGGCGACGATCCCGATGTCGAAGACCGCGGACTGTGCGCCGAACCAGGGTTCGAAACGCGCCGCTCACCGCTCGCGGTCCCAGTGGCCCCTGACGTTTTTGGTGACGGTCCAGACGAGCTGCCGATCGGACGCAGCGCCTGACTGGATGCCGCCGCCAGCGGTCGCGAACCGACCTGCGCCAGATTGGTCGACGATCGCGTGAGTGAATCCCCGGTGCGCCGCCCTCGGTTGGCTGCCCCGATGCCCCAGTTGCCACTCGTCGAAGCCAGCTCTTCGGTCGCGCGGGTCTGAATCGCTTGGATCAGCAGCGACAGCTTTTCACTGTCTTTGCGAAGCTGTTCGACGACATTCCGCAGCGATTCCGCTTCTGCCGTCTGCTGCCGCGCCAAACGCGAAATGTCCTGGATCGACCGACCCACCGCCGCGCCCGTCGAGTCGTCGAAACCCACCGAGTCCATCGCGCCATCGACAGTCGATCGCAGCGTCGTCACTTGATCGCGGATGCGGCTCAGCGCTTCGCGTTCTTCGTTGAGCGTCTGGGTGATGAGCTGAAGCTGCTGGGCCACCGACGCAGTCCGGAACGTTCGCGACTCCGCTGCATCGGGGTTGTGTAGCATCGAATCGGCTCGTCGCGCTGCCGACAGAACCTGCGCTTGGGCCTGATCGGCGTTTGACCACGCGAGCGAAATTTGCACCACGGCGTTGCGAACCTCGACCATTTGCCGGGTCAGCCGTTCAATCGCCCGCGTAATCGGCACCACCGTCGCCTGGACTTCTTTGCTGCGCTCTTCCTGGGTTCCCGATGAAGTCGCCAGCGTGCTGGCGCTCCGTTCAATCGTCGCGATGGTGCTGTCAATGTCGTCGAGCACGCGGTTGCTGGTGTGCAGCAGGCTTTGCAGTCGCTGCACCGCCCAATCGAGTCCTTTGCCAATCGTCGCCAGCTCGTCGTTGCGATCCAAAAACGGCTTAAGCTGCGCCCGACCGCGCGCCAGCGATCCTTGGCTGACCCGGCTCGCGGCGCCCGACATGCGAAGCAGCGGCGACATCACGCCAAGCTGCACCCACAGCGCCAACAGCAGCACACCGCCCAGCAAAAGTCCGACAAGCAGCAACGAACCGATGAGCTGATCGCGTGACCACTGCTGGACGCTTTGCAGCGGAACCGCGACGAGCAGCCGACCTTGCCACAGCGGTGTTGCGCGCAAGTGATACCGCACCGACAGGTTGTGCAGCGACTCACGCGGGTCATCGCCCCAGCGGCCACTGCTCAGCGCATCCGCCGGCAGATTGGTTACAAACGATCCTTCCAGCGCGATCGCCACCCCAAGGCCGAGCGGCTCGGCGTCTTGGCGCAGCGATTCGGGCAGGATTCGGCACGCCGCAATCAAAAACGCCTGCTTGCCGTCGTAGGCCACCGGGATGCGGAACGCTTCCACGATCTGCGCGCCCATCACCAAGAGCGCACCGCTTGGGGCAATGCCGCTGCGCGCCGCCGCTTCCGCCAGTGCAATCGCACCTGCCCCATCCTGTGCCAAAAGTGCCCCGCCTTCATCGACGACGGCCACCAGATCAGCCCCGACCGCACGCGCTTCTTGCGCCAGATGTTCCCAGACACGGTGCCCGGCTTCGATCGGCCTGACGCGCGCTGCCACCGACGAAAACATCGACGCGCGACTCTCTCGGCGCAGCGTCAAGTGATGCGTCATCGCCAGGCTCGCCAGCTTGGCTTGATTTTCGACGATCACCAGTGCGGCGTGCCTGGACTGCTGCTGATGAAGCCACAGAGCTGGTAATCCAACTAACAAACTAGCCAGCGCGGCCATCAGCCAAGTAACGACAGCCAGCCGCCGCTGCTGCGGGATCTCTGCTCGCTGGCCGCCCGACGTTGAAGCCGTAGCCGACGGCGCCTGTCGTTCCGAGCTTGTGGTTTCGGCCATTTTGATAAGCGTACAAAAGTTTCCCGCTTCAATACAGACGTTAGTAATTTGAATTACTAAAATCACAATCCAACTAGGCGACGGACGATGACAGACGCAGCAAACAGCGCTTCAATTCCTGCAAGTGGGAGCGACAGCTACGCGGCGCAGGCGCGCGGCGACGACGATGCATATGCCTCGTATTACGCCGGCATGGACAAGTCGATGCAGCAGAAGGTCGCGCTGACGACGGCGTTCTTCCCGCCCAGCGGCATCTTGGTCGATATGGGCTGTGGATCGGGTTCAGGGTCGTTTGACCTGGCCAGCCTGTTTTCCGGGCTGCGCGTCATCGGGGTGGATATCGCTGCGCAAGCCGTCGAGTACGCCCGTGCCCACTACCAGCGCGCAAACCTCTGTTATCAGCAGGGTGACATTGCCGATCCGTTGTTTGCGCCGGGAAGCGTCGACGGCATCCTCAATTCGTCGGTGTGGCACCACCTGACCAGCTTCAACGGTTTTTCCCATCGCGAAGTCGAGCGGGCGCTTCGTCACCATGCGGAAGCGCTGCGCCCAGGTGGCGTGCTCGTCGTCCGTGACTTTGTGGTGCCACGTTTTCCCACTGAGGTCTGGATCGATCTGCCAAGCGACGATGGAACAAGCGACGGAGCTGTGACGGGGCTTTCGACGGCGGCGCTTTTTCACCGCTTTTGTGCGCAGTTTCGATCCAGTCAAAACCCAGCCGGGCCGGTTCCGTATCAGCAGCTTCCGTCGCCACAGCCCGGCTGGTCGCGTTTTTTGGTCGCCGGTCGCGCTGCCGCGGAGTTTCTGCTCCACAAAGACTATCGCAGCGACTGGGATGCCGAGTGCCGCGAGGAATATACGTTTTACAGCCAAGCCGAGTACGAAGCGGCGTTCCGTCGCCACGGCCTGCGCATCGTGCTGTCCGTCGAGCTGCACAATCCCTGGATCATCGAAAATCGTTTCCGCGGTCGCTGTGCGCTACACCAAATCTCGGGTGAGCCGCTGCCGTTTCCACCGACGAACTACCTGATCGTTGGGGAAAAAGTCGCGCCGCATCATGGCGTGCGACTTGCCGTCGACCATGCGCCGCTTGCGACGCCCCACTTTTTGCGACTGCACACGCTGCGGCACCAAAAAACCGGGCAGCTGTTTCAGCTCGCCGAGCGACCCAATCCCGTGCTCGATGTCATTCCCTGGTTTCGACATGGCGGTCGGGTGCTGGTGCTCGCCAAACATGGTTTCCCGCGCCCACTTTCGACGACCTTGCTCGACGGACCGGCGCTCGACGGAGCCCACGTTGCTGGTTATTTGACCGAAACCATCACGGCGCAGGTCCGCGACTTGCCTTTTGCGCATTCCGATAAGGCATCAGCGACGATTTTGGCCACCCGCGCTGGGCTGCCAAACGAAGCGATCGCGGCGATCCAAAGCGGTCTTGGCTACTACACGTCGCCGGGCGGGCTCAGCGAACACGTCAGCACGCGGCTGTGCGAGCTGGATGTCAGCAAACTGCCACAGCACAGCGACGGTTTTCCGAAGTTCAGCGACGAAGTACAAAACTACACACCGTTTACGACCGCAGGACGGGTGCAGCCGTTTGTCGCGGCGCAGCTTTTGCGGGCAGCCCAAGTCGGTGGACTGCAAGATGCTCGGCTCGAAATCAGCGTCTATCACTTGCTGCTCAGCCTCGGGGAAGCGCTCGGTCCTTGGATTGGAATTGAACTTTCGCTGTCGCCGCAGACCGCGCCCGGTTTTGTCCCGGCGATCACCGCCGACGTGCTGGCAACCCGCCGCGAGCCGGCATTTGCCCAGGTCGATTCCAGTGATTCAGCCCACGGTTTTCTTTCGCTTTATAAAGCGACCGTCGAAGAGCTGGACGCGAGCGACAAGGTGCTTCGTCGTACCGAGCTGGAGCTGTGCGCGCCGCGCTCATTTGGACTGAGCACCGTGTCGGTCATCCCGGTGGTTCGTCTGGGCAACCAGTATTTGGTCGGGCTAGAGCGGCGCGATCTGCCGGCGGTTCAGCTCCACACGGCGGGACAACATTCGACGCTGCTGACGTGTCCGGCGTGGCGACTGCCCAAGACCATCCAGACATTTCCCGACGCAGAGGCCCTGGTTTTGCGCAACCTACTCGCCCATTTTGGCGTCAAAGCGCGGCGCGTGTTTCCGCTCGGCGGCAAATACTATCCGTCGATCGGCGCAACGCCCGAAGTGGTCTATCCGCTGGTCGCCGAAGTCGCAGCCGAAACGCTCGCTTCGTCGGCACTGGCGTTTGTACCGCTGGATGAACTGGTCGCGCAGCGCCAACACATCGAAGACGGTCACTTGCTCTGCGCCATGTTTCGGCTCGCCCACGCGCTGTCGATCACGGCGCCCAGTCCGGCGACCTAAGCGGCGTTACTTTTTGTGCAGCCCGCGCTGGCCAAGCTGGAGCCGATGGGTGGTTTCAGCGACGTGATCGCGCCAGGTCCGGTTTTGGGCAATCGCGCGTCGCAGCGAGTCGAGCACTTGCTGATAGCCCTCACGCTCGCCAAGCTTCGGATCATCGATCACGCGGATCGTCGTCCGACAGACATTGATAAGCTCTTCGACGCTCTGCCGGTACTCCTCGGCGAGCTGCTTGACCGGCGGCGTCTTGGCCACCGAAACCGGACCTTCGGCCACTTTGCGCAGCCGAACCAGCGCCGGCATCAGCTCATCGGCAAGCTGCTTGCGCGCCGATTCTGGACGCAGCGACTTGTCCCGCAAAAGCGCATCCAGCTGCGAAAGAATCGGCGCCTCGTGGTATTCGAGCGCGGGGATGTTCACCTCGACGTAGCGAATCATCTCCTCTTGTTCCGGCGATGGCTTGTCGCGCAGGTACATATACACGCCGGTCACGATGATCATCGTGACGATGCCGACGCGCATAAACCACAAAAGTACGTGGTTTACCCAGTGAATGCGCGGTGTGAGCGCTCCATCTGGAGCCGTCTCCGATTGCGACTGAGGATCGTTCACTGTCCAAGTATCCGTCGCTCGAGAAAACTGCGCACCACTTGCGACACTTCCGACGGTCTTTCGATCGGCGCGGTGTGCGTGCCCGCTTCGACCACATGCAGCTCGGAACCGGGAATTTTTTCGCGCATTTCTTCCGACAGCTTCATCGGCGTAAACGTGTCATGTCGCGCCGTGACAAGCAGCGTCGGCACGGAAATCTGCGGCAGGACATCTTGCGCATCGTGCTGACCCGCGGCGGCCATCGTCGCGACAAACATCCGGGGGTCCATTCGCGACAGCGCGTCGAGATACGGCGCAAAGTCCTCGCGATGGACCAGCTCACCGTTTAGCTCGAAGCGCCGGGCAATCTGATACGACAGATCGAGCGGCAAGAGCCGTTTCCAAAACGCGCCGACGAGGCGTGGCACTCGGCTCACCGCGGCTTGGAGGATGGGCAGCACGTCGCCGAGCGTTTCTTTGCCTTTGAACGTGCTAAGCGGGTTGCGATAGCTGCCGCAGATCAGAACAAGTCCGTCTGTGCGCTCGCGCCCCTGGCGATACACTTCCAGGCACACTTGCACGCCGAGCGAGTGACCACAGATGACCGCTCGCTCTGTCTCGCTCGCGTCCATCACCGCCAGGACGTCGGTGGCAAAGTCCGCGATCGAAACCTGGCCAAAGTCTTTGGGCAGCGGCGTCTGTCCGTGTCCGCGGTAGTGCAAATGGACGATGCGCCACTTGTCGGCGAGCGCCCACTGCAAATACTTCCAGACGTAGCCATCACAGCCGAGCCCGTCGCAGAGCACCAAAGTCGGCGCCGGATGCGGCTGTCCCAGGACTTCAAAAAAAATAGCGGCGCCATCACGGCTTATTGCAAAGCCGCTGCGCCGCTTGCCACGACCGCGGGACGAGGTGTCCCGCTTGGGGTCGTCGCTATTCCTTGCTGCCCCGCTCGTCGTCTTCTCCTCCCTCGATTTCATTGACCGAGGGATACCTGCGAATCTCGTTGCGGGCAATTTTCCATGCCTTCTGGACGATCCACGACAGCGAGCGATCCTGACGGGTCGCCTCCTCCTGGATCTCCTTTAGCATATCCTCGGGGAAGTACAGGCTCTGCTTTCTCTTGTCCGAACCAGCCATAGTGGCCTCCATTTTAGGGGGGTTTTCCCTAACAGTTGATTGTGAGCTTTGGTTGCTCTTTGCCGAAAATTTCTTCGGGCTTTCCGGTTCTTTGCTGCCTTCCTTCCGCTACGGGAGCGGTTGGTTAGCCACCTCGGAACTAGTTAGCCACTTCACAAGAATTATCTTCTTCCATGCGCACCCAGATTGTCAAGCAGTATCGCTAGGTTATTCGATTACTTTGTGGGGCACTCGCAGCAGCATGCGACCCGGCACGAATATCTGCGACAGAAGCAGCGACAAGCGGCAAAGTGCTGGTAGCATGCGCGCCGTGGTAAAGAGCGAGCCAGAAACCCAGTCAGGATCGACCGCAGCGCTAGCGGTTGCCGAATCGACCCCGGATGTCGGGGAACGATTGGGTTCGATTGGCACAGCGACGACGGAGCCGATGGATGGACGGGTGGCCCGTGCCCAGCGGCTCCGCCACGAGCGCTCGACGCAGCTTCTGTCCGTCGCACGACGCCTGTTTGCCGAACGGGGTTATCACAAGACATCGATCCAAGACATCTTGGATACCGCCGGAGTCGCCCGCGGCACACTGTATCTGCACTTCGACGGCAAGCGCGCGATGTTCGATGCACTGGTCGACGCATTTCTGACCAGCATCCAAAGCGTCGTCACGCTGGTTGATGTAAGTCCCGATTCGCCGCCACCGCTTGTGCAGATTGAAGCCAACTTGCGTCGGGTGATGTCCGTGCTGTCGGAAAATCGCGACATGACCCGAATCGTGCTCCTGATGGCGGAAGGTCTGGACAGCGACGCCGACGACAAAATGGCGGACTTTTACGAACGAGTGCGGCTTCTGCTCAAGGGTGCGCTCGTCAAAGGCTGCGCGATGGGTCTGTTTGGACCGATCGATCCGGAAATTGTGTCGCAGGCGGCGCTCGGTGGACTCAAAGAAGTCGCTTTGCAATGGATCGTCCGCAGGGACTCCGACGAAAAAAACCTGCACCGCGTCTGTCGCGAGATCCTCTCGTACAGCTTGAGCGGGATGCTCGCGCGAACCTAAAAGCTCACTTGATTTTTCCAAGAGGGAGAAATGGCCGCTCAGTACATCTTCACGATGCAGAACCTGCGCAAAGTGGTCCCGCCGCAGCGCGAGATCCTCAAAGGGATCTGGCTGTCGTTTTTGCCTGGCGCCAAGATCGGCGTCATCGGCTCGAACGGCGCGGGCAAAAGTACGCTTTTGCGCATCATGGCGGGCGTCGACCACGAATTCCAAGGCGAGGCCCGTCCCGCCGACGGAATCCGCGTCGGTTATCTGCCGCAAGAACCGCAGCTTGACCCAAGCAAGAACGTCTTTGAAAACGTCGCCATCGCGGTAAAAGACCGGCTCGATCTGCTCAAGCGGTTCGAAGAACTGTCGATGCGGCTCGGTGAAGACCTGCCCGCCGCCGAAATGGACAAGCTCATCGAGGAGCACAGCCGCGTCCAGGACGAAATCGAAGCCAAAGGCGCGTGGGATACCGAACGGCAGCTCGAAATCGCGATGGATGCGCTGCGCCTGCCGCCGCCGGACCAAGATGTGACGGTGCTTTCGGGTGGTGAACGTCGTCGCGTCGCGCTGTGCCGGGTGCTTTTGGAACGGCCCGACATGCTGCTCCTCGACGAACCGACCAACCACCTCGATTCTGACTCGGTGTTTTGGCTGGAACGGTTCCTTGCCGAATTCCCCGGCACCGTCGTCGCCATCACCCACGATCGCTACTTCCTCGACAACGTCGCGGGCTGGATTCTGGAACTCGATCGCGGCCAAGGCATCCCGTGGCAAGGCAACTACTCATCGTGGCTTGATCAAAAACAGAAGCGGTTGTCCGTCGAAGAAAAGCAAGAATCGGCGCGGCAAAAGACGCTGGCGCGCGAGCTGGAGTGGGTGCGGCAGTCACCCAAAGCCCGCCAGGCCAAAAGCAAAGCGCGTCTGGCCGCCTACGAAGATCTGCTCAAGCAGTCGCAGGAAGCACGCATCGAAGTCGCGGAAATTTCGATTCCGCCGGCACCGCGGCTTGGCGACATCGTGGTCGTCGCGGAAGGCGTGCAAAAAGCCTACGGCGATCGGCTGCTGTTTGACGACCTGTCGTTCCGTTTGCCGCGCGGTGGCATCGTCGGTGTCATCGGTCCAAACGGCGCAGGCAAGACCACACTGTTTCGCATGATTGTCGGCCAGGAAAAACCCGACAAAGGCAAGCTCGTCGTCGGAGAAACCGTCAAGCTGGCCTACGTTGACCAGAGCCGCGACGCGCTCAAGGGCGACAAGACGGTGTGGGAAGAAATCTCGGGCGGCGTCGAAAACTTCGAAATGGGCAAGCGCAAGCTCCAGTCGCGCGCCTACGTCGGACAGTTCGGCTTCAAAGGTCAGGATCAGCAAAAGCGCGTCAAGGATCTGTCGGGCGGTGAGCGCAACCGTGTGCACCTGGCGAAGATGCTGCGCGCGGGCGGCAACCTGCTTCTGCTCGACGAACCGACCAACGATCTGGACGTCGATACGCTGCGGGCGCTCGAAGAAGCGCTGCTAAGCTTTGCCGGCTGCGCGGTGGTCATCAGCCACGATCGCTGGTTCCTCGACCGCATCGCGACGCACATGCTCGCCTTCGAAGGCGACAGCAAAGTGGTGTGGTTTGAGGGCAACTGCCGCGACTACGAACAAGATCGTCGCCGCCGGCTCGGCAAAGACGCCGATCAGCCCCACCGCATCAAATACAAAAAGCTGACCCGCTAGTTTCTCATCTCGGGGCGGGGGCGCCGCGGCGTCGCCCGCATCTGATCGATAAGCCGGTCCACAAGCGCCCGATCCAGCGGCTGGTCCCCAAAACGATGCGCGTAGTAATGCTCAACGAGCTGCGAAAAATGCGGCGCGATTGGATCGCCGTCGTCGCTGATACGCTCGGATAGCTTGCGCAGCGTTTCCCCCGGTCCGCGCACAAAACCACGCCGTCGCAGCACCGTCAGGGCTTGGACAAGCAGTCCGCGCCCTTCTCTTTCACCCGCCAGCAGCTCGTCGCTTGGTCGTTTCAGCCGCCGATACAAAAGCCACGCAAACAGGCCGCTGCTTAGCAGCAAAAGCGCACTGCGCAGCAGCTTTTTGTACGTAAAGGACGGCGGCTCTGGGTCGATCTGCTTGCTGGCAGCCCGCTTTTGCCACAGTCGCAACAGTCGCTCGCCCAGGTGCTGCTGCGCACTGGCGTCGTATTCGAGCACGTATTTGCCAAAGCTCATGTCCAGACCGTCGAATAGCTGACGGAGAGGATGCAGAATCGGCCATGGCGCAGGCGGGCTCTGCGACGGCGTGGGGTCCAGCACCACCCAGCCTTGGCCTGGCAAAAGCGCTTCGACCCACGAGTGGGCGTGCTGCTGACGAACGACAAAAAAGCGCCCGTAGCGATTCCATTCCGGCGACAGATAGCCGTTCACCGTGCGACTGGGGATGTCGAGGCTGCGCAAAAGCACCGCCATCGCGGTGGCAAAGTATTCGCAGTGACCGCGGCGCTCGCGCTGCAAAAATTCAAAAATCGGCTCGCGTTCCGACGGTTTCCACAGCCGCGTGGTGTAGCTGTAGTTTTTTTGCAGGTAGGCCAAAATCCGCTCCGCCTGAACGCTCGGTTGGGTTGCATCCCCGACCATCTGAAGCGCGAGCGGACGCAGCCGCAGCCGCAGATCAGACGAAAGTTCACGATAGATGGCCAGATCGTCTGTCGGCAAACTGGGCGATTCGGACGAAGACAGCACCGCGTAATGCAGTGGCGCCCGTCGGCCCCGTGCCGCAAGCTGCCCATCCGACGTCACGGTCAGCAAGCCAGAAATCGCCGCAAACGCATCGGGCAAATACAGCGCGACGGGATAGCCCGGCGTCGGTGTAAACAGTGCTTCGGCGTCGAGCGGCTCCAGGTAAATTTCGGTCCGGCGCAGCGGCGGCTGGTGTAAATCGCGGACGGCATCAATCTGCGCCAGGCCTTGACTGACCCCAAGCGGCTGTTCACCCAGGCGATGCTGCGACCAGCGACCCTGCTCGTAGCGCGCAAACGACACGCCACGCAGCCGCAGCACCGACGGTGGATTTTGTCCGGGCAGTTCGACGCGCATCACCACACGCGGGTTGTCGCGCAAAAGACCATGACTGCCCAGCTCGAGCCGTTCGGAAAATCCGGTCGATGGCAGCGCGCGCCGATGAAACGGCAGCTCGACGGTGACATGAAAGCGGGGCAGCAGCAGAAACAGCCCGAGCGCGACAAAGAACGTGCAAAGACCCGCGAGCGCCGTGGTCAAAAGAAACGGCGGACCGACGACCCGACGAGAATTGAGGATTCGCTCGACTTCGACGCGCTCACTCTCGGCGGCCTGGCCGTGACGCCCCGGCAGGTGTTTGAGCAGGTAGTTTTCCTCCATTTCACGACGGAGGTGAAACAGCGTCAGCGTCCACATCGCAAAGACGACATACAGAAACAGAAGCAGCGCATACAGCATGCTGCTTTCCACAAACGTCGCCCCGAGCAGCATCACAAAACTGACGACATAGACCTGCAAGTAATCGCCGTTGTGCCGCCTTTGCCACAATTTCCCGACGAGCAGGACGCACAGCATGCGCAGGCCACCATCCCACAGCGCTTCGGGCCCGCTGGCATTGCCGAGCAAAAGCGCCGACAAAAGCAGCATCGCACCGTACAGGGAATAGTTGTACGAGCGGCGCAACATCAGGGGATGCTGCTGTGGATCAAAAAAGTACGATCCACCCATCGCAGCCAGCGTCAGCAGCAGAAGCCACGGCGGCAGCTCTCCGGTCAGCGCCAGCATCAAAAATGCCGTCGTCACCATCAGGTACGACACCACTTTGTGCGTTGCGGCAAACCTCATGATGCTTCCACGACGTGGCCCATGTGTTTTTCGCGCGGAATCGGTGCGCCGGGACGAATCACCACCAGGCTGTCGCCGTGCTCTGCGACTGGGACGGCAGCATGACGGGGCAGAGGCGGTGGTTTTTGAAACGGAACATCGGGCGATACCGTCGGCAGCAGCGCCAGCGTGGTCAGCAGTTTTTGCAAGCTGGCTGGGCTCCACAACAGCGGCAGCGGTGGCTCCTCACTGCGCACACACAGCCGCACGGCATAGCCGTGGTCCAGGTAAAACGCCCCGAGCGACGCGCCCCACGAGATCACTTTTTCCAGCTTGGCCTGCTCGTCAGCAAGATTCAGCTTATCCGTCGGCAGCGAGTTGTCGATGTACAGCGTCACCTGCTGCACAGCTTCGATTTCGTGTTCACGCACCATCAGCCGCTGTCTGCGCGCCGAGCTGCGCCAGTGAATGTCACGCGGGTCGTCGCCCTGACGGAACTCGCGCAGCGCATGAAAGTTGCCACGTCGCCCCAGCCGCTGCACCGACTGTTCACCGACTGCCGACGTCAGCGCCTTGGGCCAGTGCTCAAGCGGAATCAGCGCCGGATAGACCAGAAGTTCGGACCGATGTTCGATGTAGCGCGACGAGCGAAACAGCGCGAACGGAAACTTGGTCGAAATCCGGAACGCTGAAAAGACATACCGTCCGCGCCGGGGCAGCGTGTGCCGATACGCCGTCTGCTGCGTTCGTCCCGACGGAATTTTCAAAAAATAACAGCGCTTGTCGACCACTTTGTCGTCGCACAGGTCTTCGACTTCGATCGAAAACGACGGCAGCTGCTTTTTGTCGTTGCGCAGCGCGATGCCCATCAAAAACGGCGATCCGGCATGCAGTCGCGGCGGTGGTTGCCGGCGCGGAATCACCCCGCGCAGAGACGCTTCGGCAAGCACAAGCGACACCGCCATCAGCGCAATCAGCATCGACAGAAGCAAATACAACAGGTTATTGCCGCTGTTGAGCGCGACGAAAAACAGACACAGACCAGCGGTGCAGAACCACCACCCATCGCGGGTCAAACGCACGCCGCGCAGACGGGTGATAAAGCGCAGGCTCATGGCACCGGAACGCGCTCGATGATCCCGGTCAAGATGCGCTCTGCCTCGGCGCGACCATTGCTGAGCGCGTCGCTATAGCCACCTTGGCTGCTTCCCGGCAGCACCAGACGGTGGGCCAGCGCCGGCAGGGCCAGCTCGCGAAAGTCATCAGGGACGCAGTATTCACGATTTTCCGACAGTGCCCGCGCTTGCGCAGCGCGAAACCACGACTGAAAACCACGCGGCGACACCCCAAGCTGAAGCAGCGGCGAGCGACGGGTCTCAGCGACGACGCGCTCGGCATATTCGAGCAGCGATTCCTCGACGCGCACCATGCAAACGGTGTCTTGTAGCTGCACCACTTCAGCGGGCGCCACAGCCGGCTTCATGTCTTCCAC
>DAORGN010000088.1:0-2708 GCA_035340095.1 Pseudomonadota bacterium | reverse complement strand
CCCGCCGTTCGTCGTATCGCGACGGATAGCCGAGCCGCAGACGCAAAAGAAAGCGGTCCATCTGCGATTCGGGCAAAGGATAGGTGCCAAAGTGTTCGAGCGGGTTCTGCGTCGCCATGACCAGAAACGGCTGCTCGATTGTGTAGGTGTAGTGGTCGACGGACACGCGGCCTTCGCTCATCGCTTCGAGCAAGCTGCTCTGCGTCCGCGGTGCCGCACGGTTTATCTCGTCGGCGAGCACCACGTTGGCAAACAGCGGTCCGTGCTTGAAATCGAACTGCCGCGACTCCTCATTCCAGACCGACACGCCAATCACGTCAGACGGCAATAGGTCGGACGTAAACTGGATGCGCCGAAATGTCCCGCCGGTCGCCCGCGCCAGCGCCCGCGCCAGGGTGGTCTTGCCGACGCCGGGAATGTCCTCGAGCAGGATGTGACCACGCGCCGCCAGCGAAACCACCGCGAGGCGAATCACCTCGGACTTGCCATGTACCACCTGACCGACCGACTGGCAGAGCCTTGCCATCGTCGAATAGGCGGCCTTCACAGCAGCAGTCCGAGGGGCAGACACAGCAGCAGCGCCAGCGGTATTTGTCGTCGAGCCCAAGATGACCTTAAGGGTTAAGTCATTATAGCCTGACCACTTTCCCGCGAGTGAAAGAAAACCGCGGCGATGTACCCGCCTGGTACAGCAGGCCCAGAGATCCAGGCCGCGTCACTCGGATTGTAGCGGTCCGAAACCGGCCAGGCTGACGGGGCACTTACAACGTCGGTAGCAGCGCGGAAAGCTCGTCGGCTGCGGCTTTTACATAGGTACGACGCGGCTTGTCGTACACATACAGGGGTCCGGTCCGCGACACGTCGAATCCATCCGCAAGCAGCGGCTGCTTTACGATCTTCAGCGTCTCGGTGGTTTGCAGCTCCGACACGATGCGGACAAACCGCGGACGCGCAGCATCGATCAGGTGCTGATCGACCGCAGCAAACAGCGCTTCCGGATCTAGATGTTGCTCGGGACGCAGCTTGATCGCGGCCATTCCGGCCCGTCCTTCCTGACCGGGAAGCCGCACGCCGTACACCGCGCACATTTCGACAAACGAAAGCTCGGAAAGGACAGCCGCGACTTGCTCGGTCGACACATTTTCGCCCTTCCAACGAAACGTGTCACCGACGCGATCGACAAACCAAAAGTCGCCATCGGCATCTTCTCGCATCAAGTCGCCGCTACAGAACCAGGCGTCTCCTTGGCGCAGCACGTTGCGCAAAATCTTGGCCTCGGTCGCCCGCGAATCGGTGTAGCCATCGAAGCGCGACAGCGGATTCCGGTTCTGAATTTCGATCAGAAGCATGCCCGGCTCGTCGACCGCCGCGGGAATCAAAAATCCGTCGGCTGTGCGCGGATAGGTTTCGCTGTCGGGATCGTATTTGACCACCAGCGTCCGCACCAAACCGAGCGGCACGCGCCCGACCGAACCGATCTTTTCGCCGGTAAGGTTTGTCATCACCGCGTTGCCTTCGGTGGCCGCATAAAACTCGAGCACGCTGACCTGACCGAAGCGACGCAGAAGTTCCCGCCACACGTCCGGGCGCATGCCGTTGCCGACGAACAAACGAACCGCGTGGCTGCGCTCGAGCGGTGACGGCGGTGCCGACACCAGATAACGACACAGCTCGCCGACGTAAAACACCACCGTGGCGCCGGTTCGGCGGACATCTTCCCAAAAACCGCGCACCGAAAAACGTGGCGCAATCGCGAGCCGTGCGCCCCCTAGCAGCGCGCCTCCTGCCGCGAGCAGAAGCCCGGTGCCGTGGTGAAGCGGCAAGCAGCAGTACACCGTATCGGCCTGGGTCAAATCACATCCTGTTGCCGCTGCCGTCGCTGCCATCAGCCAGCGCCGATTCGATATCTTGACCGCTTTGGGCTTGCCGGTGGTTCCCGACGTAAACATGAGCCATGCGATGTCGGACGCATGACCGGGGTTTTGCACAAGTGTGCTGGGCAGATCGGCAGCGATCGTTTCAAGGTCGACAACCTGCTGCGAACTTTGCAGCGGATCGCGAGGACCGCCGCCCAAAATCAGTCGCCGCACACCATACGTCTGGGTCAAGTCCGGCGCCGACGCGAGCGAGATCAGATCGCGCACCTGGGTGACTTGCAGCGCATGGGCCAGCGCCGCCCCGCGTGTCGCCGGATTGAGCAGCGCCGGAATCGCGCCAATCCGACTGCAAGCGACCAGCGCGGTCAGACAGTCCGGATGATTGTCCATCAGCAGTCCGACCGTATGTCCGCTGCGAATTCCGCACGCATACAGCGCACCAGCCATCGCACTGACCCGCCGGTCGGCATCGGCATAGGAATACGCGCGGCCTTCCCACAGCAAAAACGTCCGATCCGGAATCGTCTGCGCTTGCTGCGCCAGCGTCGCGCCAATCGACATCGTGGCGCTGTCCCAAAACCGCACAAGCTGCATCACGCGCGGAAGCTGCCAGCGCAGCCAGCGTGTTCCTTTGCTTACGTCGAGCGCCATCCGTCCGGTCTTCAGCCACAGTGCGCGCGGACCCGCAGAAAGCAGCCGCAGATCACGCGCTCTCGACGAAGAATCCTGCATCGGAGTCTGCGTAAGGAGTCGCCCGATCTGCGCCGGTCGTTTGCCACCGCGATCTCGATGGCAAAGCCATGCATCGACTGTGGGCCAGACTTCTTCCAG
>DAORGN010000087.1:0-18613 GCA_035340095.1 Pseudomonadota bacterium | reverse complement strand
GCCACCATCGCCCGCGGTCCCACCGGCTGCCGTGACATTGCCGGCCCCGCCGCCGCCACCGAGCGTCCTTGTTCCGCCGCCCGCGCCACCTGCCGCCGCCGCGCCTGGCTGGCCCGGTTCGGCCCCGGATGCATCTGTTCCCCCGGCGCCACCTGCCGCTGCGGCTGCCGCTCGCCCGCCTTCATTGCCGGCAACACCGCCACCGCCGTTGTTGTTGGTCGCACTGCGGAACCCGCCTCCGGCTGGACCAAATGCGTTTCCGCCCATTCCACCGCCGCCGCCACAAGCCGCGGCCCCCGGCGCCGCGCTCGCCCCGCCCATCGCACTGTTGCCAGTCAGCGTAACGCGGCTTAACACCACCTCGCCCTGCGCAAAGATTGCGCCACCAGCCCCGAGCCCGCCCCCGCCAGTCACCACTGCCGCGCTGCTGCTTCCGCCTTGCGCAACGCCGCCACGCAGCGTCAGGTTTTGCAGCACCAGCCGTCCCGCTTTTTTCGGTGGCAAGCCAGCGCCAGCAACGAAAAACAGACGGAAAGTCGGTGTGGCACCCGCCGCGGAACGTTCGATGATCGCGCCTTGGCTGGTTCCGTCGATGGTGATGTCGTTTGTGATCGCCGGCAGACCGTTTGGGCCGTAATAAAAGTTGTTGCGAGCCACGAGCGAGTAGGTGCAGCCACCCATCAGCGTAATCGTGCTCGGTCCCGTCGCTGTATTCGCTTGGGTAATCGCCGTGATCAAGCTGGTGGCCAGACAGTCGGTCAGCGTCAGCGTCAGGGCTTGCTGCTTGCTCGCAAGCGGTGGTTCGGCGGCTGGTTCGGGACTGCAATCAGCCACTGCCAAAACCGACAGCGCGACGAGCGGCAGCATAAACTCGGGACGACGTTTGTGGGACATGTTCGCAAGCTCCTGTGCCGACCCCAGCCGCCGCGACGGCGCAGCCTTGCAGCCAGCAAGATGACCGCTCCGAGCGTCGTGGTGAGGACCGGACATGAGTAAATTCGTGTATTGAATTACTAAATTGGTACGATTTTATCTCAAAACGCTGGCTTGTCTCACTGGCATCGAACAAGCAACGGTAGGGGACGGGAAATAACGTGTCCCGGTCTCCCGTGGCTCGTTTCGGGGGATCAGCGATTCTTCGATGTACGGCTAAAAAGACAGGTGTCTTACGGACGCAGATGCCGGCGCAGGACAGGCCGGCGGAAGGTGAACCACACTACAGAATCGGCGCGCCGTGCTTTTCACCGCGCTCGAACACGATGTGGGCACGCCCAACGATCAGCGCATCCAGGTTGCCAAGCCGCTGCGAGTCTTTGTTGGTGTACGGCATCTTGTGCAGCACGTAGCGCATGGCATTCAGACGCGCGCGTTTTTTGCAGTCCGACTTTATCACCGTCCACGGAGCGTCCGCGGTGTCGGTATGGAAGAACATCGCTTCCTTGGCTTTGGTGTAGTCGTCCCACTTGTCGAGCGACGCCATGTCAATCGGCGACAGCTTCCACTGCTTCAGCGGGTGGACGCGCCGTTCCTTGAATCGCCGTCGTTGCTCGTCGCGGCTTACCGAAAACCAGAACTTGATAAGGTGAATGCCGTTGCGGACCAGCATCCGCTCAAACTCCGGCACTTGCCGCATAAACTCCGCGTACTCCTGCGGGGTGCAAAAACCCATGACGCGCTCGACGCCGGCCCGGTTATACCAAGATCGGTCGAACATTACGATCTCGCCAGCGGTGGGCAGGTGGCTGACGTAGCGCTGGAAGTACCACTGGCCGCGTTCAAAATCGGTCGGTTTTTCCAGTGCGACGACGCGCGCGCCACGAGGATTGAGGTGCTCCATAAATCGCTTGATGGTTCCGCCCTTGCCGGCGGCGTCGCGTCCTTCAAACAGGATCACGACTTTTTGCTTGGTTTCCTTCACCCAGGCTTGCAGCTTCAGAAGCTCGACTTGGAGCTGATACTTTTGCCGCTCGTAGTTGCGACGCTGCATCAGGTTTTTGTACGGATAGCCGCCATCGCGCCAGTCTTTCGACAGCTCATCGTCGGGATTCGGACTCTTCACCGATCCTTCGACGCGCATCCTTCGCACCAGCAGCTTGGTAAGTGAAAGCGACTCCTCTGCATCGAGCCCAGACAGAATGTCGCGCATGCTCGACAGCCGCGCCTCGCGATCGGAATCCAGCGAGGTCTCGACAACGAAGTTTTCGATCGCAGCGGGACTTTCAGTGGGCGCGATGTCGCCGCTTCTTGTGCGGCGCAGCGTGGCCGCGTGATGCGGTGTCGCAGGGTTCGTCGGGGATGACAGCGCCGTCGCAGAAATCTCGGCGGCTGAACGGGGGGAAGACTCCGGATTCACCGCGATTCCGTCGGATGTCGCGGTGGTAATGGGGGACGTTGGGGAATCGGTGGACATGATCTCCTCACAGTGCCAATACGTGTTGCGGGTTCATCATACCCACATGCGCCCGCGCAGGGGGCCGCTTCTACATCACGCAACGTAATTTTCCGCCACGCGCTCGGAACAGGCGGTAAAATCTGGCCAGACTGCCGTGTTAAAGCGTGCTGAGACTGAGTTTGGGATGCTCTGCGGAGAGCTTCTGGCGGATCTTGAACGGTTCCGTCCGGCAGTTCCATCAGCGACGAGCGAGCGTGATGCGGAGACCGCGCTGCGCGAACGTGCAGCACTGCGACTCGGTGAGCTGTACCGCGAGTTTCGTGTGGACGAGACAGAATCTAACCTTGCGGAAGATTCCCAGTTCGCACTGTACAAGCGTGAAGTCGATCAGGTGCTGATACCGCGCTATGCACGTCTTGCGCAGCAGCAGAATCAGCTTGAACAGGCACCGCGCCGTGCCTGGCAAGGACGCGATCTGTACAACCGGCTCAGCTGGGCACTCGGCTTTTTTCTCGTCGGTGTTTTCGTAGTTTGGGCTCCGTTTATTCCGATCTGGGAAAAGTGGATTCCCTTTGCACTCGCGGCACTTGCGCCCCTTGTGAGTCCCTTTCTGCCGGATCTGTATGGCGCGTGGCAGAACCAGAAACATCAAGTGGCGCTGTTTGCACTGCACGATGATCTCGACAAGCTCGGACGTGCGCTTCCTTTGCCTCCGGTGAGTCCGAACAAACAACTTGGGAGTGGTTCCTAACAGGGCCCCCTTTCGCGCAGGAGTCTGCATGGAGACGCTCGTAAACGTCGTCAAGTACTTGCTCAGTCAGCGCTGGATTCGCATTCCACTGATTCTGTTTCTGGGAGGCTGGTGGCTCAGTTCCTGCTGCACTGTGTACATCGGACCAAATGAAGTCGGAATCCACGCCATCTCGTTTGGATCAAAGTCAGGAATCCAAAAGGAACCCTGGCAAACCGGAACGCATGTTGTGATTCCGAACTATGAACGGGTGCTGATCTTCCCCACCGATCTGCAAGCGCTCAACCGGAGCGCCAATCCGACAGAGAGTTCCAAGAGCTCACGCAGCGACGGACCGATCGTGATTCAGACCGCCGACAACTACAAGGTGTCGGTGGATGCCACGGTGCTGTATCGCATCCATGATCCATATCGAGTCATCACAACGATCGGGCCGGGTCGGATGTTTGAAAGCGTGGTGGTGATTCCGCGTTCGGACAATGCGCTGCGCAAAGCGCTGGGCGAGCTGACTGCGGAGGAATTTTATCTTGGTGACAAGCGGCTGAAACAAACGCAAGCAGCGACGGAAATGCTGCGAACAGAGTTTGCCGACAAAGGAATCGAACTGGTGAAAATCCTGATCCGCCAATTTTCCTATGACAAGGCGTATCAGCACCAGATCGAGCAGCGGAAAATCCAAGATCAGACGGTCCTAAAAAACCGTGCAGAGAGCGCCGCCGCGCGTGAGGATGCCCACAAGCGCGAAGTCATTTCGACCGGCCAAGCCGCGGTGCAAGTGGAACGTGAAAAGGGGTCGCGGGAAATCGCGCAGCTTATCGCCGATGCAAATCTGTATCAGCGCACCAAAGCAGCAGAAGGCGACCTGCTGGTGAAGTCAGCGCAGGCACAAGGAACCGAAATGGAAAATCACGCGCTCGAAGGAGCCGGAGCACAGGCCATGGTGGGGCAGAAGCTCGCCGACCTGATGAAAGGAGTCCGCGTGATCATCGTTCCTTCGACGGGACAAGGAAGTACAAATCCGCTCAACATCAGTGAACTTCTGCGCCAGTTCGAGGTGAAGTAATGCGATTCCTTCCTACGAACGTAGTCCGCATTCTGTCTGTGCTGCCGCTTTTGGCAGTCCTGGGTTGCACGACCTACACCACCGAGAGCACAGAGGTTGGTGTACGAACGCGCAAGCTGTTTGGATCTGGCATCGAACCGCACATCTACGAACCTGGCGCGACGTACATGTTCTTTCCGTGGATGTCGGACTGGGCGACGTTTGACATCATGACCCAGAAGCTGGAAATGACCGCAGCGAAGGAACGGGGGGATCGCGAAGGCGATGATGCCATCGTGCTCAAGAGCCGCGATGGGAATGACATCAGCATTGATGTCACTGTGACGTGGCGAATCGATCCACAGCGAGCCCCAGCCATCCTGGCTCGTGGCGCACGCAGCACAGCGCTGCTCAAAGAAGAACTGGTTCGTCCCGCGTGTCGCGCCTACGTGCGTGATTCCTTCAATGAGCTTCATTCCGAAGAGTTTTTTGAACGCAAACAGCTGCTCGAAAAGGCCCAAAAAGCCAAGACCAAGCTGACGGAAGAGCTCACATCGGAGGGCGTGATCATCGAAGACGTGATGCCCGGAGAGCAGCGCTTTAACCCAGAATATGAACGGGTCATTCACGAACGGAAGATCGCGGAACAGAACTCCGAAAGGCTCAAGAGTGAAGCGCAGGCAGCCGAGGCAGAGCAGGCGCGTCAGCTGGAAAAAGCCCGCGGTGATGTGCAGGCACAGATTGCCGAAGCCAAAGGAAAAGTAGAGCGGATTCGGATTGGTGCCGATCGCGCCTTGTATGAAAACGAGCGCACGGCAAAAGCACTCCTTGCGGAAGCGACCGCACGGGCCAAAGCGATCGAAAAACAGAACAAAGCCATGTCCGGCGCAGGTGGTCGTACTGCAGTCAAGCTCCGCATCGCCGATGCACTGGCTGGCAAGCCGATCTTGATTGTCCCTGCGGCGACTGGAACCAACATCCAGAAGCTCGATGTCACGCGAATTGTCGAGGCTGTGATCGCAAAAGAATCCACTTCCGGTTCGTCCTCTGCACACGAATCCGAATAGTCCCGTAGGCCGCAAAAAACCGCTTCCCAACCTAGCGGTTGTAAAGTAAGATTCCCACGCTTCTTTGTGTCTTGGTGCTGCGCACGATGTCCTACCAGGGCATGCAGACCCTTTTGCACAAGTTCAACAGACATTCCTTTGGCGACACCGCGGAGCGTAATACCAACATGGCGCTACTCCCTCCTGAAATCACATCGCTGCCTTTGTCCGAACCGATGAGCCGTCCGCGCAAAGTGAAAGACGTTCCCTACGTCGAGCTGTTCGGCGGGCGCGTGCAAGGTGTGGTGTCCTCTGGATCGGATGAAAACCGCGTCTATGTGTCGTTTTTCGAAGCCGGCAGCAGCGTGAACTTCAACTGTTCCACCAACAACAACCGTCCGTGCAGTGGCTGTCGCGGCACGCCTTGCAAACACCTAGCGCAGCTGATGTCGGAAGCCGTGCTTCAGTTTGGTGCAGAGACGGTGGCTCGCTATCTGAAGCTCTCTGGTGATCTGTCAAAGTTCACCTCTGCGCGCGACATCATGTTGCAGGTCCGCGGCGTGCAGTCACGTCTGGATGTCAGCCAGGTGTTTTCGCGTTTCCTCTCGCACCTGCGATACTTCGAGCTTGCTTCTTCCAATCAGCCGATTCCCGAGATGACGTGGTTTGTCTCGGGCTAATCGATACGCACTTCGGGAATCCGCAAAGGACTTCGCATGAGCCATACCCTTACCGCGCTGGCGACGCTACCACCCGGTGTCGCTGAAACCGCCGAGGTCATCGCGCGTCTTGATCACTGTTTTTTTACCGGCTTTGGCCGGATGAGCGAACGGGAAGTCGCAGCGGTGTCTGCCCTGCCCCGCTTGCTCGCTGCGACGCCGCTCGGTCCCCGCGTTAAAGAAGCGGTCGACGCCCTTTTGCGCAGTGAGTTTGTCGAAAAACACTTCGCCACACTGGCCTGCGCGCGCGCTGCACTGCAAGGCGCGATGGCTGATTCACTGTCTGCACAGGCAAGTACGGCGCTTGGACGGACTCCCAACCTGGGCGAACCGAGTCTCTCGACCCCGGAATCGCCCGGCCACCACGGTGTGTTCCGTGAAAGCGCGCGTCACTTCCTGATGGAGATCGCGCTGACCGGCTTTGGACAGCTTGAACCCGAGTCTCTGTATCCGTTTTATGCAACGCTCGACAAGATTCAGGAAGAGCCCGCGCTGATCCGTCTTTCTGCGATTCTGTCGGGATTCCTATCCGAGCTCCTTTCGGCGCTTCCGATTCCCACGGGCAAGACGGTTCCGACATATCGCTGGGTCGATCTGTGGTCGCGCGCGATGCTGCTTTCTTTGTCTGTGCAGCCCGCCGCCAAGATCGAAACAGTCAGCGGAGAACTGCTGCCACTCGGCTGCGATCTGCATCACCATCGCAACCTGTTTTCGGTCTGTCTGCATGGTCTACTGCGTGTCGGTAGCGACGTGCGTTACGTGCGAACTACGGTGTCTGCATACAAAGTTGATACCGTCATCGCGCACGAGATGTGGCGACTTCTGGAAGGCAGCTACGACAAGCTGCTCAAGGGAATTCGCGACTGCGCGATGATCAAGCTGACTGACATGCAAATGCTGGGAACCGGCGATTTGCTGTGGGATGAAAGCCGCGCTGCCCTCGGACCATCCTACTCTCCCTTCGACATTGCAGAGTCGTTCTTGGCTCCTTCTGCGAAGCTTACCAGGCCCAGCCTGAGCGGTTTGGATCGTCACCCTGCGCAGCTTGCAGAGCTTTTCTTTCTGCGCGACTTTAAGACAGTCAAGATCGAGTCCCACAAGTCTAAGCGCGGGTCCGCAGCAGAGCTTGTCGAAGAACAAGCCCTAGAGGTTTCCGGAACCAAGCTTCCGCTGTCGGGGGCGCGCCTATCGGACAGCTCGGGAATGACGATGGAGCGGATCGCAAAAGCGAGTGCGCTCGTTGGCCTGCTCCGCTTCGATCGGGGACGGTGGTCGGTGCAGCCGCTCGCCATCAAGATCGGAAGCCAGGTCGAGCTGGCCGGAGTCCCACCGCAGTCGCTCAAATCTAAAGATGACACCGTTGCGGTGCTGCGTGAGCGCGCCGGCAAGCTCCTGCGCAAGAAGTCGTAAGGCGAAAAGGACGCAGAAGGAATCCCATGACGGATACGACAAAACCCGCTTCGCCCACGCCAAGCGTTGATCTCCAGAATCGGCAGCAGGCACTTCTGTGGCGTCTGGTCGCCGCGTGCTTTGGTCAGGGGGAAAAAGCGCAGAACCTGGAAGCGCTGAGCAAAGAGATCGCCAAGGAAGTCGACGTTCCTGATCTTGTGCTCGATCCAATGGTGTCGATCACGACGCTTACGCAGCGCTTTCCGGAACTTCGCAAAGACTTTGAAACCCCACTTCCGGGCGCGATGCTCGACGATGAAAGTCCAGGTGGTGTCGCGCTGACCAGTGCGAATCCAGATGGATCTGGGAATGCAGCCGCAGACTCTGCAAGCGACAAGGATCGACTGCGCCGCACGCTGGTGCTTTCCAAGCTGCTGCTGAATGCATTTGGTCCGCAGACCCAGACCAAGACCGTGACTGCGCAGCAGTACTCGCAGTGGACGCAAGACTTGGGACGACTGGAAGAAGCGTTTGGTTATCCGCAAGGCGGTCTGCGTGGACGCGGTGGCGGTGGTGCAGGTGGCGCCGGGGGAACGGGCCCAGGCGGTGGACGCAGACTCCTTTCGGAAGACGATCTGCGCCGCGGATTTCAGAATCTGGAAAGCGAGCTGGTGCGCCGGATGGAGCTGCGCGAGGTTCTCAAAGACTCGCGCCTGGCAAGCAAGCTGTCGCCGTCCATTGCACTTGTGGAACAGCTTCTGGCCGACAAAGCCAACCTGTCCGGTGTGGCGCTGGAAAATGCCAAGAAGCTGATCCGCGCGTATGTCGATCAGCTTGCTGACGTGCTGAAACTGCAAGTCCAGAAGGCGAGCAAAGGCAAGCTCGATCGCAGCATTCCACCCAAGCGCGTGTTTCGGAATCTCGATCTGAAAAAGACGCTGTGGAAAAACCTGACCAACTGGAATCCCGACGAGCAGCGGCTGTATGTCGACCGACTGACGTATCGCCGCACCGCCAACAAAACCACCCCGACGCGACTGATTGTCGTGGTCGATCAGTCCGGTTCGATGGTCGATGCGATGGTGCAGAGCACGATCCTGGCGTCGATCTTTGCCGGTCTTCCCAAAGTGGAAGTCCACCTGGTTGCGTTTGATACCCGCGTACTCGATCTGACCCCATGGGTTCATGATCCGTTTGAAGTCCTTTTGCGGACCGAGCTTGGCGGCGGAACGTACATCCGACTCGCGCTGATCGAGGCGGCCAAGAAAATCGTCGAGCCGAAGAACACCGCCATGGTGCTCATCTCGGACTTTTACGAAGGCGGCTCGGATCAGGAACTGCTCGATTTCATCAAAGGACTCAAGGACTCTGGAGTTCACTTCATTCCCGTCGGCGCGCTCCAGTCGAGTGGCTACTTTTCGGTCAGCGAGTTTTTCCGCACGCGGCTCGCTGAACTCGGAATGCCAATCCTGCATGGCGCCGTCAACAAGCTAATTCACCAGCTTCGCTACCTGCTCAATTAGGAGACTCTGACATGGCGACTCCCCGTACCAAGAAGACCAAAACCGATGACAGCGCTGCCGCAGCCGCCCCCGCTGGCACTCCTGCAACCGATTCCGCGGCGCCCGCTCCTGCCGCTGCGGAAACCAGCACGTCCGCCAGCGCCGAGTTTCCGATTGCGACCAAAGCGGAAGCCACGGCCTCTGCTTCGGTCACGGTCGAAGTGAAAGCGGAAGTCAAAGAGACTCCCAAAGCAAAGAAAGCCGAAGTCCTGCGCCAGCCCGCGGAAGTCAAGTACGCAGAAGAACTGGCCTATCTGGCTTCGATTGATACCGGCAAGCGTCCGTTTAGCTGGAAGCTGTCGCCGCGCATGATCCGGACGTTTATCCTTGGATCGACGCCAGCCGACAAGATCGAGCGTCCAATTGCGCAGAAGTTTTTCGGCGATCCAGCGTTGGTCGAACGTGCCATCGTGACCCTGGCTTCCGATCGCGGACTCCTTTTGATTGGCGACCCCGGCACGGGCAAAAGCTGGCTTGCAGAACTGCTCGCAGCGGCCATCAGCGGCAGCTCGACACATACTGTGCAGGGCACCGCGGGAACGACCGAAGATCAGATCAAGTATTCGTGGAACGTCGCGCTGGTCATCGCCAAGGGTCAGTCCAAAGAATCGCTGATTCCGTCCCCCATCATGATCGCGATGCAGCACGCCGGAATGGGCCGCATCGAAGAGCTTACCCGCTGCACGTCCGATGTGCAGGATGCGCTGATCTCCATCCTTTCGGAAAAGTACATTACGATTCCGGAGCTCTCTGGCGACAATGTTGTGTTTGCGCGTCCGGGCTTTAACATCATCGCCACCGCCAACAGCCGTGACCGCGGTGTCAACGATCTGTCGACGGCACTGAAGCGTCGCTTCAACTTTGTGACGATTCCCACGGTCACCAACAAGAAGAGCGAAAAAGAGATCGTACTGTTCCGGACCCGTGAGCTTTTAACCCGCAATCAGTTTGAAGTGGAGCTGCCACCCGCGCTTCTCGACATTCTGCTGCAGACGTTTTCGGATCTGCGTGATGCGCAGACCGCAGCGACGAGCGATGATCAGCGGCTGGAGTCTTCCCTTTCCACCGCGGAACAGATTGGCGTGCTGGAAGACGCCGTTCTGCACAGCCAGTTTTTTGGCCAAACCACGCTCAGCGCTGGAAATCTGGCCAAAGCCCTGGTCGGAACCCTGGTCCGCCGGATTCCTGAAGAAGTGTCGGTGATGAACAAGTTCTGGCACTCGGTCGTGGACAAGCGCGCCAAGGAAAAGAAGGGCGAGTGGGAAGAGTACCTGGAAGGCGGCAAGCTGGCGATGAGCCTTCTAAAGTAGTGACGATAGCGCGCGATCACAGCAAGGAACTTGCGTATGGAACGGACTCCTTCCTCTACCCTGCCAGCGACGAATGCTGAAGCGCTGGCGGCTCTGCGTGAGCAGCTTGAAGCGGCGGTCCAAGAGTTTGCGACCGACAAGCACAAAGTGGGAGAGCTGCTCGGCCTGATGGTCTCCGATGTGGATCGCGCGATGCGAGAGCCGCTCGAGATCATTCCGGTCTGTCACCACTCTCCGTCTTCCGCGCTCCACGTTGCCAAGCGGCTGGCAGAGCGGCCTCCCAAAGTGATCTTCATGGAGATGTGTGAAGACCTCCGCGGGACGATCGAAGGGCTGCGGGACTGCCGCTTGCCGGTGGCTCTGCAAGCATTTGCCCAGACTGCCGATGCGTTTCCCAAAGGGTGGTCGCCGCTGTCGGTGGTCGCGCCGCTGACCGAGTTTTCCGCCGAGTTCCAAGCCATCGCGTATGCGCTGGAAAATCCCAGCACCGAGCTGGTCTTTGTCGATCGCGCTGTCGATTACGTCTTCCAGTGGATGCCGCAAAAGGAAGACGAGCTCGAAAAGCACATGGTCAAAGAGGAAGAGCGCGACCAAGCGACCCCCAAAGCACCAGGAGAGGAAGAGGACAGCGATGTTCCCGACCACGGTGCGGCGATTGGTCTGCAAATGGGAAACGTCGAACCGACCTTCGATGTCTTCCTGTCATTCCTTTTGAAAAACGCGCGCGTCCGTCACTTCACCGAGTGGTGGGATCAGTACGTCGAGCAAGCCGTTCTGGCGGCAGACTATCCGACGTATCGCTTTGTGCTTTCGCTGGTCGGAAGTCTGCTGCGTCGCTTGGGTCGCAAAGACGAAGATCACGAAAACGACAAGCGCCGCGAACGCTACATGTGGACACGCATGAAGGAGCACCTGAAAAAGACCGGAATCGCTCCTTCCGATGCGATCTATCTCTGTGGTGCGGTGCACGCCGTCAGCGAAGTCCCCGAGTTTGGCACCCATTCGCCTGCGGTTTGGGACATTCCCAAAGCGACTCCCACCAAGTGGTTGTACGGCCTGATCCCGTCGAGCTACATCGCGATTGAGCATCAGTTCCATCATCCCGCCGGTACGGTTGCACTTTCGGAAACCACCTGGGAAAAAGGCATCGCGGCGCTGTCTGTGAAGCCGTGGAAGCTGTCGAAAAAAGCCAGCAGCCCTGCCACAAGTTCTGGCAAAGCGAGCAAAGCGAAAGCTGCGCCCGCGGTTTCTGCACCGGCCCCAATTGGCAAGGCCGATACTGCTCGCGTGCTCGGTTTCTTTGTGAAGCCACCGCTTCTGCACAGCGCCGATGAAGAACAGCTTTTGCGCTGGTCGGTCGACATCGTTTCGCTCGCTCGCGACAATGGGTATCTCACGTCGACGGCAGATGCGATTGCGATTTACCAGACGTCGATGCTGCTTGCCAACCTGCGCAACCGGCAGCATCCCTCGCCGTATGACTTTGAAGACGCGGCCATCACCTGTCTGGAAAAAGATCGCCAGGTCAAAAAGCGCAACGTACCCAAGCTCTGTCAGATGCTGCTCGGGGGAAATCGTGCGGGGCGCGTCGGTTATTCGGCACTGCCACCGCTCGCGCAGGATGTCTACGCCCGGCTGAAACCGCTCGGCGTAAACCTCGAAGCGTCGCAGATCCAGCGGGCACTGCTCGACTTCAAAAAAGATCCGCATCTTTTGCCGGCATCGGATCTTCTGTGGATGCTGCACTACTTGACCCAGGGACATCCGGTGCTGCGGCCCATCATGGGCGAGCGCAAGCTGGGACATGTGCCGGTGCAGGAGTCGTGGGATGTTTCGATCGGCAAATACCAAGAGTCGATCATTCGGCTCGGGTATGAAGGTGTCACGGTCGAATACGTCGTCGAAAAACGGCTCAAGACCGAAGCCTTTGGACCCCAGGCCAAGACGGTTACTGCGCTCAAAGCCGCCGAAGACTCGATCCTGTTTTTGAAGAGCGAGCGACTTACCGAAGAGCTGGGCGACCGCGCCGTTGATCTTCTCCGCAATGAGATGAGCGCGCAGGATGCGCCCAAAGTCGTCGAGCGGATTCGTCGCCTGGTCCACTACTATCGCGCGACGCCAGCCGGGCTTCCCAAGTGGCTCAAAGACTTCGTCTCGACGGGCTATTCGCACTATTCGATGCTTTTGCCCAAAGGCTTCGAAGACCGCGGAACCCGTCCGCACGAAGTCGCCAGCATGCTCAGCTTTGTGTTCGATTTCGAACCGCAAGCGCTGGCGCTCGGCTGTCAGCGCAGCCAGCTCGACATCGCGATTCGCCAGGCCGGCCCCGTCACCACCGATCCGGCCAAGCTGGGCCTCTTGTGGGCATCGGAACTGCTCCTCAAGCTGCGCGACATCGAAACCATCCGCGAGTTTTTGGCGCAGACGCTCGACAACCCGCTGATGCTGCCGGTGTTCCCCGAATACGTCTCGGGTTTTTTGCTGGCGCTCCAGTTTGCCCCGGTGATTGGCCGCGTTGTCGTCGAACTGCTGTCCAAGGCATTTGCGCGGCTGCCCGAAGACATCCTGTATCCGTGGCTGCCGGGTCTGCTGCTGTCGCTGCGTCCCTATGCGGAAGACCTTTTGCCCAAGCTGCTCAAAGACGTAAACGGTCTGTATCCCAAGGACACAAAGACCCTGTCTGCTTGGGCTTTTCCGTGGGACAAAAAAGCCGCGGCGCCTGCGCCCGCCGGTGATTCAGCATCGGCACCCGGCGAAGCCGCGACCACGTCTGCTTCGGCTTCGGTGACGCTGTCTGCCGAAGAACAAGCCGTGGTGTCGCTGTTGCAAACGAACCCCATCACCGCCGCTCGACTCGCCGCCATCCTTCCCTAAAGTACGAATTGTGCGCCGTTTTTCCGCTTTGCGGCTAGACTGCGCCCTTCTTATGACCAAGCCAATGTCTGTAAAGGAGCCCTCCGTACACCACGGAGTGACGCCTCCTCTTCGTGTAGAAAGCGCTCCTGTGTTCGATCCATCGACCTCTCCCTTTGCTGGCCTGGGGCTGATTCCAGAGCTGTGCCGGGCTGTCGCTGAGTCCGGTTACACAAGCCCCACCCCGATTCAAACCCAGTCGATTCCGATCCTCCTCAAAGGCCACGATCTGCTCGGCTGTGCCCAGACCGGAACCGGCAAAACCGCGGCGTTTGCGCTGCCCATTTTGCAGCTTCTGTACGCCCAGCGGCAGCCGCCACCGCCCGTCGAGCACAAGCCCGCGCGACATCCCCCGCAAGCGCGCAAGATTCGCGCCCTGGTGCTGTCCCCAACCCGCGAACTGGCCAGCCAGATCGAGGAGAGCTTCCGCGTCTACGGCGCCCACACCGGAATCACCAGCACCGTGATCTTTGGTGGCGTAAAACAAGGTGCCCAGGTGCAGCGGCTGCGAATGGGAATCGACATCCTGGTGGCGACGCCCGGACGGCTGCTCGACCTGATGGGACAGGGGTTTGTCTCGCTCAAAGACTTGCAGTTTTTCGTCCTGGATGAAGCCGATCGCATGCTCGACATGGGCTTCATTCACGACGTGCGCAAAGTGCTCGCGGCGCTGCCCGACGTCAAGCAGTCGCTGCTGTTTTCAGCGACCATGCCGCCCGATATTGAAGCCCTGGCGATGTCGTTTTTGCGCAGTCCGCAGCGCGTCGCAGTGGCTCCGGTGTCATCGACGGCAGAACGCATCTCGCAGTCGGTCTACAAAGTCGCCAAAAACGACAAGCCCAAGCTGCTTGCGCACCTGCTAAAAGACGCCAACCTGTCGCGCGTGCTGGTGTTCACCCGGACCAAACACGGCGCCAACAAAGTCGTCAAACAGCTTGCCGAATCGGGTTACGTCGGCGAAGCGATTCATGGCAACAAATCCCAGAATGCGCGCGAAGCGGCACTCGCTCACTTCAAGAGCGGCGAGACGCGAATTCTGGTCGCCACCGACATTGCCGCCCGTGGCATCGACGTCGATAACGTCAGCCACGTCATAAACTACGACCTGCCAAACGAACCGGAAAGCTACGTTCACCGCATTGGCCGCACCGCCCGCGCTGGTGCCGAAGGCATTGCGATTGCGTTCTGTGACTGGGACGAGCAAGGCTTCCTAAACAGCATCGAAAAGCTCACGCGGCAGAAGGTTCCCGTCGTACCAGACCATCCGTTTGCGAAGAGCAACCGCGGGGGAGAACCAGCCGCGGTGCCAAGCGATCGCCCGCCCCGGCGAGAGCCACGCGAACAAAGCGGGCCACGCCCCCCATCGTCACATGGCACGAGACCCCAGCCGCAAAGGCCGCAGGGCGAGCGCAGTGGTGGCAGCCCCGGCGGTCCCCGTCCGCCCCGGCCCGACAATGGGTCGCGACCGCACGGCGGATCGAAACCGCAGCCATCCCATGCACGCAAGCCCGACGATCGCGGGGCCGGTCCGCGCCCCCATGGCCGACCACAGTCCGGGGACAAAGGTGGATCGCGGGGGCAAAATCGCTCGGGCGGCGGCGGGGATCGATCCCGCGGACAAAGCAGCAGCGACCGCGAAAGAATCGAACGCCAGCTCGATTGGATGAAGCGCTATACCTAACCACCGGAAACGCATCGCCCATATGAAGCACTTGTGATGCTTCATATGCGAGCCGATGGCTACCGTACCACCGGAAGCCGGGTGACGCTGCGAACGTCGGTCGGCTGGCCTTTGCGGAAACGGAAATCGCACTGGCTTTGGCCTTGCGCAATCGTCCCGGTGCGGCGCAGACCCCAGCCAAGCAGCTCGCTCATCACCGCATCCGACTGACAAATGAACGGCGCAAACGCTTCGGCGCCGACGGCATGGGCCAGATCGCGGATTGCGCAGCGGTGATAGGTCACGCCGTAGTCGCTGGAACCTGGATCGGGCGGCACATAGTCCAGCACCCAGCCCCCCACCGCAGCTTGCGCCGACTTCGTGGCGATGGACTTTGTCATCTGTTTCCACAGCGGCGAAAACAAAAGCCAGCCCATCGTCTTGCGCTGAAACCACGACAAGCTGGAAAAGCGGGTCCGCGTGGCTTGCTCGCAGATATGCCAGACCTGATCGGCAGTCTGTCCACGTCGGGCGAGCACAAGATACAGCGCCAGATAAATCGCACCGCCCAGGCCAAACGCCCGCATCTGCGGGGCTCGCCAGCCGGGGTCGGGCATCATCGCGAGCAGCTTTTTCAGCTCAGAGTCCAGCTCGCCCTGCACGTTCTGCGCTTCCACTGGCCCCAGCGTCTGCACAAGCTCGGGGGCAAAGAAGCGCTGCCAAACTGATAGCTCGCGCCGCGCCTGCGATTCAATTCGCAACAGGTTGGTCATGACGTGTATCCCACAGCGTGTTTACCGCTTGCACCATCATAGCGGACCGACGTCTGGGCGTCCCCGCAGCCACGCGACATTTCTTCCAATGGATCCGGGGAAGTTTGCGATACAGTTCGGTGGTATCGCAAAGTGTTCTTTCGGTTTGCCCTGCTTCGGTTCTCGGAGGTGTGTTTTGTCTAGCGGTGCTCGTATGCCCTCGACGGCTCGCCCTGCCCTGTTTTTTCGGCGGGCAGAAACCCTGACATTGTCGGCGCTGTCCTTGCTTCTTGCGTTTGGTGGCCCAGCATCGGTCGGTTCGGCCCTGGCTCAGTCGGCCCCAGTTTTGCCCGCGGCGGCACCGCCAGCAGCCAGTGCGCCGGTCGCTCCCGTCGCGCAGCCCGCAGCTGCGACCCCCGGTGCAGCCAAGGCCAAGCCGGCAGCCAAGCCTTTACCGAAGGCGCCTGCAGCCGCGAAGCCGCCGGCTGGTCCAAAACCGCTCGCGCTGCCGCCGAAAAGCCCCGTGCTCAGCAAGTCAGATGTCTATCAGCGAGCCGCACCAGCGACGGTGTTCCTCATCGCCAAAGACGGCAGCCGTTTTAACACCGCGCTCGGCGTCATCGTCAAGCCAAACGGCGTCGTGGTCAGCGATTCGCGCCTTGTGTCTGGTGTCGAAAAGGGCCAAGTCTTCGCATTTTTGTACGATGCGGCGTTTGCTGGCGACGAAGATCCGCTGATCTTCCTGCGCGCAAACCAAGCCAAAGCGCTGCCGGTCCAGGTGGTGCGAATGGATGCGCCGAATCACTTGCTGCTGCTCCAGCTCCCCGAGCCGCCGATCAAGCAGCAGTATCGGTCGCTTGATCTGTTTGACGTGAAGACCGCGACGGCGGTGGGCGCGGACGTCATTGGCCTGCGCACCCATGGCCGACAGACGCTGGCCATGATGAGCGGTTCGATCATGGCGGTCCGCCCCGGCATCATCGAAACGGACCCGCCGCTAACCCTCGATCACACCGGTGGTCCGCTTCTGTCCCCGACCGGACGACTGCTCGGCATTGTGACGTTTGCCGACAAAGCCGTCGATACCCCCGGCGTCGCTCGCCCAGTGGAGCTTTTGTACAGCCTGCTTACCGGCAGCGTCGGTTCCGCCGTGACGGCCCCGACCAACCTGACCCCAGAACCAGCCGCCGAATCGCGCAACGCAGTTGAAGCGGCCCGCATCGCACTCGGCAATGCGCTGGCGCAGAAGCTCGACAAGCGGCCCGCCCTCTTGCTCCACAGTGAGTTCATCAACTCGATGGCCATTCGGGGCCGGGTGCCACTGCGCGACTTCGACTCGATCGAGTTCGTGAGCGGCCTCATCTCGGCGATCACCAAGGACAGCCCAGCCAAAGCCAAGGTGGTGTCGGAGCTGTTTCCGCTGCTTGTCACCGACAAAAAGGGCCGTGCGTACCGTCGCGACGGTGCCAAATACACCATGGTCCCGACCAGCGACTTTGGCGTCGTGGCGATCGACGACATCACTGGCACCCTGTTTACCACCGACAACAAGCGCAGCCTGATCTACTACGACGCCGAGGGCAAGAGCTGGCGCCCGACCCACATCACGCCGGTCAGTCAGGTCGCAGCATCGGGTGGCACCGTCTACGCGATTCTTGAAGACGGACGCCTTATCACCGCGACGACAGACGGCAAAGATTCGATCCAGCTGTGGCCGAAGCTCATCAAAGGCGGCAACGTCGTCGCGTCCCAAGGGTCGATGTATCTGTTCGAGGGCGAAAAGATATACCGCTATCGCAACGGCACCTGGGACAACAAGATGAAGCCCGTCGCCTTCGCGATGCAGCAGCTGGTCGTTCGCGGCGACAGCTACTACGGGCTCGACCTAAATGGGCGCGTGTTTTCATCGACCGCCCAGCGCTACATCGATCGCGACGCCAACATCTACAAGCTGTGGCCCATTGGTCGCGACTTGCTCGTCATCACCAAGGACAACCAGCGCTTCTATTACTCTAGTGAAGAGGATCAGTGGCGACCTTGGACCCAGTGGTAAAGAGCGGAACACAGCCGCATGTCGTCATCATCGGGGGGGGCTTCGGCGGTCTGACGGCTGCCAAGCAGCTTGATGGGGCAAATGTCCGGGTGACTTTGGTCGACCGGTGCAATCACCACCTGTTTCAGCCGCTTCTTTATCAAGTCGCGATGGCGGGTCTTTCGCCTGCTGACATTGCCGCGCCGATTCGGTCGGTGGTGCGCTTCCAGCCAAACGTCAGCGTACTTCTCGCGGAAGTCCAAGACATTGATGTAAATGCTCGACGGGTCGTGCTCGATCGCGGCGATCTGCGGTACGACTACCTGATCGTCGCGGCGGGCGCGCAAAATCACTACTTTGGCCACGACGACTGGGCCAAGTATGCCGTCGGGCTCAAAGACATTGACGATGCTGTCGAGGTCCGCCGGCGCGTCCTTTTGGCGTTTGAAGCCGCCGAGCGCACCGTCGATCCAGCCGAGCGAGAGCGGCTGCTGACCTTTGTGGTGGTGGGCGGCGGCCCAACGGGTGTCGAACTGGCCGGCGCACTCGGAGAGCTGTCACGCTATGTGCTGGCACGCGACTTTCGCAACATAAACCCCGCCCAGGCCAAGATCATTTTGATCGAGGGCGGACCCCGCATCCTTAGCTCGTTCCCCGATGCGTTGGCGATGCGTGCGGTGATTGATCTGGGCCACCTGGGTGTCGAGGTCCGGGCCGGGCTGCGCGTGACCAAAATCGACGGTCGTGGCGTCGAGGCCAGTGGCAAATTCATCCCGACGGCGACCGTGCTCTGGGCTGCCGGTGTGCGCGGATCGCCTCTGTCCGCCAAGCTGGGCGGCGAAATAGACCGAGCCGGACGGGTCATCGTCAATCCCGATCTATCCGTGGCAGCGCGCCGCGAAGTGTTTGCAGTGGGCGACATGGCGGCGTTTCTGCATCAGGACGGCAAGCCCTTGCCTGGCGTCAGTCCCGTCGCCATCCAGCAGGCACGTCATGTCGCCAAAAACCTGCTTGCCGACCTTGACCAAGAGCCGCGAACCCCGTT
>DAORGN010000086.1:0-18628 GCA_035340095.1 Pseudomonadota bacterium | reverse complement strand
GGTAGACGAAACACGCGGCGGCGGAAAGTCCTACTTCAGCAGATACTCTTCGATGAACAGCACCGTCGAGTAAAACTGGAAGTCTTGGTTCTTCTTTTTCGCGAAGCCGTGCCCTTCATCTTTCGCGAGCAGATACCACGCCGGAACGTTGTTCTGTTTGATCGTCTGGATCATCTGTTCCGCTTCACTTGCCGGGACGCGCGGATCGTTTTGTCCCTGCACAATGAACAGCGGCTTCTGCACGTTTTTCGCCAGATTGAGCGGCGCAATGCGCTGTAGGAATTCGCGCATCTTGGGGTCGCGCTCGTCGCCATACTCGACGCGGCGGAGATCACGCCGGTAGCCTTCGGTTTTTTCCAGGAACGTGACCAGACTGCTCATTCCCACCACTGCGAGCGCACAACGGATAAGCGGCGAGTGCTGCGTGGCCGACACCAGCGTCATGTGTCCGCCGTAGCTTCCGCCCGTCACCATGATGCGATCACCATCTAGCTCTGGCTGGGTTTTCAGCCACTTGTACAAAGACTCTGCATCTTTGTAGGAACCTTCGCGCTTGTCGCCATCATCAAGCTTTAGGAATGTCTTTCCGTAGCCTGAGGAACCCCGCACATTCGGAAACAGAAGCGCGACGCCCAGTTCATTGAGCAGGTAGTTGTTGCGACCAATAAAGCCGGGACGGAACTGCGCTTCCGGACCACCGTGGATGTTGACGATCACCGGACGTTTCCCAGCAAACTTTTTGGGTGGCAGATACAGGAATCCGGAAATCTCTCGCCCGTCGAAGCTCGGCCACTTGACCAGCTTGGGCTCGGAAAATTCCTGGGTGCGCAGTCCGCCGCTTTCGCTCTGGGTCCAGCGCGTCAGTTTTCCGGTCGCGACATTCACCGAATAGGAATCCGCACTCGCACGCGCTGAGCTGAGGGTAAATCCCAGCTCGCTGCCGCTGCGATGAAAGGAAACGCCACCCATCACTCCGACGGGAATCTCACGCAGCGGGCGAAGCTGCTTGGTCTGCGTCGGCATGATGTACAGGCGGCTTTCTCCGTTTTCATTGGTCGAAATCGCCAGGTTTTTTCCATCATGAGACAGATCGAAGTCTTCCACATCCCACGGAATGGTCGTGGTCAAAAACGTATACTTTTGCGTCGCCAAGTCGACGTAGGCCAGGCGCTGAAATTCCGATTCCTTATCGGTCGTCAGGTACAGTCCTTTGCCGTCTTTGGCAAAGCGCGCCCGTCCATACGCAACCTTGTCTGCGCCTCCTTTTGGCGTAAGGAGTGTCTTTTCCTTTTTGGCCAGATCCACCATCCACAGATAGCTTTCGTTGATCGAAAGCTCTTCCTGCAGAATCAGTTTTTTTCCGTCGGGAGAAAAGTCGAGCGGAGCCCAGCCACCACCGGTCAGTTCCAACACCAAGTGGTCGCTCGCTTTGTCGAGCGGATTCATCACCCACAGATCCATGTCTTTGCCGGTACGACGGGTGGAAGCGTAGGCAATTTCGCTTCCGGTCTGATTCCAGACCATTCCCATGTTGCGGCTTTTTCCGTCGGTGAGCATCGTGATCTCACCGGTTCCCAGATCGAAACGGAAAATCTGGAACCATTCCCCGCCGCCGACATCTTTTTCAAACAGGAAGTAGTCGCCTTTGGTGGGCTCGTAGCTGGCGTGGGACACGCGATCGGGAAAAAACGTAAGCTGGGTGCGCGCGCCGCCCGGCATGGCGACTTGATGCACCTGCGGAACATCGGCAAAGCGCGTCAGGATGAGCTGTTCTCGACGGACTGGATGCCAATCGGAAAAGCCTGCGGTGCGAAATTCGGTGTAACGACCAACGCGCTCTGCCACACGCAGCGGCACCGGCGGAATTCCGGACACCACCAAGTTGTCCGAAGGGACAAGGACGGATGGTTTGTCCTGCGCGGGTTTCTGTGGCGCAGAAGGGGCCGCTTGCACTGCGGCAGGTGGCTTTTGCGCCACCGCGAAAGAAGGGTTCACAAGGGGCGCGCACAAAGGCAGTGCCAGCGCAAAAATCGAAACGTGTCGCATCAGGGGAAATACCTCCATGTGCGGCACTCTGTATCACGACTTGGGTCGATCCGACTGAGCCGCAGAGAACGGCAAAAGGCAGAAACCCAACGGGCGCAGCTTAGGTAAACACGTTGAGCAGCAAACAGAACATTCCCGTTGCAAGCCCCAGGTAGCCAAGCGACCGCTCGTTGTGGATAAGCCACGCCTGCACGTCATCGAGCGTGTGGCGCAGCCCCGCAGGCAGCTTGTCGCCAAACCACGAAAGCAGCAGCGCATAACCAAAGCGCAGACCAAGCAAAAACGACAACACCCCGCCGCCCAGAAAGCCCAGATACACCATCGGCGCGACGCGAACAAACCCCAGGTAGGCGGCCATTTCAACGATGGTGACAAGCCCAGTGGCCACCGATCCGACCCCCAAAAGTCCCGACAGCGGCGACAGGGCCGACAGCCAAAAGCGCGATGCCGGCCAGAGCTTGCCGATTCCTTCGGCGCTGGCGAGCGCCGCCAAGAGCAAAAGCAGCGTACTGCTCAGAGTTCCCATGCGCGTCTCCGGTTTGGTGATAAACCCGCTTGCGCTTCATTATCACAGCCCGCGCGGCACACGGCCAGGTGTGTGCTAGGTTCCCCGCGATGGTCAACCTGCTTTATGTCGCTGCGTTCTGTCACGCCGCGCTCGCGCTGCTTCTGTGGTTTAACCGGGCGCGCACACCGCGGCTGCCCGAGGTAAAAGCCCACCCTGACCGGCCCAAATCGGTGGTGGTGATCGTGCCGGCTCGCAACGAAGAATCGAACATCGGGCCGTGCGTCCGCAGCATCCTTTTGCAAGACTATCCGGCGCTGACGGTGCGTGTGGTCGATGATCACTCGACAGACCATACCGGAGCGATCGTCGGCAAGCTGGCGGAATACGATCGCCGCTTGACGCTGATTCATCCGCCGTCGCTGCCGCCGGGCTGGCTCGGCAAGCCGCATGCGGTGCACAACGGCTCTCTCGGAGCGACCGCCGATTATCTGTTGTTTCTCGATGCGGACGTTCGGCTGGAACCATCGGCGGTATCGCGGGCGGTGGCATTGGCCGAAGCCAAGCAAGCGGGACTCACGACGGTGATGCCCGAGCTGGTCGCCGAAAGTTTCTGGGAACGAGCAACGCAGCCTCTCGTCGGGCTCTTGCTCTACGGTCTGCTCGATCCGGTGCGGGTCAACGATCCGAACAAAGACAGCGCCGCAGGTTTTGGCCCGTTCATGCTGTTCCGTCGCGATGCCTACGAAAAGCTCGGTGGACATCAGGCGGTGCGCAGCGAAATCGTCGAAGACCTGAAGCTTTCGCAGCTTGTCAAAGCGCAGCGACTCGGGCTGTGCGTAGCGCATGGCACCGACGTGGTGAAGCTGCGGATGTACGACTCGCTGTCGTCGCTACTGGCTGGCTGGACCAAAAACTTTCACGTCGCGCTTGGCCCGTTAAAAGCACTGGCGCCGCTGTTTGCGATCTTGATCGCTGCGGTGTTTACCCTGCCGACGGTGATGTTTTGGACCCTGATCGGTCTGTGGGCAGCGACGGGACACCTGCCCCACTTTGCCACCGCAGCAGCCTTGGCATATGGCGCCGACTGGTGCGCCCGCCTGTCACTTCATTCGGCGTATGACATCACCCCACGCGGCGTTCGCGCCGTCGGCGGACTGGTCGTCGGCTACATTTTGTGTTCGTCGGTGTACCGCGCGCTGTTCGGTCGTCCTGTCACCTGGCGAGGACGATCCTACCAAGCGCAGTAACCAGCCAAGCGACAGCAAAATCGGGGGAATCAGCAGGAATTTGCCGAAATTCGGCGGAACGTGGCGAAAATCAGCCCAAGTTAGCTTGCGGGCTTGTCTTCTGCCGGTTTTTCGGCTTTTTCTTCGGCCTTCGGCTTTTCTTCGGCTTTTGGCTTCTCTTCGGCCTTCGGCTTCTCTTCGGCCTTCGGCTTGGCTTCGGCTGGCGCTTCGGGTTTGACCGGAGCACTGCCTGCGGGTTCTGCCGCGGCTGGCGCTTCTTTTTTGGCTGTCTTGCCCTTTTTGCCAGCGTCGGTGCTCGCCGCAAGCGTCGCTTCCACCGTCAGAACTTCTTTGCCCTTCTTCACTTCGAACGTGTCCGCCGACGACACCGTGCGCGTCCAGCTTGCAAAACCGCCTTTGCGCAGCTCGATTTCGTGCTTTTCCTTGGTGTCGAGCTTCTTGATCTGAAACGGCGTCTTGCCGACCTTTTTTCCGTCGAGATACACGTCAGCGCCCTTGGGCGTAGAGGTGACTTCGACCATTCGCTCGACCGCCGAAAGTGGATAGCTCAGCTTTTCGCCGTCTTTGGGATTCGCCTTCAGCTTGATCTTCGTTTCCTGAAAACCGGGCATCGTGATGCGAAGCTGTTTGCCGGCGGCAAGGCCCGGAATCCGCGTCGGCGTCGGACCAAACTGCTTGCCGTCGAACTCGATCTGCGCACCGGGCGGATCGGTTGTGACCTCGGTTCCCTCGATCGGCTTGTCCGGCTTGACCGGAACGCTGGTCGGCTCGGGCGGCTTGACCGGCGGCTCGGGCGGCTTGACTTCGGTTGGTTGCGTCGTCGGCCCCGTCGGGTTCGTGCCCGTCGAGCCAGCATTTCCAGTGTTGCCAGTCGATCCGGTGTTGGGCGCCGTCGTCACACCAATCATGGTCGGCGGACCGTTATCGACCGGCTTCTTGCTTAGCACCAGCGCGTAATATGCACCACCACCACCGAGCAGCAGGGCGAGCGCACCGACGACCGCGATCAGACCGCCGCTGCCACCTTGCTTGACCGGCTGCGCCGTCATTGGGGGCGGCGCAGCATCGGAAAACAGCGATTCAGGCGCATCAAGCTTCGGTGGCGGACCCATCGGCGCGGGCTTGGAAATCGGCCCGTCATCGGATTCGACTTTATCGGCTGCCGCCGCGCCCGCAGGGCTTACACCCACTGGCGTCGAAGCAGACGGCGGAGTCGCAGGCGTAGCTGCGACGGCGGGAGTGGCCGGAGCCGCCGGGGTTTCCACAGCCCGAGGCGGCGTCGCTGCCGATCCAGTCGGTGTACGGCTGGAATCAGCGATCCGCTGCTGCTGTTCTTCGACCGATGCGGTCGGGGTCTTGGCTGACTCGGGAATTCCGCGCGCCGGCTCGGCAGGTGGCGCGATCGGCTTGGCGGGTGGTAGCACCGCCGCGGCTGGTCCCACCGCAGGCTTGAGCGGCGGCGTCATCATGCCAAATCCCTGCCCAAGCAGCGTCTTGGACAGACCAGCTTTTGCCGAGGCTGGGGTCATCGGCACAAGTGCCGGCGTGTCTGCCGCTTTTTTGCGCAGCGCTTCCGCCACCGCAGCCGGGTTGGCCTTCGTCGGTGCGTCCTCGTCAATCATTCCCCCGAGCTGCATTGCCTCGGCGAGCTTGTTGACCTGATCGGCAGCCATCGCGCGGGTTGGCTCGTCGCCAAACTCGTTGCGGCCACTGGCCGGACTCGCCGTCGGTGTGATCTGGCTCGGAGCCGCATCACCACGCGACTCTCGCACACCCGCGTCGAACCGCGATTCCACCCCGCCTTCGCCGCGACGAGTCTTTTCAGACAAAATCTGATCCAGTCGCTCTTGGCTATCGGGTGTCAGCTTGTCGAAACGCACCCCCATGCCGGGCGCCAAAGACGGCTTGCTCGGGTCGGGAGCACGATTCCAAACCACCGTGCCCTCACCGACGATAAGCGGGGCGCCATCCTGGAGCTGAAACTCGAACTTCAGCTGCGTCCCCACCGACTGCGGTTCCTTGGTGCGGATGAAGATCCCGCCCTTGCTGACATCCACCGAATACCGCTCGATAAACTGCTCGAGGTTGGCGGACTTGAACTTGATCTTCATCGTCAGCGGGGCTTTGCCCTTCGGGTTCTCAGAGGCCGACATCTTTGCTCCCAATCGAGGATTGCGCTCTACCGCTCACTGCTCTTCCGTCTTTGTGTAAACCAGCTTCCCTGTCGTAACTTGTATGGGAGAAATGAGCTGGCGCGACGCCAACCCCACCCCCTGGATCGCAGACAAGCCAATAGAGGCGATAAAAAACAATAACATGACTCACATTTTTTCGTTGAACCATATGTATTCACGTCGAAAATTCCGGCGCCCACGGCTTGTCTGTGCCGCTCTGCTCAGCGCGCTTTTCGGAAGTGAGGCGTCGCCACAAGCCGCTTATCCACACACCGTCACCGGAAGTAGCGGCGCAGTGGCAGCCGATCACGAGCTGGCATCCCAGGCCGGCGCCGAAATCCTTGCGCAGGGCGGCAATGCGGTCGATGCGGCAATTGCCACCGCGCTCGCACTCGGAGTGGTCCAACCGGCGGGCTCCGGTCTGGGTGGTGGCGGTTTTCTGCTTGTGCGCAAAGCCGATGGGACGGTCGCAGCACTGGACTTCCGTGAGGTCGCGCCCAAACAAGCCAGCCGAGACATGTTTTTGGATGCAGCGACAGGGAAAGCGGTGCCCGAGCGATCCCGCTGGGGTGGCTTGGCCGTCGCTGTTCCCGCCGAGCCCGCCGGTCTGGCGCACGCACTGCGCGAGTGGGGGACATTCAAGCCCGGACAAGTGATAGCGCCAGCGCTGCGGCTGGCTGACAAAGGATTTCCCGTCGGAAAGCACCTGGCACGCAGTGCCTCGATGGTGGTACCGAAGCTGGCCGACGATCATCCGCTGCGCAGCTTTTTGGCACCGCAAGGCAAGATTCTCACCGTCGGACAGACCGTGCGTCGCCCCGAGCTGGCAGGAACGCTGCGCATCCTCGGACAAGAAGGTTTTTTGGCTTTTTACAAGACAACTCCGGGCTCGATTGGCGACGATCTCATCACCGCGAACCGGCAGGCCGGCGGACTTTTGCAAGCCGACGATTTGACAAGCTACAAGCCGATCGTCCGCACGCCGATCGCTGGCCGCTACCGCAACCATCAGGTCTTCGTAATGCCGCCCCCCGCTGGGGGAATCACGGCGATCGAAGCGCTGCAGATACTCGATGCCAGGCCGCCGCTCGCGCAGGGACCAGCAGCATCGGCCACGCTGCACGACACCATCGAGGCGTTTAAGCACGCCTTTGCCGATCGCGCAAAGCTCCATGGCGATCCGGCATTTACCAACATCCCCGTCGCAGAACTCGCGAGCACCGAGTATGCAAAAGGCCGCGCTGCCACGATCTTGGCCGATCGCGTGCTGCCACCGTCGAGCTACGGTCGGCCCGGCACCGACAAGCCCCTGTCCCCCCCGCGCGACAAAGGCACCAGCCACCTGTGCGTGATCGATCGGAATGGCAATGCCGCAGCGCTGACCACGACGGTGAACCTGTCATTTGGCGCCAGGGTCGTCGGCGCAAAGAGCGGCGTGCTGCTCAACAACCAAATGGATGATTTTACCGCCAAACCAGCGACGGAAAATGCATTCGGTCTGGTCGGCGATGAAGCAAACCTCGTGGCACCGGGCAAGCGCCCCGCGTCGAGCATGACACCGCTCATTGCGGTTGGGCCCGACGGTTCGGTGTACTGCGCGGGAGGCTCGGGCGGACCGACCATCGTCACCGGAGTCGTGCAGACGCTGATCAACCTGATCGACTTTGGCATGGAAGCTGAAGCGGCAGTCTCGTCGCCGCGCATCCACGCACAGTTTCTGCCCGACAACGTGCTGGTCGAACCAGAAGTGCCCGCCGACGTGCGCGAGAGGCTGAGCCAGCGCGGACACAAGCTGGTCGTCACCCCAGCGCCGCTCGAAACCGCCGTGCAAGTGGTCGTGTATCACCCTGCCCGCGACGGAAAACCCGCCAGTTTTTCGGCGGCGAGCGATCCGCGCAAAGGGGGCAAGCCCGCGACTTCTGCTCGCTAACCTCGGCGACTTGGGCGTTTTTGTGACGCACTGCGTTGCCCGGCTTTACCCAAGCCGCTGACGGCAGTATGGTGCGCCGTTTCTTGTTTCGCAGGAGCCGATGTCTGCTTCGCCGTCCCCGCCGCTGCCCACCTCTCCGATTTCGCATGCCTTGCTGCCGCATCCGCGGGAGCCGCTGCCGATCGATCCGCTGCTGCCCGAAATCGTCGCGAGGCTTAGCGAGACGCCCAACCTGGTGATTGCTGCGCCGCCGGGTGCTGGCAAGACGACGCGGGTGCCCCAGGCGCTTTTGTCGCTGATTTCCGATGGGGAAATCGTGGTGCTGGAGCCACGCCGAATTGCCGCGCAGCTTTCGGCGCTGCGCGTCGCCGAGGAACTGGGCGAATCGCTGGGTCAGACCGTCGGTGTGCAGCTTCGCTTTGAATCGATCACAAGTGCGGCGACGCGGCTGCGCTTTGTCACCGAAGGGGTGTTGCTCCGGCAGCTGGCGTCGGATCCGCTACTTCCGACGGTCAAACTGGTGGTGTTCGATGAATTTCACGAACGTCACTACCAGACGGACCTGCTGCTGGCGCTGCTTGTGCGGCTTCAGCGGACGAGCCGCCCGGACTTGCGACTGTGCGCAATGTCCGCGACGTTACACACCACCAAAGTCGCCGAGTTTCTGGGCCAGTGTCCGCTCATCGAAAGCCAAGGCAAGTCATTTCCCGTCGACATTGAGTATCTGCCGCTGCCCACCGACGAACCGTTGCCCAAGCAAGTTCGACGGGCGGTCCGCGAGGTGGTGCAAAAAGAAAAGCTGTCGCCGCAAAACGACACCGCGCGCCGGCAAGGTGACATCTTGGTGTTTCTGCCCGGCAGCGCAGAAATCCGTCGCTGTCAGGAAGCGCTCAGCGAGCTGGAACCCCAGTTTGGGCTCGACATCTTGCCACTGCATGGCGATCTCAGCCTGGCCGAACAGCGACAAGTGGTGGCGCCGCGGCCCCCGAGTGCGCCCCGTCGGGTGATTTTGTCGACGAACCTTGCCGAAACGTCGCTGACGATTGATGGCGTGACGGTGGTCATCGACAGCGGTCTGCACCGCCAAGCCGGATATGATCACTGGTCGGGGCTGCCGACGCTGAAAGTGGTTCCGATCAGCCGAGCCTCTGCGACGCAAAGAGCGGGTCGGGCCGGACGAACCCAGCCAGGACGCTGCCTACGGCTTTACACCAAGCACGATCACGATCTGCGGCCCGCGTTCGACAGCCCCGAAATCCTCCGCATGGATCTGTCGGAACCGCTGCTTCTACTGCACGCGCTGGGTCTGCGCCCAGGCGACGTGAGCTTCCTGGATCCGCTGCCACAAAAAATGGTCGATGCCGCGGAGTCGCTGCTTTCATGCATCGGGGCAACGACAGCCAAAACGGATGGATCGCGGCTGACGGACATCGGATGGAAACTGACCCAGTTGCCGCTGCATCCCCGCTTGGCGCGTCTGCTGCTGGCGGGCGCGGAGAGCGGCATCATCGACGATGCGGCGGTGGTGGCGGCGCTGCTGAGCGAACGCGACATTTTGCAAAATGGCCGCGCATTTTTGAAAGACCCGCATCGGGACAAAGCCGCTTCGAGCGAGCGTTCCGATCTGACCCATCGGCTGGATCGCTTTCGTTTTGCCGAGTCGGTGCGGTTTTCGCGTCCGTCTCTCTCGCGTGAAGGTCTGGATGCCGACACCCTCGTGCGGGTCGATCGCGCCCGTCGCCAGCTTGTCGATCGGGCGAAGCAGTTTGCCAAGCCGCACCGCTTGTCGGTCGCTGAGCGAGAGCAAACGCTCGAACGCGCAGTGCTGCTCGGATTTCCGGATCGCGTGGCACGACGGCGGAAAAAACCAAGCGGGGAATCCAGCGAGCTGGTCTTGGCGTCGGGAGGATCGGCACAGCAGTCGGAACAGAGCCTGGTCCGCGACGCCGAGTGGCTGGTTTTGGTCGATGTCGAGGAGCGCGGCGGTCAAACCGCCCCGGTGGCGCGCCTGCTGAGCGCGATTTCGCCAGACTGGCTGCTCGATGTGCCCGGTGACTTTCTCGTCGAGCAGGACGATCTGACATGGAATGGGACTGCCGGTCAGGTCGAACGCAGCACCAAGCTTCGCTTCGGTCAGCTCGTGCTCGATGAAAGCCGTGTTCCAGCCGCCGCCACAGACGGCAAAGTGCTGGCAATGCTCAGTGAACGCGCAACTGCTGACGCAGAAAACATCTTTTCCGACGGTGAAAAAGTCGCCGGTCTTCTGTCACGCTTGAGCGTGCTCGTCGCCACGTATCCAGAGCTCGGTCTGCCGATGCCAAACGAAACGCACCAGCAAGCCGCGATCGTCGGATTGTGCGTCGGAAAGACCAGCTTGGCAGAGCTGCGGAGCGATTCGCTCCAAGCGGCGGTACTTTCGGCGCTGTGCAAAGACACTCCGTCGAGCCCGACCCAGATTGGCCGTTTGTTGGAAGAGCATTTGCCCGATTCGATCAAGCTCCCAGGCGGTCGGCGCACGCGCATCCACTACGTTGCCAATCAACCGCCGTTTATCGAGTCACGTTTGCAGGATTTTTTTGGCATGTCCGACGGTCCCAAGCTGGCGCAAGGACGCCTGCCGCTGGTGATTCATCTGCTCGCGCCAAACCAGCGCGCGGTGCAGGTCACGACGGATCTGCGCGGTTTTTGGGCACGCCATTACCCAACCATTCGCCGCGAACTGATGCGAAAATATCCACGGCATGCGTGGCCGGAAGATCCGCTGACCGCTGAGCCACCGCAGCCCAAAGGACCACGACCGCCGCGATGACTTTTTCCGAACCATCCACCCTGCTCGGGCCTTTGTGCGCCCTGCTCAGTTCGCTCGCGTGGGCGATCGGATCGTCGGTGTATACCCGGCAAGCCGGTCGCGTCGGTGCGCTTGAGGTAAACCTGACGCGGGCCGCCATTGCCACCCCGATCTTCTTTGTTGCAACGCTTCTGACTGTCGGCAGCGACGGCATTTCGGCGCTTTCGCCCAAACACCTGGGCTGGCTTTCGCTGTCGGTGATCTGCTCTTACGGGCTGGGCGATTCGATGTTTTACACTGCCGCGCTTCGGCTCGGCACACCGACGGCACTGGCGATTGGATCGATCTATCCGGCCTGGGCGACGCTGTTTGGTGCGCTGACGCTCGGTGAACCCGTCGGTGGACAGCGACTGCTCGGCACGCTGCTCTGCGTGGCGGGTGTCATCTGGCTGGTGCTTCTGCAAGCGGCGGAGCGCGGGGCGCAAGCAACGCAGACGAACAAAAACAACCGTCTCGTTGGTGTGCTGCTCGCGCTTTTGACGTCGCTGTTTTGGGCCGGCAACACCTATTCGGTCCGTCGTGGCGGGCTCGGCGTCGCACCTTTTGTCGTAAACGGCTACCGCTATTTCCTGGCGACGATTGGCCTCGGGGTGATTTGGCTTGGACGCTACCGTCGACTGGGACCGAAAGCGAGCGAGGGCGAACGGCTGCTGCTCTCACCGAAAGAAATGGGCCGCTTTGCCCCGGCGGTTCTCCTCGAGGCGTTTATCGGCAGCTCGATCTTTGTCTTTGCGATGACCCACACCGACCTGAGCATCGCGGCACCACTGGCCGCCCTGTCGCCCTTGTTTTCCGTGCCGATCGGTGTGCTGTTGGGCACGGAAACGCTCAACCTGCGGCGCGTGCTGGCAATCCTTGTCACCGTCGCTGGTGTCGTCTGCTTGGTGACTGCTTAGCCGCGCAAAAGCACGCCCGCGGCTTGCACCACGAGCGGTTCATCCGCGAGCCGAATCAGCAGATCGCCTTCGATGTTTTGCGACTCGAAGCAGACGGCAATCTGTCCCAAAAGCTGCGCCAAGGATTCAAGCTGCGACGCATCTTCGTCGGGCACAAACGAACGCGCCACCGCTTGGGCTTCGTCTGAAAGCAGCGGCAAAAGACACGCTTCGCTACCCGTTTCGTCGCCGACCGGAGACACTCGCAGCGTCAGACCGACCCCGCGCTCGCTTACTGCTTGCACACGCAGCGACGGGCCTTTGGGCGGCACCTCACGCAGAAGCACACACTCGCATCGTTCCAGAAGCTGCGCCGTCTGCCGTTTGACCTCGGCCTGCGTCTGGCACAACACGCCGTCGCGCGCTTCCGCCGCAGCCAGCTTGCTCACGTCGTCCATCGGCAAGAGTCCCGGCAGCACCCAAACCGGCGTCCCCAGCTTGCCAACCACCCGCAGAGCCGACGTCGTCGAGTTGACTGGCGCTTGCCGTGACACCCGCACGCCATAGGCCGCCAACAGCCGCTTTACGTCGTGATCCCCGAGCGGCTCGCGACTTACCACTTCGCCAGCGACGTACAGCGGCGGCGGCAAATCCGCCAAGACGGTTTCCAGTCGATCGCGCAAAGGACGCACGACGACGGGCGTATGCGGCAGCGTCGGCGTCGTCACTGATTGAATCGCCAGAAGCAGCGCCCGCAGCCTGTCTCGCTCCGACGGCTCCAGCAGGATGGCCGCGCGCGCGGGACGCACGTCCGCAAGCTGATCGCGCGAGCCACACAGAATCAACAGATCCGCCTGTTCCGCCGCTTTGGCCAACGTCCGCGCGACGGCATCTGCATCGTCTGCATCGACCCGCAGTGGCGGTGGCCAGTGCAAAGCGGACAGCTCACGCTGCACCAAGTCCGCACCGGCCCCCAGCACAATCACAGAAGCGGGCCGGCCACTTGTTTTGTCACGTCTCATCGCGGGCCGCGAAAGCTGCGAAGGAAAACCAGCGTCCAGAAGCGCACCGTGCGCCAGCCACTCCTCAAAACTCGAGGTCACTTTCGCGAGCGCTCGTCGCGACACCGCCCGCAAAAGCGCGCTGTCACGCTGACTCGGCGAAAGCAACACCACCGCCGGCTTTCCCACCAAGCTGTCGAGCAAGCTGCTGGGCCGCGCACCTTTGCCGAGCGCAACCAGCAGACCTCCCGTCGCGGGATCGTGCTGAAGAAACTGCAACACTTCCGCTGGATCACCGTCGCCGACCGAAACAAGCCATGACACGCCGAGCAGCCGTGACGACAAAAGTGGCGCAAGTTCCGGCAGCGCGTCGCGACGAGGAACCACCAGCGCCACCCGGCCCAGGCGCGGACGCTCGGCAAGTGGGGCAGAAAGCGGCGCAATTCCGTCGACGTTGTTGAGAAAACCAAAGCTATTCGGCCCAAGCAGCCCGCTGCCTTCCGCAAGCGCAATTCCGACGCGATCCGACGGCAACCGGCCCGTGGAAATCCACGCCTCGGCTTCGCGATCGATCCGCGCCGGCCCTGACTGCAAGTTGCTGCGCACCCGCTGTGCGGCTGGCGTTTCCCCGTCGATCCAAAAGCTGCGCGCCCGCAAAAGCCGGCTCACATCACCGAGCCGTTCCGTCGACGCAGCACGATCGGCGCCCACCAATTGGGGGGCCGGTGAAGCTGCAGTGTTCGACCTGATGCGGACGCGCGCCATTTGTACTTACTCCAAACCATCGCGGCGCAGTCTTTCGACAAGCGCTTCGGCGCCGATGTAAAGCCGCGGACGATGCCGACGAGCCATCTTCGCGCCAGCCTCTAGCTGCGGCGGTGGCAAGTCGCCCGAGCACAGCGAAATGTCTTCGAGCGACCAGACTTCTGACGGCGATCCTGGCTCACTGGGTGCCACCGAGCTTGCGCTGCCCCAAGACGGCAAAACCGACAGAACCGCTTGCGCCACTCCCGACAGAACCTGCACGCCATGCAGACCACGCCGTCGGACATGCAGCAGCGGCTCGTCATCCGACGCGGCTTCGACGCGCGCCGAAATCACTTCGCTCAGGTGCGCCAAGTTCAGCTGTTCAGCCAGCGCTGCGCCGAGAAAACCGGCCTGGCTTTCCGTTAAAACCACCACCGACGTACCCAGCCGCCGTGCCGCTTGTGCGACGACCGAAGCAACCCGCGCTTCCCAATCAAAAGCGTGCAGCGTCGCCGGATCGAGACTTTCATCCCACACGCGAACTTTTTGGCAGCCAGACAAATCCCCGCCAGCCCAAAACACAGCGTCCGACGGAGCCACCGCAAGCGCGGTCACATCCCCAATCGACTTGGCGCAGGCAACCGCGCGTGCAGTCGGCGCCGAATGAAGAAGCAAAAGGACCTTCATGGCGTCTCCTCCCGCTGCTCGCTCTTGCCCGCGGACGGATCTTTGCTTGGCGCAGTCCCGGTGTCTTCGATCGGTTCGGTGTCGATGCCATCCAGTTCAGCGTCGGGCGCCGCGTCACGATCGGCTTTTTCGGCATCGACCGTCGGCGCCCCGTCCCAAATTTCGCTGTCGCTGGCCGTCGCGAGGGGAAACGGCGCCACGGGCTCGACGACAACCGGGGGAACGACCGGCAAAGCGGAATCGCTCGCAGGCGCAGCCGGCGTCCGGGGTTCGGTATCGCCCGTCGAAATATCACTTGCATCCCACGAACGTCCGACTGAAATGGCAGGCTCGGAGTCCGACTGATCATCAAAGGGCAGCAGGTTCGCGAGCGCCGGTTCGACGGTGCGCTCTCTCGGTTTGGCCAGGGCGGCTTCCATCGCGACACGAAGTCCTGAAGGCGCCGATTCTGCGATGGGCAGTGCATGCTGCACGTCTTCTCGTTCTGCCGATCGCGGACCGATGCCGATCGCGGTATATGCAAGCCGTCGGTCAAACGGCAGCGCGTCTTCGGCCACCACAAACAGCGGCGGCATCGCATCCTCGCTGGGCTTGTCTCCGCTCTGAAACCACAGTCGAGCGCTGCGCGAATGTGGATCGTGACTTTCTTCGGAAAAACCACCGCCGGGCACGGGGGTTCGCTCGGAAGCCGGGTCTCCATCGAGCGCCGCCATAAAGCGCACCGGCACCGCGGTACTGCCGCGCGACAGTGCATAGCGACCCGCCGGCAGCGTCATCACCACCGGCACCATCATCGGCGCGAACATCTCGTCGGCAAGCGGATCGTCGGACACCGCCAATGGCTGGCCATCCGCATCGTAAATTCGCAGGCCCGCGTGCTCGCAGACCGGCTCACCGTGCGAAAGGAACACGCCACCGAGCCGTGCCGCCAGCCGCGGTGCCACATCCCGAGCCGCGGGCGTATCGGCCATCAGCCACAGCTTCGGCGGCAGCTCATCACACGCTTGCAGAAGCGCCCGCGCATACGGCGCAAACCGCAGCTCGCTTTCGGCCCGCGGCGCATCGGAAGTCAGCATCACGACGCTGTCGGCGCCATAGTAGCCAAGCAACTGGCCGAGCTGCTGGCGCTTCTGCGGCGCAATCGACTGCATCGGCACAAGCGCATAGACCGTGAGCCCAAGCGCGCTACCGAGCCGGCGAGCCTGACCCAGTGCTTCGAGCGACGCACAAAGCGGCTCACTGTCGAGGAATTCCAGCATGACCAAGACATTCGCCACGGGCTAACACCTATCTGCCGCCAAGGACCAGGGATTGGCCTAACACGATGCGGCTACACCGACGCAAGTATACAAAAGTCCTCTCTTCGGCGGTGGCTCGTCCTTTCTTCCATGAAAAATCTGCAGCCACCATGTAGGACAACTACACACAGAGTAGGACGAAATCGCAAGTTTTTCTGCGCAAATCGACCGCCCGCGCAGTCGTTTGCGGCCAAAACGGACACAGTCGCGCAGAAAAGCGACAAACATTCCGATTCGACACGGCAAAAAAGCGGGAGCAATCCGGGTTTTGGGCTCCGTCGAAAAGCGCACCGCCGCCGCAGCCCTTGCCGTAAAATGGTGTATTTTCGCCCAACTGATCGGCGCCCCAGCGCAAACAGCCTGAGCGCTTCGCATCTCAACGTAGATTCATCATGGCATCCTCACGGCCCACTCCGCTGCAAACGCTCGTCGCCCAAGACTGCAATCGCATGGCTTGGCGCGGCCAGTCCGGTCACTACGAAGTCTGGTTTTTGACGCTCGCCCACCGCGAAAGCAAGACCGGCTTTTGGATTCGCTACACCCTGGAAGCGCCCGAGGCTGGCCACGGTCCGCCTTACGCCGAGCTGTGGTTCTGCCGATCCGACGGCAAAGAACCGGACAAAAACTTCGGCATTCACCGACGCTTCGACATCGCCGATCTCCACAGCCAGCATCGACCGTTTGTCGTCCGCATCAGCGGTTCCGAGCTCGGCCACAGCCACGCGAGCGGTTCCCTGTCCGGAAACGGTCACACGATTCGCTGGGATCTGCACTGGGACGGGCAGGCCAAACCGCACCTGCTTTTGCCCAAGGCGCTGTACGCAAACCCGATGGGCATCGCGGAAACCATCGTGCTGTCGCCAAACCACAGCATCTCGGTGTCTGGTTCGATTGAAGTCGATGGACAGCGCTACGAGCTTTCCGGCACGCCCGGTGGACAGAGCCACTTGTGGGGCAAAAAACACGCTTACGGCTGGGCCTGGTCGCGCTGCAATGCCTTCGATCGCGAAGACGAGCGGCTTCACGACAAACCCAAAGCGGTGTTTGAATCGCTGACAGCGCGGCTGCGGCGTGGTCCGGTGGTGCTGCCGGTGACGCTTCTGTCGGTCTATCCCGACGGGCTGGACGGCCCCGAAGTCGCGTTCAAAGAGTGGGCGGATCTGCCGCTCTGCCGCGCCGAATACCGCACCGGCAGCTACGTGATGAGCGCCGAGGGACCACGCACCGGCATCGAAGTCCAGTTGTCGTGCAGCGCCGATGACATGGTGCGCACCGACTACGTCGATCCCGATGGTACGCCCGCGTTTAACCACTATGCGGGCGCCGCAAGCTGCACCCTGCTGCTCAAAAAACGGATGTGTCCAGGCGCGGCGTGGCGCATTGAACGGACGTTCCGCAGCGACCAAGGTGCCCAGTTTGAGTGGGCCGGTCGCGCCGGCGATTCACTCGTCCGCAAGCGCCACGTCCTCGTAAACGATTAGGCGGTGCACGCAGTCCGCACGCGCCGTGCGGTCGCCGGGGAAGGCGGGCGACCCGATGGAGTTACGCTCGCTCGACGAGAGCAGCAGCGCCCATACCGCCGCCAATGCACATCGAAATGATGCCGTAGCGACCACCGCGACGGCCCAGTTCACGCAGCGCGGTCAGCGTCATGCGGGCGCCGGTCGCACCAAGCGGGTGGCCAATCGCAATCGCGCCGCCGTTGACGTTCAGCTTCTCGCTCGGCACGCCAAGCTCGCGGGCGCAGTAGATGGCCTGGCTGGCAAACGCTTCGTTCAGTTCCCACACATCAATGTCAGCGACGGTGAGTCCCGTTTTGGCCAGCAGCTTGCGGACGGCGGGAACCGGACCAATGCCCATGATTTCCGGCGGAACGCCAGCGACAGCAAAACCGCGGAAGTAACCCAGGAAAGGCCGACCGCCCACCTTGTCTTTGGCGGCCATCACCAGCGCGGCGGCACCGTCCGTCAGTGGCGAGCTGTTGCCGGGCGTCACCGATCCCGTCGGATCGAACGCCGGACGCAGGCCAGAGAGCTTGGCCGCATCGGTGTCGGCCCGAGGAAGCTCATCGCGGTCGACTTTGATGCTGCGCGCTTTGCCACTGTCGTCGAACACGGAGGTTTCGATCGGCAGGATTTCCCCATCGAAAAAGCCGGCCTGCTGCGCACGCACCGCTTTCTGATGGCTTTGGTAGGCGAACTCGTCTTGTTCGGCACGCGCAATCTGGAAGCGGCGCGCCACGTTTTCGGCGGTCACACCCATCGGCGTAAACAGACCCGACTGCTCTTCGACGAGCCGCGGGTTGAGCGACACCTTGGCGCCGGTCATCGGAATCATCGACATCGATTCCAGACCACCCGCGATGCCAAAGTCGATCTGTCCCACCGCGATCCGATCGGCCACCACGGCTGCGGCTTGGACGCCCGACGAGCAGAAGCGGTTGATGGTCATCGCCGGAACTTCGACGGGAAGACCCGCACCGACTGCAACCAGACGAGCCACGTTCATGCCCTGCTCTGCTTCGGGAAATGCACACCCGAGGACCACGTCTTCAATGTCGGCGGGAGCCACGCCCGAACGCGACAGCGCGCCCCGCAGCACATGGATTCCCAGATCATCAGGCCGCGTGTCTTTGAGCGAGCCTTTCACACCACGACCGAACGGAGTACGAGCACCCTGCAAAATGACGACTTCACGCATGGCGGCAGTGTGAGCCAAAGCCTCGCGGCTCGCAAGCACTACCGTCTTCGGTCGAAGGCCCGTTCTGGCGCTGGTTAGCTGACCGGGAAAAACCCGTTGAAATAGAACTGCGGCATTCGGTTAAACGACAGCGCCCCCAGCAGGTTTATCACCACGCCAAAGACCACCGCGGCACGGAACAGCCACGAATCGGCCAGCCGCGGACTGCCCACACGGAGCAGGATGATCAAAAGCGGCAGGTAATCGAGGCTGAAGCGATAGCCGAACTGGACAAAGCCGCTGTTTTGATACAGCAGACTGGCCAGCGCAATCGGCACCACCGTCAGCAAAAGCACGAAACGCAGCCCGCGCAGCCGCTCGCCTCCGTCGACAACTGGAGGGTGCGGGGGTGCGCTCGACCACTGCGGACGCTGCGGCCACAAAAGAAACAAGAGCGCCGGCGACGTAAACCACAGCGCCAGGCCGTGATAGCTCACCTGCACATACGGATACGACGGCAGCAGCTTCGGCAGGAGCGTCAGCGCCGTCGCCAGGTTGCGCGGCAAAAACTGGTAGTTGATCAGGCCG
>DAORGN010000085.1:0-18637 GCA_035340095.1 Pseudomonadota bacterium | reverse complement strand
CGCACGCGGTGCTTTTGTTCGACGAAGCCGACTCGCTGTTTGCCAAGCGTACCGAAGTCAAGACATCCAACGATCGCTACGGCAACCTCGCAGTCAACTATCTGCTCCAGCGACTAGAGCAGTACACCGGCGTCGTCGTGATGACGACCAACAAAGAAGCATCGCTCGACGAAGCGCTCCAGCGACGACTGACGCTGCACCTGCATCTGGAAATTCCCGAACCGCCCGAGAGAGAGCGGCTGTGGAAGTCGATGCTGCCGCAAAATGCGCCGTGGGCGAAAGACATCAACTGGAAAGCGCTCGCCAAAGACTACGAGATTTCCGGCGGTTACATCAAAAACGCGGTGCTGCGTGCGGCCTTCCTCGCTGCCGATGCCAATACGCCAATCAACATGACGCTTTTGCGTCGCTCAGCGTCGCTCGAAATGGAAGACATGGGTCGCCTGATCGCCCGTGGTGGTCGAGCCGGCGTGTCAGGTGTCCCGTCGCTGATCAGCGCGGCGCGGCGCGAAAACTCAGACGGACCCGGTCCAGCCTAATCCCCCCAAATTGCAGGCCGCTGCCGACGCCAAACCCAAGCCGGCAAGCCAGTATTTTGTGCATTGACGATGTGTTAAGCTCTCACAACACATGTCAGAAAGCGCTGCGCCTTCGGCTGAACCGTCTGGCACACTGCCCGCGGAATCAGCGAGATCCCCGTCCCCCGAGGCCCGCTTGCAGGCGCTCGTCGGTCAGGCAGCCCAGCCTGTGCTCGACGATCTCCTTCAGCTTTTGCTGGCCGAACTTGGCGAAACGCAAGATCCGACGGAACACGCCGAGCTTGCGGTTCGGATGGCGATGCTTTTGTGGGACGGGCAAGGCAAAGCGGATGCGGCGCTCGCACTGCTTGGCACGGCACATCACCCGGTTGCTTCGATGCTGCGCCTGCAAGCTGCTCTTGAAGGACGCGCCCAGGGTCCACAGCTTGCGGACTATACCGACTGGGTGATCCGCCACGGCTCTGCCGACGAAAAAAGCGAACTGGGAGAGATTCTGCTGTGGCAAGGCCAGCTTGATCTGGCCGAAACGCTGCTCGCCGAAGGTTCAGCGCCGCGGATTTACGCCCTGCTTTTGACATCGCAGGCGCTGACGGTCCGGGCTGCCGATACGCTTTCGTCGAGCGTCGACGGAAATGATCTGCTGTGGGCAGCCTCGCTGCGCGTCCAGGCCGGTCAAGGCAGCAGTGATCCGTCGGTGGTCATGCTTTCGGTGCAGCAGCTTGCCCAGCAGGCCGAGCGAACGCCGAAACGCAGCGATCTCGCGGGCATGGTGCTTGCGCTGCGCGCCAGTGAACATCACTTGGCCAGCCTGCCGGCGTATGGTCCGGGGCAGTGGCAGTTGCTCAACGAACGATTCGCGCTGCTCGGCGGTGATCCGGTGCTGCGGGGAGCCAGTCCGCCGGTCGAGCTGCTGGTGACGGCGCTAGAACTTGCGACAGCGTCGATGAACTCGCAAGTGATGGCGACCCAGGCCGCCGATCTGCTCGTCAGCATCAGTCAGGTGACGAGCATTCACCCGACGCTGACCGCGCAGCTTAGCCAACACCTGATCGAGCGACGGGCGGCGCAGCAACTGGAACGTGTCGGTCGATTTGGTGAAGCTGCGCAGTACTGGCAGCACCAAGCGAATCGACTGATCGAAGGACTCCCGGCACCGGCAGCAGAGAGCAGCAGCGACGAGTGGAACCGCGCGCTCGCGATGGCACACCTGTATCGCGCCGTCGAGTGCTGGATTCTGGCCATTCCCCAGCAAGGTGACGAGGCGCGCAGCCAGGCGGTGCAGCAGGCCACGCGACTGCTCAGCTTTGGCATTGTCGACGAAGTGTTGATGCTGCGCATCGCTACGCAGCTTCTGCAAGGCAATGACCGTCGGTCCGTCTGTGAGTGGCTGTTGGCGTGCGCACAAGCCTGTCCGCCGGCCAGCCCCGAACGCGCGATCTTGGTGGCACACGCCGCCCGCGCCGCCGAAGCGCTGCAAGCGACCGAGCGCGAAGGTCTGCTGTCGCTGCCCCAGCTCGCGGATCGCCCTGCCCTACAGACCTTGGCGCGGCAGTTTCGACGACGCAGCGATGTGGCTCGACTGCTCGGCGTCTATCGTCGGCTTGCCGATTCGGTTTCCGCAGGGGATACTGACGGACAGACGCTGGCTGCGACCTATGCATCGGTTGCGGCCATCTTGGCGGCGGTGCTGCTGCCCGACCCACTTCCCGAAGCGGTTGCTGGCGAAACCGAGCTGCCCAGACTGCTGTCGAGTCTGCTCGCGCAAGCGGAGCCATTTGCCGACGCCGCAGGTGGTCTGCTTATCTCGATCGCCAGGGTGCTGACCTGTCAGCGACGAAACCACGACGGGGAACTCGTCGAAGCACTCGTCGAGCTTCTCAATCGCGTCCAAAGTCCACGAAGCAAGCTGCGCGTGCTCAAGCAGCTGGCGCATCACGCCACCGACGCAGGTGATTTGCAGCGGGCCGAAGTCTGTTATCAAGAAGTGCTTGAGCGTGACCCGACGGACGTGGTCGCGATGCATGCACTGGCGCGACTGCTTCAGCAGCGTGGCGACACCAAGCAAGCGATTGAGCTGTTGCGCACGGCGGTCGAAGCGGCGCTGACCATCGGCGGGGAACCATCAGCTGCACTTCCGTCGACGATGGCGATGCTGTCGCCACGCAAGCTGGGGCTTGGTGACACCAGTGCGCCCGTCGGTGCGCAGGCCGCGGCACTGCTCGCGTGTGAGCTGGGCGCGCTGTTTGAACAGAAGGCCAGCCAAGGCGGCGACACCGCGGCACTGTCGGAAGCGCTGACGGCCTATGAGGGCGCGCTCCGCCGCGATCCACGCTGTCGTCCGGCGGCCCGCGCCCTGGTTTCGCTCTATCGCACGCTGGGACAAAAAACCGAACAGCTGACGGCCATGCGCCGACTTTTGCCGCTCCTGCGCGACGATCACCAGCGATTCGAGCTGCTCATCGAGCTGGGGCAACTGGCCGAACACCAAGGCAAGCTGATCGGCGGCGAGGCGTCGGCACCGCTTATCGAACAGGCGATTGATGCGTATAGCGAAGCGCTGCAGCTTTCACCGGCCCACGAAGGCGCGATCGCCAGCCTGGTCAGTCTCTGTCTTGTCGACGGGCGTTATGGTTTGATTGCCGAAACGCTCGAGCGGGCACCCAAGACGCCGTATTTGCTGCGCGTACTTGGGGAAGCCTATGAAAAGCTCGGTCAGCCCGACGGACTGGCGCGTACTCTCGAAGAGCTTTTGCCGCAGCTTGCCGGTCCCGACGAACAGCGACAGGTGCTTACGCAGCTTGCGGAGCTGTATGCGCGGCTGGAGCGTCCCGCCGACGAGATTCGCATCTGGGAACGGCTTTATGAGCTTTCGCCCGAGATGATCCTGGGCAGCAGCAAAATGTTGCTGCAACTGGAGCTGCGCTACGGGGCAAGTGGGCGTCATGCCCAGCAAGCCCAGTTGCTTGGGCACGCGCTTTCCCGCATCGACAAACCGAAGAGCAAGCTCAGCGTCGATGAAGCCGATCTGAAACGGCAGCTTTTGCTGCGTCTTGGCCAAGTGCAGCGCGAGTTTCTGTCGCAAAATGCCGAAGCGGTCCGGACGTTCGAAAAAGTGCTCAGTGAGTGGCCCGAGGAGCGAACAGCGCTGGCTTCTTTGGTCACATTGTACACCCAGACCGAACAATACGCCGATCTGCGACGAACGCTGACCACGCTGCTGCGGCAGGTTCAGGAACCCAGTGAACGGTCGCGCTATCTGTTTGCACTCGGTGAGCTTCTCGACAAGCTGGGCGAGGCGGACGATGCGTACCGACTCAACGGCGAGGCATTTTTCCTCGATCCGGCGAACCGGGCCGCGTTTACGGCCTACGAGCGGGCTTGCTATCGACGGCAGCAGTGGACCGAAACGCTGAAAATTTACGATGCGGCGCTGCGCCTGATTGAAACCCAGAAGACGCGATCGTACCGACCTGCTGACCTCTATCTCCGTCGGGGACAAGTTCAGCTTCAGTATCTGCAGCAAGTCGATGAGGCGATTGGCAGTTACCTCAAAGCACTAGAGTCCGACGCCGAAAACGACACCACGCAAGCGACGCTCGAGCGGGTGTATGCCGGGCGCAACCAGTGGAAAGAACTGTTGGCGGCGTATGAGCGACGGGCGCAGCTTGTCCGCGATGACAGCAAGCGAGTCGAAATTCTTCGCCGCGCTGCCCGTGTCGCCACCGCCAAGCTCCGCGACGTGATCGAGGCGGTGCGCTTCTACGAAAAACTGCATGCGGTCGATCCCACCGACACCGAATCGCTCGATGCGCTTGAACACCACTACGAAAGCGCGCGTGACTACGAAAAGCTGGTGGCACTGCTGTCGACGCGGGTGACGCTGGCAAGCGAGGAGCAGCAGATCATCGCGCTGCACATGCGAATCGGTCTTTTGTGCGAAGAAGGCCTGCGCGACCACGATCGGGCGATCTCGGCCTATCGACACGTCGTCGAAGCACAGCCCACTCACCGCGAAGCGCTCGACGCGATGGCGCGACTGCTCGAAGCCAATGAGCGCTGGGCCGAGCTGGTCGAGGTGACGCGACGGCAGATTCGGCTGGTCACTGACAGGCAACACAAGGCGCTGCTCTACTTTAAGTGCGGGTCGGTCACCGAAGCGAAGTTTGGCAAAGAAGACGAGGCGATTCGCTATTACGAAGCGGCGGTGCGGACGTCGGCGGCCTGTTTGCCGGCGCTACACAGCCTGCGCGATATCTACGTCCGACGGGAAGACTATGCGCGGGTGACGCAGACTTTGGAACTGGAGTCCAAGCTGTGGACCGAGCCCAAAGAACAGGCCGGCATTTTGGCGCACATTGGGCAAATTTACCTCGACAAACTGCACCAACCCGAGCGCGCGATTGAATACTACGAACGAGCGCTCACCGTCGACAAAGACTGTCTACCAGCCCACCGCGCGCTGTTTCATGTGTATTACCAGCGCGGCGATTTTTATCGGACGTATCAGACGGGACAAGTCCTTTTGGTGCGCGCCGCTCGCGAGGGAGAGCCGTCGGAACGATCGACTTTCCACACCAAACGAGCCCACGCAGCGTCGAAAGTCGGTGAACTGCGCGTCGCGTGTGAATCAGTGGGACTGGCGCTTGAAATTTGGCCAGAAAACTTGGCGGCGCTCCACTTGCTCGTCTCGCTGTGTCTTTTGCCAGAGACGGGATACGACTTTGCCCCGACCTGCCGCGAACTGGAAAAGCAGTATCGTCGACGGAATGTGCCCGAACCGCTCGCGCTTTTGCTCTGTGCGCAGGCGGCCCTGGCCGAACGGTCCGGAGACAGCGACGGAGCCGAAGCGCTGCTCGGCGAAGCACTGAAGCTTCAGCCCGATGAATCACAAGTCGTTGAGCTGGTCGCCGCAGCGTATGTCCGCTTGGCGCGCTGGGATGCGGCGGTGACGCTGCTCCAGTCGTTTATCGAGCGGCTGCGACAAGCCGGCAATGCGGCGCAGCTTGCGACCGTGGCGCGCTGCGAGCTGATTTTGGCGGGGCTGTTTGCGGAAGTGCTGCTCCAGCCCGAAGCGGCGATCAAGCTGCTACGTCAGTCGATTGAAGCGGCGACCAGGCCGGAAGCCAGCGTGCCCGAGGAGCTTTTGCACCGCGCCCGCTTCGTTCTGTCGCAAGAACTGTTTCGAATCGGTCGCTATCTGGAAGCCCGGACCGAAATCGATGAGCTGTTGCGATCCGTTCAGCCCGACGGCACGCCCAAAGTGACCCCATCGGTGCTGTGTCGCTATTCCGACTATCAGGGACGGATTCTCGAATCGCTCGGCGACATGACCGGGGCGCAGCAAGCGTATCTGAAGGCGATTGACCTCGATCCGACGTATGCACCGCCGGTGCTACAGCTGTCGCGCTGGGGCGTTCTGACGGGAAATCGCGATCAAGCGGAAGCGCTGTTGCGCGATGCGATCGAACGCAGTGGCGAACGGACGGTGGCAGCGGGATACGACGAGCGTGCATCGGAAATTTTCCTGCGCCGTGGTCTGGCTCGACTGCTGGTCGCCAGTGAACCTCAAGCTGCCGTCGAAGAATATCGTCGGCTTATCGACCTCAGCGCCGACGATTACATTCCGCTGCCGCTCTGTTTCGATCTTGCAAGCCCTGGCGGTCCGCCGCTCTTGTGGAATGGCCAAGACGATCGCGTGTCGCTGGCGGAAGTGCTTCTGCAAAACATCGGCGACACCAGTCAGTCGCAGCAAGTGCTGGGTCAAATTCTCAGTGAGGACCTGCGCTGCGCGGCGGCCTATCCGCTGTTGGCCGAAGTCTACGAAAGACGCAATGAAACCATCCGGGCCCGTCGCATCCGCACGGTTTCCGCGCTGCTTGGCTACTCGCCGCCGGAAAAACGACCGCTGCGCAGTGGCGGGTACAGGAGCACGCTGAGCGAGGAACTGCGTCAACGGCTGCTGCTGCCACCTTTGCTGCGTGGATCGCTCACCGTCGATTTGCTACAAGCGATGGTGCCGGGACTTTTGCGACTGTTTCCACCGACCTGGCCGTGGCCAAACGAACCTGTGCCAGCCACGAAAGTGCCCGACGCCGGTTTCCAAAGCGCCGTCAGCGAAGTGCTGCGGCTGTTTGCCATCGATGCAGAAGTGCTGGTTGCGCACCAAGTTCCGGGCGGCGCACAAGCCATGGAATTGCCGACGGGGCGCAAGGTCGCGCTGATTGATCAATCAGCGCTCGCGATGGGCGACAGCGAACGACGATTTGTCCTCGGACGGACCCTGGATGCACTGCGCGGCGGCTATGCGACGGTGCTCCGGCTTTCGCCGAGTGAACTTCTGCAGACCTCGCGCCTGCTGACGATGATGCTGCTGCCGACCGCCGAGCAGCCTCCCGAAAGCCGCGAGTTTCTCCAGCTTTTGCCGCGTCGATCGCAGCAGGTGTTTGAACGCGCCGCGCAGAGCCGACCGACCCAGACCGTGGCCGAAGTGGTTGCCAGCTTCACGCTGTGCGCCGATCGCGCCGGTCTGCTTGCCTGCGACGACATTGCGACGGCGGTGCAGATGCTGGTGAAGCTGACCGGCGATGATGCGGCATCTCATGGACTGTCCGACGTGGCCGGCACAATCGGCATGGTCTTAGGCCACGCACCAAATGGTGCCGAGCTTTTGCACTACTATCTTTCGGACACCTTCCACGAACTTACTCAGACGCTACGAGAACCATCGCGCTTGTGATCTGCCCCCAGCAAAAGGTATTCTTGGGCCTTGATATGGCGGTAGCGGCGGTGGTTACGCAAGAAAGAGGGCGGACGGGAACATGGGTGCCAAGTTCAGCTCTGAGCTAGCGGCTCAAGGCGGGGTAGTAAGCCTCAAGCTTCGCGGCGTTGTCGACGAAGACAACGAGCTTGCGGGCATTGAAGGCCAGCTCTCAGCCGGGATCACCGTCCTAGATTTGGCCGACATCGAGCGCATCAACTCGTGCGGTGTGCGCGACTGGGTCAACTGGCTCGGACGGATCGAAAAGATCGGTGCCAAGCTGGTGTTTGTAAACTGCTCGCCGGCCATCGTCGCGCAGATGAATCTTGTCCACAACTTCTCGGCGAGCGGCATCGTCAAGAGCTTCTACGCGCCGTACTTCTGCCCGCGCTGCAACAAAGAACGCCTGCTGCGACTGGAAACCAAGGATCTGGTCCATCAGACGCCGATTACGTCGGCCCCGACCTGCCGCTGCGATGACTGCGACGGGCCGATGGATTTCGACGACATGGAAGAATCGTACTTCGCTTTCTTGAACAACCTCAAGAAAGTGATGAGCGAGCCAGCGACGGAAGAAATCCTCCAGACCGTGGCCGCAGCCAGCGAAGGCGGCGCCAAACAAAAGACCCGCGGCAGCAGTGCCGGAATGACGCCAGCGACGGGACCAGGCAACACGCCAGCGACCCCATCGACGGGCGCACCGTCATCGATGTCGCCTGTACCGAAGACACCGACGGGACGATCTCCAAGCGGCGCGCTGCCAATGCCAAAGACGCCACCGGGAAATGCGCTTTCTGGCCTGGTGTCGCAGCAGGGTGAAGCCCCAGCGACGTCGAGCGGCAACCACCGTCCGGTTGGAAATGCCGCAGCCCAGGCGACGACACCGACTGCGCTTGGTAGCCCAGACAAAGCCCCGCACTCTTCCCCGGCGATGGGTCAGACACAACCGTCGATGGCCAAGACCATCGTGATGTGGTTTGGCCTCGCAGTGTTCTTGATTGCCGCCATCGGCGCCATGATCTACGCGATCGCAAAGTAAGCTCCCTCGTCTTCGCCATCCATTGCGCTCGATGGGCCTTTGGGCAACACTTTGGGCCCATGCACGAAAGTGGCTTGCCAGTCTCTCCCCGCCCGATTGAGTCTGCCTTCACTGGTTTGTCCGACGAAGAGCTGCGTCGACTGCTCAGCTTGGCGCTCAGCAAAGGCGGTGATTATGCCGACCTGTATTTCGAGCACTGCCAAACGGCAAGCTACGTCTTCGAGGACGAGCGCGTAAAAACGGTCGGTCGCGGCGTCTCTTTGGGGCTCGGCGTGCGCGTCCAGCGTGGCGAGGCGACAGGTTACGCCTACTGCGAAGGCCTCGACGAAACAGCGATGGCTCGAGCAGCCCGCACCGCCGCCGAAATCGCTGAATCCGCCGCCCGCCCAGGCCCGCAGCAGATCGAGTCTCGGCTGACGCCGTCGTTTTATCGCATCGACGTGCCCAGCCTGCAGGCGCCGGCCAAAGACAAGCTCGATTTGTTGCGTCGGGGAGATCGTGCAGCCCGTGCAGCCGACCGTCGCATCGTCAAAGTGGTCTGCAGCTTTTCCGAAGAACAGCGCGAGATATTGATTGTCACTGGCGACGGTCGCCGCTATTCCGATCAGCAGCCACTTCTGCGTTATGGCATCCATGTCGTCGCCGAAGACGGCAAAAAGCGACAGTCGGGCAGCGGGGGCGGCGGCGGACGCTACGCCTTCGACTTCTTTGCCAAAAAAACCCCCGAGCACTATGCCGGGGAAGCCACCCACGTCGCGCTCGCCATGCTCGAAGCGGTCGAAGCCCCGGCAGGTCAGCTGCCCGTCGTATTGGCCGCAGGTGACTCGGGCATTTTGCTGCACGAAGCCGTTGGACACGGTCTCGAAGCGGACTTTAACCGCAAGCAGACCTCGAATTATTCGGGTCGGATCGGCGAAGTCGTCGCATCAGAGCTGTGCACCGTCGTCGATGATGGCACCGTGGAAAACAGCCGCGGCGCCATCAACGTCGACGACGAAGGAATCCCCGGACAGCGCAACGTCCTTATCGAGGGTGGCCGACTGCGCGCGTACATGCAGGATCACTTGTCGGCCCGCATCATGGGCACAAGCCCGAGCGGGAACGGACGCCGTCAGAGCTTCCGTCACGAACCGATGCCGCGCATGACCAACACCTATCTCCTCGGTGGCCAAGACTCGCCCGAAGACATCATTCGATCGGTCCGTCGCGGCGTGTTCGCGCGCCGTTTTTCGGGGGGTCAGGTCAACATCTCGAACGGCGATTTTGTCTTCTCTCTCACCGAAAGCTATCTCATCGAGGATGGCAAGCTGACGGCACCGCTCAAAGGCGTCAACCTCATCGGCAATGGCCCCGACGTCCTGACCAAAGTTTCGATGGTGGGTCACGACTTCGAGATGTCCGACGGCATTTGGACCTGCGGCAAGGAAGGACAGTCGGTCCCCGTCGGTATCGGTACACCAACTGTCAAAATCGCCGCCATCACTGTCGGTGGAACCAAAACCTAGCGCAGCGCCGCGGAGAACCTCGTGTCACACGTCGAAAACCATTCGCTTGAAAAGCAAGCCGAGCTTCGGGCCTTGGCCGAGCGCGTCACCGAGCTGGCCATTGATGATGGTGCCTGTGCCGCTGAAGTCATCGTCGGTGCCGGACAATCGCTCAGCGTCAAAGTACGTCGCGGCCAAAAAGAGCTGCTGCACGAATCGGAAAGCCACGGGCTCGGACTGCGCGTGTTTGTGAACCATCGCTCGGCGGTCTGCCACACGTCGGACCTGAGCGAGTCCGCCCTGCGTCGCTTCGTCCACGAAACCGTCGAGCTGAGTGCGCTGAGTGAACCCGACGAGCTAAACGAACTACCGCATCGCGACGAGCTGGTCCAGCCCGGTCAAAAGCTGCCCCAGCTTGCGCTTTGGGACGAGCGGACCGCGCAGCTCAGCGCTCCTGAACTTTTTGATCTGGCCCGACGCTGTGAAGCCGCCGCGCTGGCGCATTCGCAAAAAATCACCAACACAGACGGAGCCAGCGCCGATCGCAACGCGGGATACATGGCGCTCGCGCTGGCCGACAAATCCGGCCTGGCTTTTTCGGGATCGTCGCGTGGCACCTACTGTTCGTTTAGCGTCGAAGCGCTCTGCGACGATGACAGCGGCAAAAAGCGCAATGCTTCGTACTGGTCGGCAAACCGCTTTTTCGCCCGTCTCGATTCCCCCGAGTCCGTTGGAGCCGAAGCAGCCCGTCGGGCTCTAAGCAAGCTCGGTGCGCAGAAGCTTGCCACTGCGGAGCTGCCCGTGGTCTTCGATCCGGATGCCAGCCGCGCCCTGCTCCGCACGCTGTCGTCGGTGGTTTCGGGCGGCTCCATCTATCGCAAAAGCTCTTATCTCTGTGGTCGCGAAAACACCGAGGTTGCGTCGCCGCTCATCACCGTCGTCGATGATCCGCTGCTGCCCAATGGGCCCGGATCGCGCGTATTCGATGGGGAAGGACTTTTGGCAAGGCGCAACGTAATTGTCGAAAAGGGAATCTTGCGCGGCTATCTCCTCGACAACTATTCCGCCCGCAAGCTGGGTCGCAAAAGCAACGGCTGTGCGGGACGTTCCGTCGGTGGATCGCCGCATGTCACCACCAGCAACCTGATCCTGTGCGCGGGCAGCACCGCCCCGGACCAGCTCCTTTGTGGCATCGAGCGCGGTCTGCTGGTCACTGACATGATGGGCTTCGGTTTCAACGCCGTCACTGGCGACTTTTCGCGCGGCGCATCGGGCTTCTTGATCGAAAAAGGCCAGATCACGGTTCCCGTCAGCGAAGTGACCATTTCGGCCAACTTCGACGAGCTGCTCAAGCGCATTGACGCCGTGGGCAGCGACATCGACGAACGCTCATCGACGATGAGCCCGAGTCTGCGGGTTACACGCATGACCGTCGCTGGACACTGACAACCGGGACGCTAGTACACCGGCACATAGGCCAAAATCTCGTCGAGACTCTTGCCCAAAAGCAGCAGCAGATAGATCGCCGCCGCCAGCGAGAGGAACGGACCAAACGGAATCGCCACATGGCGAATGGAAGTGGTCGGTTCCCGTCGACGACGCCACAGCAAAACCGGCAACGCGACAAGCGTTCCAAGCACCGAACCGACAAGTAGTGTCCACGGCAAAGCCCTCGCGCCGAGCGTCGCCCCCACCAGCGCCAGAAGCTTGCCGTCCCCCAGACCGAGCCCGTCTCGCCCCGTCATCCGGTAGTAGGCTTCGGAAATCAGCCACACAAGCCCGTAGCCCACAACGATGCCCAGCAGCGAATCACCGAGACTTACGTCGCCAAGAATTCGCCCCGCGCCAAAAAACAACCCAATCGCCGGCAGCGTGAGTCGATCTGGCAAAAGCTGATGTTCTAGGTCAATCGCCGACAGCACGAGCAGCAGCAGCAAAAAGGGGCCATACACCACGCAGCGCGCAAGCTGAAGCGCGAGCGGTTCATCCGTCCCAGCATGCTGCACAAAGCGCCAGAACGTCAGAAAGCAAAGCAGTGCCGCGAGCATTTCGATCAGCGGATATCGCCCAGAAATCGCCGCAGCACAGTGACGACAGCGCCCTCGCAACAAAAGAAAGCTGAGGATGGGAATGTTGTCGAACCACGCGATCGGCTGCGAGCACGACGGACAGCGCGAACCGGGGCGAACCACCGATTGACCGAGCGGCAGCCGATGGATGCAGACGTTGGCGAAGCTGCCCCACATCGCGCCCCACAACACCGCGAAGACAGTGCCCCAGGCAGAGCGGACGAGCCACTCAAGGAAAGCGATGACTGAAGCGGGCATGATGAAGAAAAAGCGCCGTCCCCAAGACCGGGACCAAAAGAGAAGGAAGCCGAAGGAGAGAGCTTACTGGCCGCAGGCGCCGTCGGTGCAGTGGAGCGCCGTGCTCTTGCAATCGGCGGCGAGCTTGCACTGCGGGCTGACTTCGCGATCCGTCATGCAGTAGCCGGTGCTGCAAACTTTGCCGTCGTTGCAGCTCGCGCAGTCGCTGTTGGCCATGCAGAAGGTACGGCACTGAGCGTTCACACACTCACGACCGGCTCCGCAGTCGGCGTTGGCTTTGCACTCAGGCACGCGACGGGTATCGGCGCGGCACACGCTGGCGATGCACAGGTCGTTTTTGTTGATGGCCTGGCAGTCGGCGTCTTTGCTGCACGACGGGTGGCAAGCGCTGTCGATGCAGGCCTGGCCCGCGCCGCACTGCGCGCTGGTCACGCACGAAGTCTTGTCAACTGGCTTCGCCTGGCAGCGCTGGTTTACACACGCTTGGCCGGTTCCGCAGCCGGTGTCGGCACTGCAAGCTTTCTGGCACTGTCCATCGACGCAGGCGCCGCCAGCGCCACACTCGCGGTTAAACACGCAGTGGTTCGGTGGAACCGGCGCGGTCTTGCAGGAGCCGTTGTTGCACTCGCTGCCCGATCCACAGTCCGACTGAACTTTGCAGCTCTTGGGGGTTGTGGCCGCAGCGTCCGGCTCGCACGAGTGACGAGCCGAGTTACAGACGAAACCACTGGCGCAGTCAGCCTGTTTTTCGCAGTAACCAGCTTCGGCGCACTGGCCCTTGCTGCCGCAGTAGCAGCCAGGGGCGCAGTCGCTCGACGAAACACAGGCGCTTCCCGGCGGGCGTCCGTCCTGCGCAACACAGCCAGCGACGTCGCACTGGAAGCATCCCGTCGCGTCGCAGTAGGTGTAAAAGCGAGACTTGTTCTGCTCGGTGCAGCCCTCCGCAGAGAGCAGCGCGATCGCACCAAGGAGCGGAGTTACAAACGACAGAAACCCTTTTAGCGGACGCATAGAGCGCATCGGAAGCCCTCCACGATTCGTCGAGATGAACTTACCAAACACATTTACCATGCTTTAGGGCACAGCAGCCAGTATGCCAGCCATCTTTGACCCCACAGGCGCGGAGAGTCGCTGATTTTCGTTGGAGACTGCGCACTCCGTTCTGTCCGGCCCGCATGCTGTGAACAACTGGTCACAGACGCAGTGTGTTCGCTGGTTCGCAGGTCACGCTGCATCGCCGAAAATTTGACGGCCCCCGGCCTGGCTGTTGGGATGTCGGGCTGACTATGGAAGCCTGGGCGAATCTCCACCAGCCGGTCATGGCGGATGAGGTACTGCGGCTCTTGGCGGTGCGACCCGGTGGCGTCTACTGCGACGCGACACTTGGACTGGGCGGCCACAGCGAGCGCATCCTCTCGGCTCTCGACGGTGAAGGCACACTGTTTGGCATCGATCGTGACGAAACCGCGCTGGCGTTGGCGACGGATCGACTGGCTCGTTTTGGGCCACGATTTCGACCACTGCACGGACGCTTTGGCGATCTGGCGGAACTTTTGGCCGCGGCGCACGCACCACCGATTGATGGACTGATTGCCGATTTTGGCGTCTCGTCGCTTCAGCTTGATCGCCCCGAGCGAGGCTTTTCGTTCCAGAACGCCGGCCCGATCGACATGCGAATGGACACCTCGCAGGGGGAAACGGCGCTGGAATTGTTGCAGCGAATCGACGAGCCAGCGCTCGCTGACATCTTGTGGGAGTACGGCGAAGAGCGTCACAGCCGTCGCGTCGCGCGAGCGCTCAAGCAAGCGGTGGGCGACGGAAAGCTGACGGACACACTGAGCCTGGCCACAGTCGTCGCCAAAGCCATTCCGCAAAGGGAGCCGCACAAACATCCCGCCACGCGCACGTTTCAGGCGCTGCGCATGGCCGTTAATGATGAACTGCGTCAGATCCATTCGCTGCTGCTGGCGGCACCGCGGCTGCTGGCGCCGGGCGGACGGCTCGTCGTCATTTCGTTTCACTCGCTGGAAGATCGGCTGGTCAAGCAGCACCTCTCATTCGTCCCTGCCGTCGCGTCTGCCCATCAAAGCCGCGGCATGCCACGGGTCGAAAATCCGTTCATCCTGCTCAGCAAGGGGACGTTGACACCGACGGAAGCCGAGCAATCGGCGAATCCGCGGTCCCGCTCGGCACGGATTCGCGCTGCGCGTACCTGGACTGTCGAAGAACGCCAAAAACAGGATCGGTCGCCACGGCCCGAGGGGGCACCATGGCCGCTGTAAGTTCGCGTCGAAAAGTCAGCTTTTGGCGACGGCAGGGTGAAAAAATTCACCGCGTGATCACATGGCCGAGCCAGAGCCCAAGCTTCGGACTGACCGTTGGTCTTGCGGTGTCGTCGCTGGTGCTCATCGCCCTGCTCTACGTCTGGTCTCGACTCGAAGTGATCCGCATTGGTTACGAACTGTCGCAGCAAAGCAAGCTGGCGCGGGCGCTGGCCCAGCACAACCAACGGCTGAGGCTGGAACTGGCGACGCGCAAAGATCCTGCGACGATCGAACGTTTCGCGCGCGAACGACTGCACATGGCACCGCCTTTGCCGTCGGCGATTCGGATTGTCAAATCGACCAAAGGCCGCAGTGCGGAAGGTTCCTCGCGATGACGCAAAAGACCGCGCGCAGCGAAACTCCGAGCACCAGCGAAACCTCGCGCTGGCTGCATGTTCGATTGTGGGCGACGGGAACGCTTCTGACGGCCTGCTTTGGTGTGCTGATTGTGCGCGCCTACGTGCTCCAGGTGCAAAAACGCGATCTGTATCGCTCGCTCGCCGAAGAACAGTACCTGCGCGAAATTGAAGTACCGCCGCACCGAGGCCGCATCGTCGACCGCAGTGACAGCGAGCTGGCCGCATCGGCAAGTGTCGATTCGGTCTACATCGAGCCACAAAAGTTTCGCAGCGAGCTACCCGATGTCGCACGTCGTGACGCGGCGCTCGGTCGGCTGGCGATGGCACTTTCGCTCGAACCCCAAGAACTGCGACGACGAGCCCTGTCTGATCGGCACTATCTGTTCCTGAAGCGACGGATTCCGCCGGAAGAAGCCCAGAAAGTACGGTCGCTCGCGCTGCCCGGCATTGGCCTGACGCAAGAACCGAAGCGCTACTATCCGAACCGCAGCTTGGCGGGACCGCTGCTCGGCTGGGCGGGCGTGGACGCGATTGGCCTTGAGGGCGTCGAGCTGGCCTACGATCGTTTTTTGCGCGGCAGCAAAGCGTCGGTGATTGGCTGGCAGGACGCCCGTGGTCGCAAAGTCATGGTTGGTGGCGTCGGTGATTCGGCGAAAGAACGCGGTCACGATGTCCACCTGACGCTCGACAAGTTCATCCAGTTTCGACTCGAACAGGCGCTTGAAGACGGCGTGCACAGAGCGCGCGCCAAGGCCGGTGTTGCCGTCGCCATTGATCCACGCAACGGCGAAGTTCTGGCGATGGCATCGGTTCCATCGGTAAATCCGAACGATCCGGCGGGGGCTCGTGAGCGCGGCGTCCGCAACCGCGTCGTCACCGATCCATTCGAGCCAGGATCGACGATCAAGCCATTCACCATCGGAGCAGCCATCGAAGCGGGAGCCATTCACCTGACCGACGAGTGGGACTGCGAAGGCGGTCAGTGGCGATTGGGTCACGTCACCATCCACGACGCCGACCCCGAAGGCATTTTGACGACGACGCAAGTGCTTGCTCGCTCGTCGAACATCTGCACAAGCAAGATCACGCGGCGCATCGGCAAAGAGAAGATGTACCTGTTTCTCCGTCAGCTTGGTTTTTTCGCACCGAGCGGAATCGATCTTCCCGGAGAGCGCAGCGGCCAAGTTCCATCCGTCGGAGAATGGGGCGATATCGCATTTGCCAACATCAGCTTTGGTCAAGGCATGACAGCGACGCCAATCCAGATCGCTTCGGCAATGGCGGCGATCGCCAACGGCGGCATTCTCTACCGACCGCATGTGGTCAGCAAAGTGGTGTCTGCGACGGGCCAATCGGTGCTCGAATCGCATCCCGAAGGAAAGCGCGTGATGTCACCGCGCACCGCTTCGCTTTTGCGACAGATGCTGCGCGCCGTGATGGAAAAAAAGGGCACGGGCGACAAGCTCGACATCCCAGGGTATCCCGTCGCTGGCAAGACTGGCACAGCGCAGAAAGTCGATCCGAATACGCGGCGCTATTCACCCGAGTATTGGGCGTCGTCTTTCGTCGGATTTGCCCCGTATGATGACCCGCGCATCCTTTTATATGTGATGGTCGACGAACCGCGGGAAGGACACTACGGCGGCGAGGTAGCTGGACCGATCTTCGTCAAGGTTGCGTCGGCAGTGCTGCCCTATTTGGGCGTTCCGCCTCAGAATTCACCGACGGTGGTGACGACAACGCCACCGTCACGGGCGCTTCTTACAGAACCGTATGGTCCCCCGGTGCCGGTCGCGATCCGCTATCCCGGCGTCCCCGATGCCCAGCGCGTCCCAAGCTTCGTCGGACAGGGACTCGGTCGCGCCGTCGAGCTGGCCGCCAAAGCAGGGCTAAGGCTGTCCGTGCGCGGCAGCGGGGTCGTCGTTTCGCAAGAACCCCCCGCTGGCAGCGCTCGTCGAGGCAGCGTCATTCAGCTCCGACTTGCACCGCCCCACTGATTCGGGCCCGACGGACAGGCTGTGCTACGACGCCAACCGACTGGTGTCGTGCGTGAGCAGCACCAACAGCGAAAACAACTGCCGCGCCGTTTCTTGATCGGGATGCGCCCCCGAAAAGTAGCGCTGCACGAGCTGCGCCGCGTCGTCGTGAATCAGCCGCCGCGCAATGTCGAGCGCTTCAAAATGCGGCGAAGTCTCGGACAGGCTGCTGCTCTCGATCGCGCGCAGAATGCGCAGATATTCACGCAGCACCGGACCAATCACTGGTCTTTCGAGGAGCAGCCTGCCCACTTCCGCGCCCGCTTCATCCCGCAGCGTCATCGCAATCGAGCCGGGCTCGACGGAAACCTGGCCATGAAGTGCTCGCTCGGGACTCTTTTGCGTCTCGCCTTCAAGCGCAAAGGCCGCACTGGAGATCAGCTCATCGATCGCAGTCTGCCACTCGGCCCGTCGTGGCCTCGTCGCACAGCGCCAGGTCACATCGTCCACGATGATGTCGCGAAGAACCGCTGGGTGCTTGGCTTCCGCTTCCATACCAAAACTGTAATCGCGGTCCGGCCAGCTTGACAATCACTTTGCTGCACTGCGTCAAACGTGCCTTCTAACCCGTCTGGACGACGCGCCCAAGTGTCCGCGTCACCGCTCGCGTCAAAGCGTCAGACGTAAAAAAATGGAGAACCAAACTGCGCAACTTGTCCGGGCAGTCTGCCGATACCGAATGAGATGTCGATGTGGCGACCGTTTTGGGAGATCTGGAATGCGCTGTGGCTTCTGCTGGGCCGACACGAGTGCGCCGCCTGTGAAGAGCCTCTCGCGGAGGGATATCGTCAGGGTCCACTTTGTTTCGACTGTTTCTGTCGCTGTGAAGCCAATCCCGATGAGCCGACCGATCTGCCTCCAGACGCGCCGCCGCTTCGTTCGGCCTTTGCCTACGATGGGCCGCTGTCCCATGCCCTGCTGCTGCTCAAGTGGCAAGGCCGCGACGATCTCGCGCTGCCGCTGGGCCGACTCTTGACCCCGCTCCTTGCCGAGCTTGCGACCCAGCACGACTGGATTGTTCCGGTTCCGCTGCATCGCAGTCGGCTGCGCGAACGTGGCTACAACCAGTCAACGCTGCTGGCCCAAGAAGCACTGCGCGCCGTGGCCCCGCCTGCCGCCCGCCTGCATCCTGGTCTGCTCGTCGCCACCCGAGCGACAACAGCAGCACACCACCTGGGTCGCGCTGCCCGCTTGGCGCGTGTCCGCAGTCGATTTGGCGTCCCCAAAGCAGCCGAGGCAAAAGTTCGCGGCAGACGGGTTCTACTTATCGATGACGTCGTAACGACCGGGGCCACCGTCACAGCCTGTGCTCAGGCGCTGCGCGCAGCAGGCGCAGGCCATGTAACCGCCCTGTCACTGCTGCGCGTCGTCAGAGAGTGAGCACACCGGCAGCGCGCAGATGCCCCGAAAGACCATCGATCGGCAGACGCGCTTCACTTCGCGTCGAAAGCTGCTTGCACGGATATAGACCCTGTTTCACTTCGTCTTCACCGACGAAGATCACATGATCGATGCTCACCGATTCGGCATACTGAAGATGCTTACCGGGAGCCGTCGCTGAAAGGGAAAGTCGCGTTGCAATTCCCGCCTGACGTAGCGTCATCGCCACCCGCTCGGCATCGGCAATTCGACCAACACCAAGCGGCGCCACCAGCACAGGTCGCGCTGTCTGAAGCTGGCCAGCCACCTGCTCTTTGAGCAGATCGATCAGGCGCTCGACACCAAACGAAAAACCGACCGCGCCTTGCGCTTGTCCGCCATAAAGCCCAATC
>DAORGN010000084.1:0-18667 GCA_035340095.1 Pseudomonadota bacterium | reverse complement strand
AGCCCCAGAACATTTTTTTGGTGCGGCACGAGATCGCGGAAATGGTGACCGAGGTGGCCAAGGTCGTGGATTTCGGCATCTCGAAGATCCGTCGCACCGGCGGGCAGATGACCCGCGACATGACGCTTTTGGGGACACCGCAGTTTATGTCGCCCGAAGCGGCGCTCGGTCAAAACTCGGCGCTCGACGGACGAGCCGACCAGTGGTCGCTGGCGGTCATTATGTACCTGTGCCTGACCGGGCGGCTGCCGTTCGACAGCGAAAATCCCGTCGGCGTGCTGTACATGGTGGTCCACGAAAAGCCGGTGCCGATCAAACAACTGGCGCCGGACTTGCCTGACCACATCGTCGCGGCGATCGAAAAAGCGATGTCCAAAAGGAAGGACGATCGCTTTCCGCGGATGGTCGATTTTGTCAAGGCGGTGCTCGGACAGACGCAGGCGGCACCGTCGCGGCTGAACCTGGCCCCGGCCAAAGCAACCGATGCCCAGCCCGCCCAAGCGGTGGAACGCCCGCGGGTTCAGCCATCGCCACAGCCAGCACGTCCGCTGCCGGCAGCGCTGCCCAGCGTCGGACACATGCCGACTGGACCAGGCGCAGTGCCGGCCAAGCCGGGCCCAATCGGGGGAACGCCGACGCCGCAGTTTGATCCACCGACGGTGCCGCAGACGACGCCGTCGCTTTTGCCGGCCCCGACCAAGCTGGCCCCAGTGCGCACGCCAAGCGCGCCAAGCGGCAACACCCCGACCAACATCGTGCTAAACGATGCCGAGATGCAGGCGCTTTTGAGCCGCTCAGCGACGACGCCGGTATCAAATGACGCTGCCGCCGCTGATTTTGAACAGGTGCCCACGCGGCTCGTCGGCAACAACGATCCGACGCCGCCCGTGCCAGAACCTGGACTGAAAGCGCCGTCTCTCGACAAGCCATTTGATCCCTATCCGAGCACGCTGTCGCGCGCGACTGGGCAGCAGTCGATCTCGACGGGCGGTGCGCTCGTCGACGGCAGCGAAGTCACCGGCAAAAACCCGCCGGTCGGTCTGCTTCTTTCGACGATTGGCGTCAACCCGCGATCGAACCTGCGGCTCGGTCTGAGCGGCGCGGCCATCGTCGTCTGCATCGCCATCCTGATTTGGCTGCTGAGCGGTGGCGATAGCAAAGAACAAGTCGCAAGTGGCCCGCCGGCCATCACCGACACCAAGACCGCCAGCGAAAGTCCTGATGCCGGCATCAGCGACGACAAAATGGGTGGAAAAAACAGCGGCCCCACAGGTCGCGCGCCAGGTGGCTCATCGCCGAGCGGATCGCCCAGCAAGCGTCCGACGGCAAAGCCCACCGATACCGGCAGCAAACGCATCAAAATCGATCCGGGGGTCTAATGTCGGCCCGGTCGCTGTCGCTGGTCTGTCTGCTCAGCTATTCGACGGCATTTGCCCAAAACAAAGACGATCCGCAGAAAGAGCGTGCGCGGATCGTCGCACGATCGCTGGCCCAGGAAGCGACCCAGTCGTTCGAGCGACGCGACTATGGCAAGACCCAAATGCTTCTCGAAGCGGCGTACATGCTCTACGCCACCGAGAAGATTCAGTACAGCCTGGCGCGTGTGTACGAAGCACAAGGGCAGAAGCTGTCGGCAATGCGATCGTATCAGCAGTTTTTGCGCAAAGTGCCGCTCGCCGACCGGCTGCCGGGACAGACCGAAGACGCGACGGGGGCCATCGCACGGCTGCAAAAAGACCTGGCGCACCTTTTGTTTTCGCGCGCGCTCACTGCACCGCTGCGCATCGACGACGAAGTACCGACGCCCAAAGGCAGCATCGACGCCTGGGTCGAGCCCGGCACGCACCGACTTTTGCTGCCACATGACATCGAACAAATCAAAGTCGCGGCGGGGGAAACACGGTCGATAGAAGTTCCCGCCGAAGCAGCGCCGCCCATCACCCACACCGACGTGAGCAGCCTGCCGCCCAAGCCGACGGCACGGCCAGGGCTGCGAACCGCAAAATGGACGCTCGGGGTCACGGGACTTGTCGCGCTGGGCGTCGGAGGGACGCTGCTTGGCATCAGCGGTTTGCGGGCCTGCGCAAACTTCCCCACAAGCTGTAACGATCCGCTGCAAACCAAGTGGCCTGGCGTCGGTCTGCTCGTGGGGGGCGGCGTCATGGTGGGCATTTCGGCGGTGCTGCTGGGCGTCGATGCGTATCGACCCGACCCCCAGTAACACAGCGCATCAAAGCCCCAATCGCCGCAAATCTTCGCAGCCGTCGTTATCGCCGCCTCGACAGCCGCGCCGCAGGTATTCAACGCCTTTGATGATGTTGGTGTCGATGCCGCGCTCGCCCTTTAAATGCAGGCGGCCCAGCACCGTGCAAGCATCGGCGTCGGGTTCGGTTCGGTTGCACTGGATGGTGAGCACCTTGAGCAGCTGATCGCAGCTTGGCAGAAGCTTTGCGTCACAGGCCCGACTCAAAAAGGCAAGACCACGCGCGGGCGCCGGCGGAATCCCCTCGCCCATGATCATCATGACCCCGAGCTGGTGACAGCCGCGCGGCTCGCCTTTTTCGCAGGCGGTACGGTAGTTCTGCGCCGCCTTTTCTTTGTTCACTTCGCTTTCGAGCCCTTGGTCAAAAATCTCACCGAGTGCAAAACACGCTTTGGCGTCGCCTTTGCGCTCGCACGCGGCGGTGATTTCTGTCATCAGCTTGACCACTTCGGGCGACGGTGGTGGCTTGCCCCCAAGCTGTTTCCAAATCGCACAGCTTGGTTTGTCGCCGCGCTCGCAGCCCTGTTTGGCATAGGCATGCGCAAGATCGCGACTCTTTACCCCCACCGATCCGTCGACGTAGCCTTCGGCAGTTTTGCGGCATGAAAGTCCGTCGCCCAGCTCGCAGGCCCGTCGCCACAAATCAACGCCGCGCTGCCCATCGAGAGGTCCGCCCTCACCGCGCAGACACATCGTGCCCAAAAAGTAACAGCTCTCGCCGAGCCCACGCTGGCAGCCGACCTCGAACCACTGCCGGGCCCGCCGATGATCGAGCGGAATCGGTCCGCCCGCTTCGTCTTTGCCTTCGTAGTACGCGATGCCGAGCCGACTGCACGCCGTCCGACTGCCTTGTGCACAGGCCCGGTCGAGGTTGCGCAAGCCAGCCGGTGTCGACGCACAGCCCGCAACAAGCGAAGCTGCCGTCGCCAAAGCGAGCGCAACCGACTGGACCACCGCCCCCCTGTTCGAGCCCGCAGGCCCGATCGCGGATCTCATTGTCTCTCAGGGTAGCAAGATGTCTTATCGAGGGCAGCGGGAAACGTGCGGGCCGCGATATGATGTACTTGTGCGAGTTTTCAAACCGACGCGGGTTCCTGGGGGAAGGCTCCTCGGCTGGCTGTGCGGCGCGCTCTTCGGTTTGGGAATTTTTGCGATGGCGGGACTGCCCGCTGCGGCTGCGGACAAGCGCGCAGGCAAGCTTCTGAAAAAAGAAGCGGTGTTCACCAAAGCGGCGCCAGCGACGGTGCTGATCGTCATTCCCGGCCACGGCAAGGGCGCGATAGGCAGCGGCGTCATCGTCGATTCGAGCGGTTTGGTCCTGACCAACGCGCACGTCGTCGAAATGGCCGATGCCAGCGTCCAGGTGTTTCTTTACAACCCGAAAGAAAAAACGCTCGCCAACGAGCTGTCGGAATACGTAAAGACCCACACGCCGCTCAAAGGCACGGTGCTGCGGCGCAATCGGCTCGCGGATCTGGCGCTGGTCCAGCTGCCGCTCCGTCAAGCGAGCTATCCGACGATCGATCTGGCCGAGCAGGATTCGCTAAAAATTGGCCAAGATGTCGTCGCCATCGGCAATCCGCTCGGGCTGACGTGGACGTTTACCACCGGCACAGTTTCGTCGCTGCGCGATGACATGATCCAGACCGAAACGCCGATAAACCGCGGCAACTCGGGCGGTCCGCTGCTCGATTTGCGGGCCAAGCTGGTCGGTATCAACACAAGGATCAAGCGCGACAGCGAACAGACTGCGGTCTTCGGTTTCGCGATTCCTGTCGCAGTGGCCGACGGCTTTTTGAAAAAATGGCGGACCCGCAACGACTCGTCCCAAGAGCCGCAGATAAGCCTATCGAAAAATCCGGTGCCGCTGCTCGCGCTGGTGCTGCGTCAGGACATCGACAGACTGCGCCAGCACAACGCCAAGCGCGGCAACACAAACACCGAACAGCGGGTCGAACGGGATCTTGTGGCGTGTGAAAAGCTGGGTGCGCAGACGCTCGAAGACGATCTGACGGTGGGACAAGTGATTCCGCGGCTCGTCGAAAAGTTTCACAACATCGCGCAGCACAACAGCGGCGCGGGCGACGGCATCGAGCAAAAACTCCAGCAGCTTACGGAACGCGCGATCGATCACCTAAAGCAGATCGCCGAAGTCGCCAAGTAGCATCGCTGCGAAACGACCCTGCACTGGGGAAAAAGGGCAGCGTTAGGAAAAGATCCGACCGAGGAACTCGTGCAGCGCTTCTGCCGAGGCCGGCTGGCTGCGGAATCCGACATAACCGTCGGGACGAATCAGGTACAGACACTCACTGCGGGCGCCAAACGCACGGTGCAGCTCGCCACGCGGGTCAAACAGGATCGAACCCGCATAGTGATACAGCTCGTCGGGACGCTCGCGGCTTGGCAGGACGATGTGACTGACGAAGCGATCCCCGTACCGAGCCGACAGCGAAGACGCGATCATCATCAGATTTTTGTAGCCGGCTTCCGTCGCTGCGGCCCCATCGAACAGCAGGACATGATGCTGTCCACCATGCAGCGCGGGCAAAAGCCGCTGATCTTCGCCGCGGGCATTCACAAAATGAATGTCGGGAACCCGCGCGCCCGGTGCCGGACCGTCGCCAAATACGAAAAAGTCGCGCAGACCGGGGGATTCGTGGCCGTCGTCGCCCTGCCGATTCCACGGGGTCGACTGCCTCTGCCCGACGATCGGACTCCGGCTGTAGGCGACATCGAGCTCGGACAGTGAACGCGACGCCGCCCGCTGCACCAACGACAGACTGCTAAACAGCCGCATCGCACTGTTGCGCAGATGCTGAGCCCATTCACTCGACAACCGGAGCAGAACACCTGCACCCTTCGTCGCTGAATCGGTTCCACGCAGCACCGCCGCCGCCACTGGATGTCGCTCCTCGTGATACGAATCAAGCAGCTTGTCACTCGCGACGCCGTGATAACAAAGCCCCAGCTTCCAGCCGAGGTTGTAAGCATCCTGCACGCCGGTGTTCAGCCCCTGCCCGCCTGCCGGACTGTGGATGTGCGCCGCGTCGCCGCACAGGAAGACCGGACCGACGCGATAACGTTCGACCTGCCGACAGTGAATCGTAAACTGCACCATCCAGTGCGGATCGCTTACGCGACAGCCGGACGGACCACGCTCGTCGAGCAGCCGCTGAAACGTCGCCAGCGTAGGCTCTTCGGCGGCGTCAAACGCAATCAACCGATAGCGTCGCTCACCCGGCAGCGGAAATGCGGCCAGCAAGCCCTGCGGCGACATAAACGTGACGGCTTCGTCGGTGGGCAGCGACTGCGACCAGTCAATTCGCACGTCCGCTTGGGTCAGACGCCACTCGTAGGTTTCGCCGACAAATGGCAGCCCGAGCCCTTTGCGCACCGTGCTATGCGCCCCATCACAACCGCATAGATAGCGCACCGTCAGCGTTTCGGTCCGTCCGCCTTCGTGCACAAGCGTACAGACGACCTCGTCATCTTTTCGCTCGAACGCACTCAGACGAACTTTCCGCTCGATGCGCCCGCCCAGGCTTTCCAGGTGTTCGGCCAGGATAAGCTCCGTGTCACGCTGCGACAGGTTGAGCATGTACGGATACGCAGTGTCGTGCTCGCCAATGGGAATGTGGGCAATTCTTTCCCATTGCTGACCAAACATGTTCATCGCCCGCGCGGGCCGCGCCTGCTCGCACAGCTTGGTCGCAATCCCCAGATCCTCGTACAGCTCGAGCGTGCGCGCGTGCAGGATCTGCGCTTTCGAGTAAATCGTCGGCCCGTCGGCTTGATCGATCAGCCGAAACGGGACTTTGTGCCGCACAAGCTCGCACGCAAGCGAAAGCCCCACCGGGCCGGCCCCGACGATAAGAACCGGCAACTGAGAATGCGAAGTCATGTTCCCTCCCCCCCTCCGAAGACGATGTCGCGACGTGTAGCGGACCGCTTAGAACCGACCCGACGCGCCAATGCCCCCACCGCCGTTCGGAAGCGAGATCGGAGCAAAGCTCACCGTCGGACCCTGCGGATCGGAAACCGGCACCTTGCGACCCGTCACCGCGCCCGCGATGGTCATCGCCAGACCCGCGCCCTGCACCAAGCCCGACAGCACGCAAGGAATCGCCGGCAGAACCGACCAGCCGCTGTAGTACGGATTGGAATTGAGGTAGCTCAGCTCGATCCACGGACCCAGCACCGGGATGTAGAGCGGCCAGTACGTGCCGTGGTTGCTCGATCCGACCGAGTTGCTCAGGTCACGGTCTACCCAGTTCCACAGCGCCGTCGGCAGAGCCGTCAAAAGGTACGCTCCACCCATCACCGAAATGCCGGCAATCAGCAGCGCTTTGTTGGGACGACGGTATTCGTAACGCACAGGCGGCGGCTGAAGCGGCGGCTGGATCGGCTGCGGCTGTCCGTACACAGGCTGCGGCGGCGGATACGGCTGTCCGTACACAGGCTGCGGCGGCGGATACGGCTGCCCGCCTGGATAGACGACGGTGCCCGGCGGCGCATAGTACGGCTGCGCGGGCTGAACCAGCGGCGCGCTTGCACCAACCGCAGGCGGAGGTGGGTTTACGATCGTGCCCGACGCTGGCGGTGGGGCAGCAACCACCGTCTGGGCAGATGCGACAGAGACAGCGCCAAATTGGAGCGAGGCAGCGACAAGGCCGGTCAAAACGACCGCGCGGTGCGACTTCATGTTCGGACTCCTTCCTACAGCCCAGGATGACCCCAGCCACACAGCGAATCAAGAGCCGCCCCGCGAAGCCGTGTATCGATGCCAGGCGCAAGCCGCAGCCCGCGCGCGAGTCAGGCTTTATCTGCAAAAAATTTTGTGTGATTTTAAGAGGATGCACGCAAGCCGGGCAGCGCGAATCTTGGGGCCCTATGTGGCTCGCGACAAGTGGCGACTGGTCATCATCGAAGGCCGAGGACGCAAGAGCCTGATCTTTGACAGTCCCGAGCAGGCCGAAGCCGCCAAGTCGACAATTGGGCAGCAAATTTCCCAACCAACGCTCTCGATTGGTGAGCTGATCGAGCTATTTATTGCCGACAAGCGTCGCCGAGGCTTGAAGCCGCTGTCGCTGCGCACGGTGCAGGATCGACTCAGTGGTTTTTTGCCGATCGATCAGCCGATCGCCGCCTTCAATTATCAGGCAGCGCAAAAATCGTATGATTCGATGCAGGATCGTTTTGCGACGGCGACGCACCACGCGGCACTCAAATGCGCCAAAGCGCTGTTTCGTTTTGCCATCGCCCACGGACATGCACGCGACAATCCGTTTGCGGGCATTACACCTCTGGGGCGGCCTCGGCGCGGCAAGCTCCAGCTTTCCGTCGATGAAGCCCGCAAGCTGAGCCAAGCGCTGCGCCACGAAGCCGAGCAAGGGGACGAGCTTTCGATGGCGCTGCTGCTTCAGCTTTTCCTCGGGCTGCGCACAAGTGAAGTGGTGCAAAGGCGGGTGCGCGATCTCGACGACCGTGGCCAAGTGCTGGTGATTCCGTCGGGGAAAACCGAGCAGGCGCGGCGACGACTGGAGTGTCCGCCGTTTCTGAGCGAGCTTTTGCGCAAAAAAGTCGCGGGCAAGACCGCCGAGCAGTGGCTCTTTGGCGAACAGACGCCGCATACCCAGGCCTGGCTTTGGAAAGGTCTCCGTCGGCACTGTCGCGCGCTGGCACTTCCCGTGGTCTGTCCGCACAGCCTCCGCGGTCTGCACTCGTCGCTGGCCATCGAAGCGGGACACACCAGCCAAGAAGTCGCCAGCCAGCTTGGTCACAAGAGCTTCGCCGTCACCGCCCTGCACTACATCCGTCCGGGCACGATCGAAAACAGCCGCATTCGCAAAGTCAGCAGCCTGCTTGCGACGGAATCCGCGCCAAGCCCCGGCGAAATGAGCCCGGAAAAAGACCGGCTGCTCGCGATTTTGGCGACGCTGAGCGAAGCAGAACTGGCCCGAATCGTCGCCGATCTGCCGCCGCTCAAGGACCGCTAAGCAAACTTACGGCTGCTGCTGCGGTGGCGGTGGTGTCGTGGTCTTGCCCGACGGTGGCGATAGCGTGCGGTTCAAATCACGCACGGTGCCTTTGGCGGGTTCTTGCGGTTTGGGCTTGCCCCAATCGAGCACTTTGACACCGCTAAATTCACCCGGATTGCCGGCGCTGCTGCCGGTGGTCGCGCTGGTTCGGCTCGGCGGATTATCGCCTGTCTGTCCACCAGCAAGCGGTAGCTTTTCACGCGCCGCCGGATTCTTCGGCAGCTCCGCGCCAGGCAGTCCGGCCCGCACCGTGCCAGCCGCCCCGGTGGTGGCAGGATCGCCTTTGCGCCGACGCTGCGCCGGTTCAGAACCATCCCCCCCGGCTGCGGCTGCCGCCTGTCGCTGCGCATTCGATGTGGTCTGCGACCCCTGCGCTGAAGCCTGCGCCGCTTGGTTGCGCTTCTGTTCTTTGCGCGCGACCAGCACGTCGTATTCATACGAGTGCAGCCCCGCCCGCAGATCGCGCACCGGCTCGGTTTCACGCAGCGCGTTAAATTGCGCCACTCCGGTCAGCGCCACGTAATCGAGCCGCCGGGCCTGAAACTCCCCCTCGCGGACGACGACATAAGCGGAATCGCTTTGCGGAACTTCGGGGACGTTAAAGTGCGGAAAGTTTTTGGCGTCGGGCAGTTTCAGACGAACTTTGCCACCGGAATACACCGACGGTCGCCACGCCACGACTTTTTCACCGATGCGAAAATCGACCCACGCAGGGCCCCACTCTCCGCCGGGCACCCAGGCCCAGGCGCAGTTTTGCAGCCCGACTTCGACCCAGCGACCGTAGTGGTCCGTGACCCAGCTGATTTTGAGATCGCTTGTAAACGTCCAGCCGTATTCGGTCATCACCCAGTGACCACGGCGATAGGGCTGAAAGTCGGCCCCCACCAGATCCGGATGCGGACAAAATGCCGTGCCATAGCGGTCGGTGTCGATGAACGTGCCGTGTTCACGCAGCACGTCGTAAAACGCTTCCAGCGGCACCTGGCGCGGTCGCGGCGCTTCGTCGTCTGCATGGGCAGGCCCAAACCAAAGGCTCACAGCGAAAGCCACAGGGAAGGCCACCCGTGCCAAGTTGCGTCGCGGAGCAGCGATTGTAGGCCAGCGCGCCATGTTGTTTCTATGATGCCTGGAAACGCGCAACGCTTCCAATCTCTTCGCTGCTGCCCCGTCAGTACAACAGCAAGCGGTGGGGATGCTCGCGTTCGAAACGATGAGCGCGCTCGTACTCATCGAACAGACGCTCTTCGGCGACAAACGCCGGAGGATGGAACTGCCGCCGTCCCCCACGCTCGGGGATGCCGTGCTTTTGGTGCAGCATTTCGTGATAGACAATCCACGCGACGTAGTAGCCAGGCACGTCGGGACGATCGAGCGTCGGATGAATCCGAATCAAGCGATCTTCGACGGAATACGAACCCATGGTCAGCGACTTGTGGAGCCGCGCCGGTTCGCTGGTTCGTTTGCGCCGTCCCCAGGTGATCTTCGCGTCGATGCTGCCGCCGAAATAGCCCGCATTTAGATCATCAAAAATCGCCCGCAAGTCATGGTGTTCACCATCAGGTCGTTCGATGACCCGCGGATTGCGCAAGACCCGCCGGACCACGGGCTGCAAGTGCTGCGACTGCTCGGCGATGAAGGCATCAAGCGTCGCCGACGCCTCTGCTTCGGGATGAATCACATAACGCCCGAGCGCCGCCACCACTTGCGCCGACGCGGACACAAACATGTGATGAAGCCTTAGCCGATAGCGACCCGGTTCGCGCCGAACGGAAAGCATCGTCGAGCAGTTGTCGGTCAGGTGCACAGACACGTCCGGCTTGCCAGGCGACAGCGTTCCGATGTGACGACAAAGCCGTCGCTGCAAGCGCTGGGCCGCATGCCGCGGCACGACCGGCTTGGGCGAAGACAGAGACATGCAGCCGTTCTACTTGGCCCAGAACCGAAGTCAAAAAATGTAGCGCTGCTCCAGGGATTTGCGCGGCCTTTTTACAAGACGTGCCAAAAATGCGCATTTTGGCAGAATATTTTCTCCATGCCGCAACTGCGTTACCAAGGTCGTTCGTTTGTGCTCGCCGGCGAAACCGTGCTCGAGCGGTTGCTTGCCGAAGGAATCTCGGTCCCCAACTCGTGTCGAAGCGGTGTCTGTCAGTCGTGCCTTTTGCGCGCCACCGAAGGAAAGCCGCCAGAAAACGCGCAGCAAGGGCTCAAGGACTCGTGGAAAGCGCGCGGGTATTTTTTGGCGTGCGTGGCGCGTCCGACCGAGGACTTGACGGTCACAAGCGGCGATGAAGAATCGCTCAACCTGCCGGCCCAACTGACGGAACGCGACTGGCTTACACCGTCGGTGTTGCGGCTGCGATTTGTCTGTCCAGAGCCCTTTCCGTATCAGCCCGGTCAGTACGTGAACTTGGTGGCGCCAAGTGGGCTTGTGCGCTCGTATTCGCTGGCGTCGCTACCGACCGAGCCGTTTCTGGAATTTCATGTGCGCATCTTGCCGGACGGTCGCATGTCGTCGTGGCTGCGCACGATTTCTGTCGGAACCAAGGCGCAGATCCGTGGCCCCGCCGGCGAGTGTTTCTATGTGCCGGGACGCCCGAATCAGCCGCTGTTGCTCGTCGGTGTGGGCACGGGACTGTCGCCGCTGTATGGCGTGCTTCGTGAAGCGCTTCGGCAAAAACATGACGCGCCGATCACGCTGATCCACGGCGCGCGGACGCCACACGGTCTGTACCTGCGCAAAGAGCTTTCGGATATCGCAAAAACGCATCCGAATGTGACCTATCATCCGGTGGTGCTCAGCGACGATGGAAGCACCGATGATGGGACGCTGTCGCGCTGCGAGGTGTCGTCGCTTGATGCGTTCCTCAAGACGCGGTTTGCCAAGCTGTCGGGCCAGCGTGCGTTTCTGTGCGGGGACGCCGAGCTCGTCGGTCAGCTCCGCAAACAGGTCTTTTTGCAAGGCTGCAGTCGGAAAGACATCCTGGCTGACGCATTTGTAATGGCCGATACCAAAACATGATTCGAGGTACGATTCACAACACCGGCCTGCACCCGATCTGGATCATCCTGGTGCTGGTGCTGACGACGAATCAGGCGGAAGCGCGCCGTTCGCGATCCCCAAACCCAGGCGCAAGCAGTCAACCCGCGGAAGAACGAACGAACGACGCTGCGCCGAAACAACCATCCGGACCGCACGAGCCAGCGCCCAAGACCCCTTCTGCAAGCACGGAACCGCCGCCGAGCACAGCCGCACAGCCGGCGGTTGAGACCCCAAGCGCCGGATCAGCCGCGGGCAGCCAGAGTGCTCCACCGAGCAAGCTAGATCCCGCGGATGTCGATTCGACGCTGGCCGAAGCCACAGCACTGTTCAAAGCCGGACAACACGAACAGGCCGCGCGCAAGCTGCTGCTGGTCTACGAAGTCAGCCCGCAGCCGATCCTGCTGTTTAACGCGGGGCAGGCCTTCCGCCGCGCCAAGCTCCCGCGGGATGCAAAAGACTGCTACGTCCGATTCCTCGAAGCGGTGCCACAGAGCCCGCTCGGTCCCGAGGTGCGGGGTTACGTCCGCGACATGGACACGCTGATAGAAATGCAGCGGCACGAGCAGGAAATTTCGCTAAAACTCGTGCAAGAGCAAGCCGCAGCAACGGACGCCCAGCAAGCGCTGCAAAAAGAACGCAGCAAGCCGGTCTACAAGCGAGCGTGGTTCTGGGCCGTCCTGGGCAGCGTCGGGGTTGCAGCAATCGCCGGTCTGTCGTTCGGCGCGTTCGTGGGTTCGGCGACGCAGGCCGATGTAAAAGCCGACATCCGCCAGTAAAGACACTGGCACGTCGAGGGAGGGTCTTCCGATGTCATTCCGATGTCTCAGCAAGAAACGTCTCGCGCTGCTTGTGTCGTTCGCTGGTGGACTGGTGGTTTCCGGTTGTTCCCTTCCTGAGTACCGACTTTCGCTTGCAAACATTCCGGATGAAACGACCCACCTCTCGACGGCGCTAGCGATTCCGCAAGCCGATGGTGCGGCCCCCCTGATTCCGAGTGAGCGAGTCGAATCCGACTGGCTCGATCACAAGTCGCCGTTCCGCATCACCGTCAACCTGCTCGACACATACGATCACCCGCCGAGCGCCGTGTTCAGCGCCATCGCCCGCGATGCAGCCAACTGCATCGTGGCAACCGGCACCACGGACCCAGTCAGCCCATCCACTACCGTCGCCGACATCACATTGGGGCTCAAGCAACCAACCTATCCGAGAGCGATCCAAGGGCGGTGCGCCAGCGACGGGCCGGTTGTCCTCGACATACTCCGAGAGGAAGCGGGACCGTTCCAACTCACCAATTTCCGGCTCATCGCTCGCGGCTGGGACTTCCAGCCAACCGACCAGATCACCGTCACCAGCCTGGTGCAGATCCCGTCCTCCGTTTGTCGGAATTCTGGGTGCAAGGGCCGCTGCCCGGAAGCGCTCGACGCATGCGCCGATCCAACAACGAAAGCCGATACGACCTGTCAGACGAGTTGTAGCGTCGTCGTACAGCCAAAATTCAACGGTGTCGGCCAGTGGACGATCGAGGTTCCCGAGGCCGGCAACAGCATCGAGGACCCACCAGCATCGGGGGCTCTGTGCTGCACCTTGCAGTCAACGAACCTGACGACCATGCGCGGCAGTCCATTTCGAGTGACGATCACACGGAAGGGCGGAACATCCTCGACGTACACTGAAGTGGACCCGCGGAAGAAGATCCAGTAACGCCGAGGGAGCGGAAGATGAGGCGGGTTACTTTACGCCAGAGCGGACTTTGAGGTACTTGGCGGTGGCTTCGCCAAGCATCTTGCCGCACTCGGTCAGACGAGCCGTCACGCTCGGGTTCACCGGCACGCCCATGATGCTCTGGGTGGCGTAACGAACCGAGGTGGCGACTTCGTCAATCACCGCGCCCTGAGCATCGGTGACGCGCAGGGTCATGCGAACCTCGGAGGGCAGGTTGACGATGCCGGCGTAGACGCCCGGTTCAATGAACGACACCATCGGCTTGACCGCAAACGGGCTCGGCGCGGCGGCAGGTCCAACGGAAACCTGCAGGCCTTTGCCTTCCTTGACGATGTTGTCGGCGTAAGCCTGGTTCAGCTTGCCCAGATCGGCCTTCCACGCATCAACCTGCCCCGGCTCCTTGCCAGCCAGGTAATCGGCTTCCGACTTGCCGCCGACTTTCAGGCCTTCATAAGCGATCGGTTCAACAGAAAAAACCGACTGAGCAGTGAACGGGCTCGGCGCCGCTTGCTTGACCACCGTCCAGCCCGGACCACAGCCCCCCGCCGTCACTGCGCCAAGGAGCAGCGCCGTCGAAACAGTTGCCGCACGGAAAAAGCTCTTCACCTTGCTGTTCATGACCAATCCTCTTGTTGCTTCCGCTGGTTGAGCGGTTCGTTGTGTGGCTGTCAAGACCGAAGCGATCCCGCGATCCAACGACCACGAATTACAAATCATGAAACGCGAAGGCGGCGGCGAACGTCAAGCATGTCGAGCAGATAGCGCCGCTGCGGTCAGGCTCGGGATCTTGGCCCCAAAACAGACTTCACAAGCCCAAGCGCACCGATCAAAGATGGGGACCATGAGTCAACTAGACGGTGGTCAGCAGGACGATCTCGCAAACTTGCCCGGAGTTGGAAGCGCGTTTGGCTACGATCCGGGCGCCGAACTGAAGAAGAAAGGCCTGCCGTGGCCTGCATACCTGGCGATTGGTATCGCAGTGGCGGCGCTTTTCGGATTCCTGTTCTTCCGCAGCTACAAAAAGCGGGAGGAGCGCAAAGTTCACGTCGCGTTCCTTGAACAGCTACAAGACTACGAAAAGAACACCGTCAACGCCTTCTGGCGCTGTCTGTTTGGCAAAGAAGGCGATGGTCGTCGCTTCAACCAGCCCGAACAGCTCAACGGCCAGCTCGAAGCGGCGCTGTACGCCGATCCCAAAGCGTTCCCCGAAAAAGTCTCGAACGAGTGCGTGAAAAAGGCGCTTGATGCGTCGCGCAAGGTTCGTGACTTTTCGCCGCCCGCGCCGGCTCAGTATGAGCAAGCGCTCGATGAGTACGGCAAGGCGCTCGCTGGTCTGGCCAACACGCTCAACACCTGGGCCGAGGGCGCCGGCAAGCGCGTCGAAACCAAGCAGCGCGAAAACAAGATCACGTCGGCGGGTGACACCTGGAGCACGACCGACAACCCAAACAAAGCCGATCCAGCGGCGTGGCAGTACGACAAGTTCATCCACTGCGCGGTGCCGAACATCGACAAGATGAAGGACAGTCAGGAGCTGCTTGAGTTCCTCGCCAGCCAGTGCACCGAAAACAAGGCCAAGGGCTGGAAGACCAACGCCGATTTCTTGAACAAGATCAAAGACACCTGCATCGCCGAGGCGACGGGCGAAGTGCCGACCAAGACTCCGGCGACCTTCAAGGCGACGTTCAACAAGTTCGGGGCCGACTACGACCGTCTGAGCCAGGCATGGGGAACCTGCCTGCGCAAGATGAGCAAAGAGTCGAAAAAAGACGATCTGGAGCAGTTTGACAAAGCGTGGGTCGAGTCGGTAAACGCCAGCACCAAGATCCGCAAGATCGCCAAAGAGAACCTCCCCGAAGAATAGTTTTTGTCCCCAGCCCGCCTCGGCAAACCCGCCCCGCACACATCCTACACATTGCCAAGCCAGCGCACACACGGCACCATTTGGTGCGCTTGGCACGACTACGGCTTCCGATCTGGCTCACCGAGGAACTGCGTTTTCCACCGCTTGGCTGCGCTTCCGCCGAAGGCCTTCTGGCAATAGGTGGCGATCTCCAGCTCGAGCGGCTTCTTTTGGCGTATTCGACGGGGATTTTCCCGTGGCCGGGTGAAGGCATGCCGCTTTTGTGGTTTGCCCCACCGGAACGCGCCGTCGTCCGTCCGAGTGAAATCCATGTTGGACGCAGTCTGCGCAAAGTCGTCCAGCGCGGCCCGTATGAAGTTCGCCTCGACACAAACTTTGCCGCCGTCATCGGTCACTGCGCCAAGATTCCCCGTCGACACGAATCGGGCACCTGGATTCTCCCCGAGATGATCGACGCCTACTGTGCGCTGCACGAAGCCGGCTTTGCCCACTCGGTCGAAACGTATCAAGCGGGCGAGCTGGTCGGCGGTCTGTACGGCATCTCGCTCGGTGGCATGTTTTTTGGCGAGTCGATGTTTGCCAAAGCTGACGACGCCAGCAAAGTCGCGATGGTCCGCCTGTCCGAGCAGCTTGTGGCCTGGAATTTCGACTTGATCGACGGACAGGTGATGAATCACCACCTGGAACGACTGGGTTTTGCGCTGATTCCGCGCGCCGAATACATGGCGACGCTCAGGCGATCGCTGCAAAAGCCAACGCGGCGCGGCAAGTGGACGTTTTCGGAACCGGGGTAAAAAGAAGCGAACGGAATGCGGAGAGAGCGAGCAAGCGGCGATCGCTAGCGGATCACTTGGTCATGATGCCAAGGGTCTTTACGCCCGCGCCACGACAGATGTCCATCGCTTTGACGACATCGCCATAGGGCGCTGCATCGTCGGGGTTAAAGAAGATGATCTTCTTGCTGCGGTTCTGAATCAGGGTGCGAACCTTTTCGGCCAGACCATCGATCGGGATCGCTTCGCCATTGATGGCGACACGACCATCTTCCGCGACGGTCGCAACCAGTTGATCTGACGACGGCGGCGGCTCGGCCATGTTGGTCGGCGGCGCCTTCGGTGGCACGTCGATCTGCGTCTGGTTGAGCAGCTTCGGCACCATGACCATGAACACGATCAGGAGCACGAGCACGACGTCGATAAGCGGCGTGACGTTGATGTCGGAGCGTGGGCCTTTCCCACCGGCTGCAAAAGCCATGGCTAGTTACCCTCCTTGTACTCTTCAGAGCCAAGGTGAACTTGCGGCACGCCGACGGCGTTGACCAGCTCCATCGCGTGACGAACAACGCCGTAGGCAGCACGACGGTCGGCCTTGATGTGGACTTCACGTCCGCCCGATCCTTTGCGCATTTCTTTTTGCACCAGATCGCCGAGCGTTTCGTCCGTCGCCAAGTCCGATCCCACGAACATCCGCGACTGCGCGCATTCCCAGTGGATCGCGCCCATCTTGCCGCCTTCGCAGGTCACCGAAACGACGATTTGCTCGCCCGAATCGTTCTTCTTGTCGTGGTGCTTGGTCACCGGCTGCTCGACGGGCATACCACGGGTGATCATCGGCGTGACGACCATGAAGATGATGAGCAGCACGAGCACGACGTCGACGAGCGGTGTCACGTTGATCTCTGATTTGATCGACGCATTTTTGACCGCATGACGCGCGTGCCGCCGGTGCTTGACTCTCGGCATCCGCGGCGGATTTTTTAGCAGTTCATCCAAGTCGGACATGGGCAGTCCTTCAGCTTATCTAGGCGCGATGGCAAACCACCGCACGGGTACGACTACGCAGCCCGACGACCCTCGCGAAGGATGAACGCCACCAGCTCGCTGCTCGTTTCGTTCATGTCCACGACGAACTCGTCGATCGAGTTGGTGAAGAAGTTGAACACCATAACTGCCGGGATTGCGACCAGAAGGCCGAATGCCGTCGTCACGAGTGCTTCACCGATACCACCAGCAACTGCCGCGATACCGCCTGCGCCCTTGGTCGACATGGTCGCAAAGACGGTGATGATACCGACGACGGTTCCGAGCAGACCGACGAACGGTGCCGCCGAAGCAATGGTTGCGAGTGCGCCAAGACCCTTCTTGAGATCCGCCACTTCACGCTCTTTCACCCGGTCGATCGCCCGATTGACCGCATCCAGCAGGTCGAAGTCGCCAATTTCATCCGGTCCCAGCGTCTTGAGCGCCTGCAGTCCGTCGATGTACTCGTGAAGCGCGGCTTCGATGACGATCGCGATCGGGCCCTGCGGCTTGACTTGAGCGAGGCTGAGCGCGCCCTTGATGTCGCGATCGGCCAGCTTCTTCTGCAGCGCGAACACGAACTGTAGCGACCGCTGTTTGGCGCGCGAGAAGGTAATCCAGCGCTCGATGGCGACGGCCAACATGTAGATACCCATGATGGCCAGCACGATGATAACCGCTTTGCCAGCGATGGACGTCGAGTCCCAGATTGCCTTCGGGCTAAAACTAATTCCCTGTTCCATTTTGTTCCTCGTCTTCGCGGGTAACCCAAAAATCCTTGGCTTCACCGGCGTGGCAACTTGCGTCACCCCTGCAAGCACCACTTTCTGCCGATGCTGCTCGTGATTGGCTGTTCTCCGTCCTTATCACTCGAACACAAACTGCAGGTTCTGAATGAAGCAGACCGGAATCTGCTGCGGCTTGTAGCGCCAGGTGCGCAGCACTTCGATGATCGACTCGTCGGCGCCCGCGATGCTGGTCACCACGTCGACATCGGAGATCGAGCCGTCGAGCCCGATGCACATCTTGTAGGCGCCCATCACCATGCCGCTGCCGCGACGCTGCGCTTTGACGACCGCCGGAAGGTGCGGATCTTCGCCCGACAGCTTTTCGCTGCGGATGCGGATCGCCGGCACAACCTTTGGCTTGGGTGGTGGCTTGGCCTCTTCCTTCGGCGGCGGCGGCGGCGGCGGTGCACCAACGACACCTCCAGCGACACCACCTTCGACACCACCCGGCACACCGTCAGACGATCCGCCAGTGTCTTTTTCTTCGGGAGGATCGGGTTCCAGCTTCGGCTGAATGAACTTCGGCACTTCCGTCGGCTGCACGACCGGCTTGACCACTTTCGGCGGCGTCTTGGGCTTGCTCGAAGCCTTGGGCGGCGGCGGCGGTGGCGGCGGCGGCGTAGACGTTGCGAAAAACTGCACCGTCAGCGGCGGCGGCTGAACCTCATCGACGTGGATGAGCGAGTAGATGATGAAAAAAATCAGTACTCCAGCCTCAATCGTCGTCGAGATGACGAAGGCTGCGTAGAGCAGTGGGCGCTTGCGCCGTTTGTCTTGTACGTAGCGATCAAACATCACTGCTTCTCCGGCGCAGACGGACTACCTTCCTCCTTGGCGGGAGGGGCTTCCTTCTTTTCGGGACTTGGGGCAAAGCTCGGCGCTTCTGCCGGGGGCGGAAGATCGGACGCGGGCTCCGCAGCCTTCTTCGGCTTCTTTTTCACCGGAGCAGGCGCAGCCGCTGGGGTCGCCGCCGGGGTTGGCGCCGCTGGTGGAGTCGGTGGGGTTGGCACCGCAGGCTTGGCCGCTTCCGCTGGTTTGGCTGGCACCGCAGGCTTGGCCGCTTCCACTGGTTTGGCGGGCTCCGCAGGCTTGGCCGCTTCCGCTGGTTTGGCCGCTTCCGCTGGTTTGGCGGGCTCACCGGGCTTGGCCG